>JAPOQZ010000169.1 GCA_026710435.1 bacterium | reverse complement strand
TTCATGTTGTCCACCCAGCCCCTCGCAGAGGGTACGGCGGGACGCGTTCGACGCCGAGGAGGTGGCGGTTGGGGGAGGGCCCGCCGGAGGAGACCGCCTCGACGGTTTTCGCGGTCTCGGCTCCCCGGAACCGGTGCGTGTCAGGCGGAGGAGGCTATCTCCAGCGAATTCCCGATACAGGACACTAGCCGCCCGGTGGCGCGGAGCCGGTAGCCGACGTCTCGATTGCTGCAAAGGCGTCGGCACCCGCTCCCGCTACCTGCTCGTCCAGGTCGCCGTCTGCTCCCGAGGCCGCGACCGCGCCCACGATCACACCGTCCACCCGGAGCGGGATCCCGCCGCGGGAGTAGACCATCGGATCCGGCGCCGCCGTTAGGAAGGAGTCGTACACAGTGGGGTTGCCCCTAGCCGCCTCCAGGACCTCTCCCGTCGTGCAGCCGTACTGGATGGCGGTACGCGCCTTGGCGAGCACGGTGTCGACCGCCAGCGGCAGGGCGCCGTCCATCCGCACCATCACGACCGGGTGCTTCCCGGCGTCCATCACCGCGATCGCCATCGGAACGCCGATCTCGTCCGCAGTCCTGCGGGCCGCTTCCACGACCTGCAGGGCGGTGTCCAGATTCATCGGAGTTCCTCCCACCCGAGGTCAGATGAACGCCAGGACCGCATCCGCGAAACCTTCCGGGTTCTCGTTGGGCAGGAAGACGCTGCCGTCTATGTAGGCGAGTTCGCTGTCGGGGAGGGCGGCGGTCAACTGCCGGATCATCTTGGGCGTGATGAACGGGTCGTCGTTCCCGGTCAGGATGAGGACCGGCCTGCGTACAAGCGGGAGACGGGCCTCCATGTCGTATGAGAGGCAGGCGAAGTGGCCGAACTCGCTGGTCTCACCCGCCCGGTAGACGTCGACGAGGAGCCGCTGGGTGAGCGCGGTGTCGGGCGCCGTCCAGTGGGAAAGCCGCTCCCAGTGCGCCATCAGATGCGATCCGTCGGCCTGGGCGGTCCACTGCTTGAACCGGGGTCCGAGGTCGGCGCGCACCTCGTCGTCGACATAGATCAGACCCGAAGCGATGACCGTTCTCGTGAGCTCGGGATACGCGGCCGCCACCTCGACGGCGATGATGGCCCCGGTGTGATGACCGCATATGTAGGCGGGCCCCCCGCCCACGGTCCCGAGCACCTCGGCCACGACCGTGGCGTAGTCCTCCATGCTGGGCGGAGTCTCCGGGTGGTCGGAGGCGCCGTAGCCGGGCGTGTCGATGGCTATGACCCGCCGCGATCCGGCTAGGAGGGGGATGACCTCGGCAAACTCGTCGGTGGAGCGGGGGGTCTGGTGAAGGAGGACGACCGGCGGCGAACCGGGGTCACCCTCCAGGGCGACGTGAACGTGGCCCATGCTCGTGCTGATGATTCGACGTTCCAAGCTTCCTCCAGGAGAGGCGTATTCGAAGCCCAAATGTACACTTCCACAACTCCCCGAGCAGAGAGGATCCGACATGGGTGCCGAAAGCGAACGCGGGACTGCTCGACACCTGATGGTGTCCTTCTCCCGTGCTCACCCTGACAACGCAGATCTGCTTCTCTCGGCGGGTCGACTCCGGTGAGGGTCCGCTTCGCCACCCAGGCCAATCACGGAACCATTCCCGGCTGGGAGGGAAGGATCACACCCGACCATGTGGTGGAGACCTCGCTCGCCCAGGAAGCGGAGGGATTCGACGTTGTCTGCCTCGCCGACTTCGGATGCAGCGAACTGTTCCCGGCCCTGACCCTCATCGCCCGGGAAACCACCCGGGTGGAGGTGAGTTCCAGGATCATGGGAGTCTTCGGCCACTCTCCAACCCTGTTCGCGTCCGGAGCCGCCTGGGTCGACGCCGTGTCGGGCGGCCGCTTCTCCCTCGGGCTAGGCGCTTCGATGCCTTACATGGTGGAGGATGTGATGGGCCTGCAGTTCGAGCGGCCGGCCGCCCGGATGGAGGATACGGTCAAGCTCTACAGGGCCCTGTTCGGGGAGGATGTCCCCGGGATCGAGCGGAGCCGGTCCGGCCGGATCCGCTACCGCGGTAAGACCATCCGGGTCCGGCATGCGTCCCTCGACCTGGTCCCCCTGCGTACCCCGCCCATCTACGTCGCGGCCGTCGGGCCGATGATGCTCCGAGTGGCAGGGGCATGGGCGGACGGTGTGATCCTCGAGCACGCCTCGCCCGCCTACCTCCGCTGGGCGTGGGACCGAGTCCGGGAGGGTGCGGACCGCGCGGGTCGCTCGCTCGACGGGTTCGAGTTGTGTGTGGAGACCCATTTCCTGACCGACACCGACGACCCTTTCCTGAACGCCCGGAAGACGTCGTGGTTGGCCAACATCGTCCTGCACTGCGCTTACCCCGGGTTCGATTCGCTCTGGCGTCACGGCGGGCTGTGGGATGCGGCCATGGAGGTTCGCCGGTTGGCGGAGAAGGGCGCCGGGGAAGAAGCCACCGCGCTCGCCAAGTCGGCTATCGCCCCGGCCTTCACCCTCACCGGGAACCCGGACCCGAGTCGGTTCCGTGCATGGTTCGGCCGCTATCTGGACCTGGGTGTAACCATGTTCGCGGTCAGCGAGCGCATGGAGACTCTGGTAGGTGTGGGACCGCGGGAGGCGAAGCGATGGGCGAAGCACAGGGGCCGCCACCCCGAGCACCCGTAGAAGGGTGGTCCGAACCGGTGGAGGCAGGAACCCGTTCTGCTCTGAGAGAGAATCGTCTCATCGGTAGACGGGCGGTGAAGGGACGACACACCAACCTCTTGGTCGGGCAGCCCGCCGGAGTCCGGAGCTGGGAGTCCAGTTCTTCGGACTGTTCATGACGCAGGGACTCCTCTGGCGTTTCCTGGTCAGGCGCTTGATCACTTCCGCGGTGGTCATGTGGGTGGTCGTGACCCTCATTTTCTTGCTCGTCTCCCTCACCCCGGGGAACATCGCCATGATCTTCGGCGGAATCGACGCCCGCGAGTTGGGCCTGGACCAGCCCCTGGCCGTCCAGTACTCGCGGTTCCTGGCTCGACTGGCGCGCGGTGACCTGGGACAGTCGTGGCTGAACGGCACCGAGGTGACCGACCTGATCGTGGACCGGTCGATCCCGACCCTCGAGTTGGCTCTGTTCACGGCGGTGATCGCCACCGGGATCGGGCTCGGGCTGGGTTTCTACTCGACGGCTCGCCGGGGAACGCTGGGAGAGGTAGCGATCCGGGTAGCCACGGTGACCGGCATGTCGGTTCCGAGCTTCTGGCTGGGGCTGCTGCTGCTGATGGTGTTCGGGCTCTACCTGCCGGACATTCTTCCGGCAGGTGGCTGGGTTCCGTTCGGGGAGGACCCCCTGGGCAATCTGCTGCATCTGATCCTGCCCTCGTCGGTGCTCGGCCTGGCAACGGTGGCGCTGGTCTCGCGAACCCTGCAGGTCTCGATGCGCGACACCCTGCAGCGTGACTACGTGACCTTCGGCCGTTCTGCCGGTCTGCGTGAGCGGGCCGTACTCCGGCATCTGGCCTTCCCCAACGCGGTCGTGCCCGCCGCCACGGTGGTCGGTCTGCTCGTCGGCGTGCTGATCAGCGGAACGGTGATCGTCGAGACGGTCTTCACCATTCCCGGGGTGGGACGGCTGATGGTGCTGTCGCTCCGGAACCAGGACATCCCGGTAGCCACGGGCGCCACCCTATTCCTGGCCGCGTTCTTCCTGGTGCTCAACACCGCGGTCGATGTCCTCTACGCCTGGCTGGACCCCAGGCTGCGCGAGATCTACAGCAAGTCCCGATGACGGTTGCCATCGGAGCGCCGACCGGCCAGGCCGATCCCCAGGCTCAGCACGATGAGTACCCCGGCGAACAACACCAGGGTGTTCGGCACCGTGATGAGTTCGCCGACGAAACCGACTGCCAGACCCCCCACCGGGTAGAGCCCGCCCCACGCCAGCATGAACAAGCTCATGACCCTTCCCCTCTTGGACTCGGCGGTGAGGTTCTGCAGGAGCACGTTCAGAGAAGTCATCAGGAAGAAGTTGAGCCCTCCCACTACGGCGATGAGAACCAGCGACAGCCACAAGGTGCGGGACATCCCGAACGCTGCCTGGACCACCGAGTAGCCCACTGCCCACATCGTGAGACGCGGAAGGCTCAAGGACAGCCGTCCGGTCCCCGCTGCCAGTGCGCCCAGCATCGCTCCGATCCCGGTAAAGGTCACCAGGAGGGTGAAGGCGCGATCGCCCGCGCCGAGGGTGTCGTAGGCGATCACGGCCACGACCGCCGAGTAGGACTGCCCGAAGACCGTCACCACCGCAACCAGGGTGAGGGCCAGGAGTGCCGGGGGACGCTCGCGCACATGATCGAAGCCCTGTGCGATCCGCCCCATCACGCCCAGGGTGTCGGGTTCGGGCTCGTAGGGTCTCAGAGTGATCGTCCAGATCCCTATCGCGGCGATGACGCTCACCAGTGCCCACAGTCCGAAGCTGGCACCCGCGCCCCACGCCAGGATGAGGGGCGCGGCCAGCGCCGGACCTCCGATCCTGGCCAGGTTGAGGCCGATCGAATTGAGGGAGATGGCACTCCTCAGGTCCTCGTCCGGGACCGAGTTGGCAACCGCGGCCTGGTTGGCGGGCGCGTTGAAGGAAAGGACGACTCCGAAGACGAATGCGAAACTGAACAGGACGAACAAGGAGTCGGCCCGCCCCAGCACTACCAGGAGCGTCAGGAGTCCGGCGGCCGCAGCCATGAAGAACTGGGTCACGACCATGATCTGGCTCCGACCCACCCGGTCCGCCACCACGCCGCCGATCGGGGTCATGACCAGCATCGGGATCAGGTTGAAGAAGGCCAGCAGACCCAGCATCAAAGGACTGTTGTCGGTGACCCGCGCCACCAGCCACTGGAAGGTGATCGACCCTATCCAGAATCCGAGGCGGTAGAGGAGCATCGAACTCCACAGGACTGTGAACCCGCGATGGCGGAAAGCACTCATTGCCGGGATCCGGCGGAAGCGTCGGGGACGGCCTCCGAATCCGCTCCCGGTCCCGGGGGCGGTCATGTCGCGTTTCGAGCGGTTGTTCCTGCGGAGGATCTGTACAGAGGCCTTGTTCGGGGGAGACCCGAGAATTCGGCAGCGGGTCCTCGCAGATACTAGTTTCACTACACCGCGATCCTGCCGACCACGAAAGGGGGACGACGGGGTGCCCTACGACCTGGTCATCAAGAACGGAAGGGTGGTCCGGCCCTTCGGCAAGGGACCGGAGACTCTCGACGTAGCGATCCGGGACGGGAAGATCGCCCTCCTCGAGAGGAACATCGACCCGGCGGGTTCACCGACACACGACGCGGCAGGTCTTCTGGTTTTCCCGGGCGCCGTCGACGTCCACCAGCATTGGGGTATCTACAACCCGCTCGATGTCGACACGACCAGCGAGAGCAGGGCCGCCGCCCAGGGCGGGGTCACCACCGGTATCACCTACATCCGGACCGGGCAGTACTACCTGAACCGGGGCGGCCCCTATTCGGAGTTCCTGCCCATCGCACTGGAAATGGCCGCCGGACGGGCCCATATCGACTACAGCTTCCATGTGGCGCCGATGATGAGCCGGCACGTGGAGGAGATCCCCTCGATCATCGAGGACTTCGGCATCCCCTCCTTCAAGATCTTCATGTTCTACGGGGGCCACGGGCTACACGGACGGTCGACCGACCAGCGTTCGTTTCTCATGACCCCGGAGAGGGAGTCCTACGACATCGCCCACTTCGAGGACATCATGCGGGGCATCCAGGAAGCCCGGCAAAGCAATCCCGGAATGGCGGACAGCATCACCCTTTCGCTCCATTGCGAGACCGCCGAGATCATGCGGGCCTACACGGAGAAGGTGGAGCGGGACGGCACCCTGGCGGGCCTCGAGGCCTACAGCGCCTCCCGGCCTCCCCACTCGGAGGGGCTGGCTATCACCGTCGCCGCCTACATGGCATACGAGACCGGGCTCCCGACCATCAACCTGCTCCACCTCTCCTCGGCCAAGGCCTTGGACGCGGCGATGCTGATGGCTGACACGTTCGGGGCGATCGACTTCCGCCGCGAGGTGACGGTCGGGCACCTGCTGGCGACCTACGACACCGCCTCTGGCCTCGGGGGCAAGGTCAACCCCCCGCTACGGAGCGAGGCCGACCGGGAGGCGCTGTGGCGTCACCTGCTGGACGGGAACGTGGATTGGGTGGTATCGGACCACGCCTGCTGCCTCGACGAGATGAAGTTCTCACCCACCGACAGCGACGATGTCTTCCTGGCCAAGGCCGGGTTCGGGGGCGCCGAATACCTGCTGTCGGGGGTGTTCAGCGAAGGAACGAAACGCGGGCTGTCCCCCAACCGGATAGCGCAGTTGACCAGCGCCAACCCGGCCAGCCGCTACGGGCTGCACACCAAGGGTGACATTGCGGCGGGGATGGACGCCGACCTGGCGGTACTGGACCCGGACCGGTCGTTCGTGGTGCGGGCCGCCGAGTCGGAGTCGACCCAGGAGTACACGCCCTTCGAGGGACATGAACTGACCGGTTGGGTCAAGGACGTGTTCCTCCGCGGCGAGCGGATCCTGGCGGACGGCAACATAGTCGGAAAACCAGAAGGCCGGTTCATCCGGCGACCCGGATAGTGCCGGATGGCAAGCTAGGCATGCCGGATCACTTCGCTGGCACACCACTCCCGATAAGGAGGTAGCGGAAATGCGCGCCGTGAGAATCCCAGAGTTCACCGACCCCCCGGCTCCGGAAGTAGTTGAAACGGCGGCGCCGGAGCCCGCCGACTCAGAAACACTGGTGGAACTGGTCGCGGCGGAGATAGCCCCCCTCGACCGCCAGATCGCCATGGGAAACCTGCCCGGCGCAGGACCTCTCCCCATCCAGCCGGGGGGAACGGGTGTCGGCCGCGTCGTGAGTTCCGGGTCGTTGGATCCCGGTGAGTTCGTCTACGTAGGCGGTGGACCGTTCGGCCTCGGCAACAGCCGGCCGGGCATGGCGGCCGAGCAGGTTCCGGTGCCCGACGGCGCGGCCGTCCCGATCCCGGACGGTGTGGACCCGATGCTCGCCGCGGCCGGAACGAGCGGGGGGATCTCCGCGCGCCAGGCACTGTTCGACTACGGACGCCTGCAGCCCGGCGGCACGGTGCTCGTGCTAGGCGCCACCGGATCGGTGGGACGGGCCGCCTGCCAGATCGCGGCCGCCTTCGGTGCCACCGTTCTGGCCGGCGCACGGGACATTTCGGCCCTCGACGACCTCGACGCCGTACCCGTTTCCCTTGAAAACCTGACCGGCGAAGTCATGGCCGCCACCGGAGGCAAGGGCGCCGAGGTGATCATCGACCCGTTGGGAGGCCCCTACCTGAACGCCGCCATCCTCAGCGGAGCGCCCAGGGCCCGCCACCTGCTCATCGGATACAGCGCGGGGAGGACCACCAACCTGATTATCCCCCTGACGATGATCCGCCAGCACCGGCTGATGGGTTTCCACGCCTACCAGGCCCCGCCGGATCGCTACCGCCAGGTCGTGTCCGAGGTGCTGGACGACATCGCCGGCGGGATACTCCAGCCCATCGTCCGGCATGTGGTCCCCTTCGAGGAGATGGCCGCCGGCTACGCAGCCGTAGGCGGCCGGGGCCGAGTCCTGGTCACTCCCTGACGCAATCCCTACCAAAGCAATGCGGTAGGTTCGTCGTCAACTGACCATCCGTCCGGGTGCTGTGCAGAAGGTCTATCCCTACTGGATACAAGGGCCATGACACCGTGAGCACCGCGGACCGTCAGTGAGCACTCGTCCTAGCGAATCCTCTCTGGAGGGCCTTGACACACGGGATCGATTGCGATCCGGCACGCCCAGCTCTGCATGGCATGTCGCAGGCGGTCGGTACCCTTCACCGAACACCGCTGACGAGGACAGGAACGATGTTGACCCGAGTGATCCGGACCACTAACCACCGGCCAACGGCCTAGTCAGGGGCCACTGTAAGGATGCTGAAGCTTGAGGACATCCAGACGGGCGCTCTTGTAGAGGGGCTGGTTCCTGGCCGTGCCGTCACGGTCATGGCGTCGATCTGGCACGGGGACCATGACCTCGAAGTCATCTACCAGGATCATGAACAGAGGCTGGACCGGAGCCTGCTGTCGCGGGCTGATGAAGGTCGCCTGGCATTGGCTGCTGCGGAGGATTCGTGGCCGCTCGACGGTGACGGGCGGCTGTTCAAGCTCGCCTCCGAGGCTCGCCGGATCAAGTCGGCCCACCTGTTCGACCCCTACGTGGCCGCGGAGGCCGCCGACATCGATCCTCTCCCCCACCAGATCGAGGCGGTCTACAAGCAGATGATGGCCATCCAGCCGCTCCGGTTCGTCCTAGCCGACGACCCAGGGGCCGGCAAGACGATCATGTCCGGCCTGTACATCCGGGAGATGGCCATCCGCGGCGACGTGGAACGGGTCCTCATCGTGGCGCCCGGTTCTCTGGTGGTCCAGTGGCAGGACGAACTGTGGCAACGGTTCGATCTGCACTTTCGAGTCCTCACCAATGACATGGTGGAAGGCGCCCGCACCGGGAATCCCTTCAACGAGGAGAACCTGCTGGTCGCCCGGCTCGATCAACTGGCCCGCCGTGACGACCTTCAGGACAAGCTGGCCGCTTCCCGCTGGGACTTGGTGGTGGTGGACGAGGCCCACAAGATGTCGGCTCACTACTACGGCAAGAAGCTGAACAAGACCAAGCGCTACCAACTCGGTGAGCGCCTCCGAGACCTAACCCGGCACCTGCTGCTGCTTACCGCCACCCCACACAGTGGGAAACAGGAGAGCTACATGCTGTTTCTCGCTCTGCTGGACCAGGACCGGTTCGGGGGCCGGCTACGGAGCGGGCAAGTACCGGACGCGTCCGACATCATGCGCCGCTGCCTCAAGGAGAGCCTGCTCACCTTTGACGGGAAACCCCTGTTCCCCGAACGAAGAGCACACTCCGTCAAGTATGACCTGTCCCCACCCGAACAGCGCCTCTACGACGAGGTGACCGACTACGTACGCCACGGCATGGACCGCGCCAAGCAGATCGAGCAAAAGAACCGCCGCCGCGGTCTGGTAGTGGGCTTCGCCCTCGCCGCCCTTCAGCGGCGGCTGGCCTCGTCTCCCCACGC
The DNA here is from genome assembly GCA_026710435.1 of bacterium. Taxonomy (GTDB): domain Bacteria; phylum Actinomycetota; class Acidimicrobiia; order Spongiisociales; family Spongiisociaceae; genus JAPPFW01. The sequence continues at coordinate 20,053 of JAPOQZ010000169.1, read as the reverse complement.
CATCTACCGATCCCTTCGCCGCCGCCGCGAGCGACTTCAGAAGCGGCTTGAAGAACTCGAGGCCATAGCCGAGGGCCGGGCAGTGGCCAAGCCGCTGCTCGGCGACCTGTCGGAGGACGACCTGGCCTTCTTCGACTATGACGACTACGACGACGAGCAGGTCGACCTCATGGAAACCGAGGTCATCGATCAGGCCACCGCGGCGGAGACCGTTCCGGAACTCCGCAAGGAGATCGAGACGCTCGGCCGCCTGGTCGGCATCGCCGCTGACGTCCGTAGGGCCGGCACCGACACCAAATGGGAAGAACTGTCCGCCGTCCTCCAGTCGGAGCACATGAACGCACCCGACGGAACGAGACACAAGATCATCGTGTTCACCGAACACCGTGACACCCTCGACTACCTGCAGAGCCGGATAGTGGGACTGCTCGGTCGGCGAGAGAGGGTGGTCGTGATCCACGGAAGCGTCCGGCGTGAACATCGCCGCCACCGCCAGGACGCCTTCATAAACGACCCCGAGGTGCAAGTGATGGTGGCCACCGACGCCGCCGGCGAGGGCGTCAACCTGCAACGGGCCAACCTGATGGTCAACTACGACCTTCCCTGGAACCCCAACCGGATCGAGCAACGCTTCGGGCGCATCCACCGTATCGGACAGACCGAGGTTTGCCACCTGTGGAACCTGGTCGCGCACAACACCCGGGAAGGGGCGGTGTTCATCCGCCTGCTGGACAAGATCGAGGAGCAGCGCAAGGCGCTGGGCGGCCAGGTCTACGACGTGCTCGGCGACTCGGTGATCGACCGGCAGCTGAGAGACCTGCTCATCGAGGCGATCCGCTACGGCGACCGACCCGACGTGAGAGCCCGGCAGGACCAGGTCATCGACAGAGCCATAGGAGATCGGATTACGGACCTCGTCGAGGAGCGGGCCCTCGCCATCGGCGAGATCAGTGGAGGAGACATCCAGGAGATCCGCGACGACATGGAACGCGCCAGGCTCCGCAAGCTGCAGCCCGGGTTCATCTCCATGTTCTTCATCGAGGCGCTGCGCAGGTTCGGGGGACGCATCGTGGAGCGTGAGAAGGGCCGCTTCGAGATCACCCGCGTCCCCGGGATCGTCCGCCAACGTGCCAAGGAGACCGGATCCGGCCAGGAACTGCATCGCAGGTACGAGCGGGTCACCTTCGAGAAGCACCTCGTGAACGTTCCCGGCCAGCCAAGGGCTGCACTGCTCGCGCTAGGACACCCCCTGCTCGAAGCCGTCGTGGACACGGTCCTCGACCGTCACGGCTCGGTCCTGCAGCGAGGGACCGTACTCGTCGATCCCCAAGCGGCCGACGACCGCCTCCGGGCGCTGGCCCAGATCGAGCACCTGATCAAGGACGGCACCGGCCGGGACGTGTCCACCCGCTACTGGACTGTGGAGATACCCGCCGCAGGCGAACCCGCAGAAACCGGCGCCGCCCGCCACCACGACCTCCGCCCGATCGAGGACGACGAACGGACGCTCGTAGCGTCGCTCCTCGAGCAAAGTCGGATCGACACCATGCTGTCCGACCACGCCCGCAGGTACGCCGTCACCGATCTCTGCGGACCCCACCTCGACGAGATCCGGCGAGCCACCCAACACCGGGTCGGGAAGGTGCGGTCCGCCGTCGAACAACGGCTGCAGGCCCGTATCCGCTACTGGGACGCCTTCCAATTCAAGGCCAAGGCAAGACAGAACCAGGAAACCCGACCGAAGGGTGGCTTTACCGCTGGCCACGCCCGGAACTTCGCCGACGAACTCGCCGCAAGGCTGGAACAACGGAACCTCGAACTCGACCGGGAACTCCAACTCTCCAGCCGACCCCCCGACATCGTGGGCGGCGCGATCGTGATTCCCCAAGGACTCCTGGACCGCCATGCGGGAGCAACACAACCGGCTCCACCCACTCGCGCCCGAGACGTGACGGAGGTCGATCGCAGGGCGGTGGATGCGGTCCTCGAAACCGAGCGGTCTCTAGGTCGGAAGCCAAAGGAAATGCCGCACAACAACGAGGGCTACGACATCGAGAGCCGCGAACCCGACACCGGCGACCTCTACTTCATAGAGGTCAAGGGCCGCATCGATGGTGCCGACACCATCACGGTCAGCCGCAGCCAGATCATCCACTCCCAGAACTCGCCCGACCGCTTCATCCTCGCCGTGGTCCAAGTGCCCGAGGATCGCAGCGCCCAGCCAACCGTCCACTACGTGCGCCGCCCGTTCGAAGGCGTGGACGTGTCCTACCGCAGGTACTCCATCAACTTCCCCCTTTCGGAGTTTGACTTCGAAACCCCGTCATAGGCGGACATGAGGACTTAGCCCGACCAGGGAAACACAGACCGAGGATCCTATTCGAGTTCTATTCCCGTTCTATTCCGGTCTAAGAGAAAGTGGCTCTTACCTGCGGTTCTCTGCCTTCCGGTTCTATTCCCGTTCTAATCGGGTTCTATTAGGGGGGGGTTCCGGGCCGCCAGCGGGCGTCCTATCCGGGACACCTGACTCACAAGGCCCTCACGCCTCAGAATGGCTAATCACCGGCCTCCTGACGCTGTCCGTGGGTAGCCTGTTCAGGCTTGCTCTCCTGAGACCGAGATGCCCGTCGGTTGGACCTCGTGTTCACGTGGCCGCGATCAGGAGCGAGTCGCTGGCCGGGCGTGTACGGGTTTGTAGGTGTGCAGCCGTTGCCCGAGGCCGAATTCCTGGGCCGTCCGTCGTGTGCGCTCGCCTTATGGTTAACCAACCGTCGTCTAGTGTATGAGGAGATTATCCTCAACCTACATAAACATCATAATTCCGGGTAAGCTCTGTTGATATGGACCGCTTCGACAACCCATACCGCCCGGGAGCAGGCTCAGTTCCTCCTGCTCTGGTCGGGCGTGATCACCTCATCGCCGACTTCGACATCACAGTGCGCCGAGCACTGGATGCACGGCCCGGAAAGAGTTGTGTGCTGGTGGGACTTCGCGGCGTCGGGAAAACGGTGCTGCTGAACCGGTTCACCGAGATCGCCGAGCGCAAGGAAATGAAGGTCGGCTATATCGAGGCATCGGAGGGCGGCGACTTTCCCGAGTTGCTGGCCGTTCGCCTGCGAAGGATCCTCCTGGAACTGGAACAGGGAGCAGCCCGTCGGGCGCTTTCCGCGGTAAGGCGGGCTCTGTCGGTGCTCGTGTCGTTCACGCAGACGTTCGCTGACGGCTCTTCGATCACGGTGAGTGCTGAACCCTTGGCCGGCAGGGCCGACTCAGGGCTGATCTCCGAGGACCTGACCGATCTGCTCGTGGCCGTGGGAGAAGCAGCCGACAGCTGCGACTCCGGATTGCTGCTGGCGTTAGACGAGCTCCAGTATCTGTCCAAGGTCGATCTGTCCGCGCTGGTTGGGTCTACGCATCGCACGGTCCAACTGGACCTGCCGGTCGTGGTCGCCGGAGCCGGATTGCCCCAGGTGCCGGCCCTGCTGGGCGAGACCAGGACTTATGCCGAGCGTTTGTTCGAGTTTCCTGAGATCGGGTACTTGAGTGATGACGACGCGACCGCCGCCGTGGTGCTCCCCGCCTCTGAGCTCGGGGTGGAATTCGAGGATGCGGCGGCGGCAAGGATCATTGCGGAGTCGGGCAGGTATCCCTACTTCTTGCAGGAATGGGGCTACCACGCGTGGAACGCAGCACCGGCCTCACCGATTTCCGAAAACGACGTAAGGGCGGCGACCTCTGGCGTGGTGGACAAGCTGGACCGAGACTTCTTCAGGGTTCGCTATGACCGGCTCACCCCGAAGGAAAGCGAGTACCTGCGAGCCATGGCCAAGCTAGGTCCCGGCCCTCACCGCTCAGGTGACATCGCCGACGAACTCGGGGTGAAGGTGACATCGGTGGCTCCTCGCCGATCGGCGCTGATCGCCAAGGGCATGATCTACAGCCCTGCCCACGGTGACACTGCGTTCACCGTTCCGCTGTTCGACCAGTTCATGAAACGCGCCCTGCCGAGAACCTGAACTTCCGCCAACTCGAAGAGTAAGAGGGCCCCCTCACGACACAGTCTCCTGCCTGGCCGTCACCATCGTCTCTCGACAGTAACCATCGTCGAGCACTAGCACCGATCGCCCCGACCAACAATCACCCAGCATGTTCACGGCGTGACCCAGCGCCCCGATCCAGTCCTCGAAGCGCATCGGCGGCATCCGTACAGCACTCCGAACCGTGAGACGCGGACCCCGACCGGTCAGGTCAGCTCAACTCGCTGTCTCGGTCTACAGACTCGCCAGATGTCCGGTCCCACCTAGCTCCCCCGGTCACGGCCGCCCGCCGTCCACCTAATAGTCGCAAGACGGATCCCGCGTGCGTGGGTTACCTTCAGCACGGTGCCGAACGCGGGGGTTGCCGTCGGCCGAGAGGGACTTGTAGAGGCTCTCCCCTCCCAACACCGCATCGGCCGGGCGAGCCTACGGAACGCCGGCGATACCTGGAGGTGTCGTGCGGGGGTTGCAACCCCGAGATCGTGAGCCGCGATCTCCTCCTGCGAGACGATTGGTACGACAACCATACGGACACGGTCATCCGCTGCGACCTGTTCGAGATCCCCGATATCCGCTGTAAGGCAGCATAGGCTATTAATATTAGCGTAACATATAATAGACTACGCTAGGTCAGAGCGAGTCGGCAGACAGGGTGTACGAGGTCGGCTACCTCGGGCCGGTCGAGGCATTGCCTAGGTGTTCCCTACCGAGGGCTGTGTATGTCGGTGGTTGCGGGAGGCTGGTTTGATGGGTGGTCACATTAAGTCCAACAATCATGGACGATGGAACCTACTGCTTCCGGTTCTACGCGAGGGATGTCGCACATCATCCGCACGATCCCCATATTCATGTGGTGGCAAGAGACGGGTCCGGCGCGAAGTTCTCGTTGGACCCGGTAGCATTTGGTGAACAATCGTGGTCTGAAGGATCACGAACTGACCAGAGTCCGGAACGTCATCGAGAATCATCGGGGCTTCATGCTGGGGGAGTGGAATGACTATTTCGGTGGCGCTTGACAACTGTTCAAGTGTCCTGAACGTGGAAGTCGCGAAGGAGACGATCCGGGTCTGGCTACACGACGGTAGGACGATCACTGTACCCCTGGCCTGGTATCCGCGTCTGTGCGACGGTACGCCTGCGGAGCGGAACAACTGGGAGTCGGTAGGCGACGGTACCGCTGTCCACTGGCCGGACCTCCACGAGGACATAGCCGTCGCGGATCTGATGTCCACACCGAGTACTGGTTCGATAGAGGTGGACGAGTACCCCCGTGCTCTGGACGTGGAAGTCGAGGAGGAGACCATCCGGGTCTGGCTCCGTGACGGCAGGACGGTCACCGTTCCGCTGGCCTGGTATCCGCGTCTGTGCGACGGTACGCCTGCGGAGCGGAACAACTGGGAGTCGGTAGGCGACGGTACCGCTATCCACTGGCCGGACCTCGACGAGGATGTCAGCATCGGCGGTCTGATGTCGGGGCCTAGCCTCGAGAGGGCCACAACTCTAGGTCGCTGGCTGCTAGCCCGTCGAGAAGGCCGCGGGATCAAAGGCTATGAAATCGCCGAGCACGAACGAACCCGACGTGCCGTACCTCTACGTTGAACCACACTCATCTGGCGGTGCATGACCTAGTATCTAGACACGACGGCCTGCTCGTCTGTCAGAACAGTTCATCGAGGGCTTCGTGGGGACTGATCGCGTGGATCCGTGAGTGCTTGTATTCCCTCACACTCCTGGTGATCATGCGTGTTGTTGCGCAAGCACGGGCGCACGCCACCTGCATCGCATCCTCGAAGTCTGCCCTCGGAAGCCCCGCGGCGTAGCGGATAGCCTCAGCACCGCCCGACGCGACCCCCACAACAACGGGTCAGATCGACGATGAAGTCGCGAGCCCTGACCTCTTCCCTGCTCACGTCCCGGTGTTTCCGAAACAGTGATGTCCATCCGTACAGGACTCCCACCGTAAGCTCAGAAGGTCAAGAACGCCCGCGACCGACCTCACCCTCAGGGTGCGGGTACTTCGAACGGCGCCTTGCACCATCCGAGACGAACCAGTCGCCCAAAACCTGCAAGATCCAACAGTACGCCTGTTCGATCCCCGTCGACCCGACCCGCCCACCACAGGCATTACACGCCAGGCAGGCCTTGCGAGACCGGATCACCACCAAACGTGGCCCTTCCCCGACGTCGTCCATGGCTCTCTGTCCGAGAGCAACGTGTTACCATGGCTCCCGGGCCACCGGTCGCGTGCTGAGCCTGGAGAGTTTACAATTGGACACCCAGGGTTACCACTCTAGAACTCTCTATTCCACTGGATCTGATCGACGGCGCTTTACGACTTGACCCAAACAGCACGGCAACTGAATCACTTAGCGGGATCAGACTTCGACACCAATGGCTTAACAATGACCACTAGTTCTATCCACAATCCTGATCGCTATATGGCAGACCTACGACAAGTACTGTCTCAAGGTCGGAAACGGATAGGCTTATTAATCGGTGCAGGCGCTCCAACCGCTATTCGTATTGACTCCTCAACCCAACTGGTTGCGGACGACGGAGACCCATTAATCCCTGACATCGCTGGGTTAACCTCAGCCGTATTTAGCGACTTGACTGAGGATGACCGTACGGTTATAGACCACCTAATACATGATATCGATGGTATCATCAATGTCGAGACCATTCTAACTCGCGTTCGCCAACTTGCCCAGGTGATTGGTAAATCGACTATTCATTGTCTAGATGCACGTTCCTACGAGAATCTTGGCCGACGTATATGCCAGGCTATCGGGCGGCATGTATCACGCAACCTTCCGACTGGCTCAAACCCGTACACTGAGTTAGTTGCCTGGATCTGTGGGACACGCCGAGTACATTCAGTAGAGATATTTACACCTAATTATGACCTTCTCTTTGAGCAAGCCTTTGAGCGCGCTCGAGTGCCCTACTTTGACGGCTTTACCGGTTCCCATTTACCGTTCTTCGACCCCGCCTCCGTATCATCTGACGACCTTCCATCCCGTTGGTCCAAACTATGGAAACTTCACGGGTCACTCGGTTGGAACGTAGTAGACGGGCAGGTAGTACGCCTCGGAGACTCGGAAGCGACAGAGTTGATATATCCCGACCACCTTAAGTACGACCGCGTAACCCGACTCCCGTACTCGGCTCTTTTTGAAAGACTACGGCAGTTTCTGACTACTCCGGATACCCTTTTACTATGCTCAGGATTCTCATTCCTTGATTCACACATCTGCGCTGTCTTAGATGAGTCGTTAGCAGCCAATAATCATACGGCAGTCGTTGCATTCCAGTATTGTTCTCTTAACGACGAGGGTCCGGCGATACAACTGGCTCTATCTCGTCCGAATATGAGCGTTTATGCTCGCGACGGAGCTGTTATTAATGGAGTAAGAGGGCACTGGCGGCCAGGAGAACCTGAACACCATGATTGGCTTGATATCCGTAGAACCTTCTGGCATTCTGAATCGGACACGATTGCGGGCCAATTCCTACTAGGTGATTTTGCTATGTTAGCCCAGTTTCTGGCGCTGATACAAGCTCGCCAGATCGAGTCTCCTATGTCAGAAGACGACGATTTGTTAACGAGTCCAGACAACCCCACAGACTCATCTATACAAGTGCAGACCAATGCTTAGTCGTGATCCGACATTTATCGGCGAGATCGTAGCGGTATCAGGTGCGGCACTCACAGTACAACTCGCCCGGTCGGTCTCTTCTGGTCTCTCGATCATAAATGGGCAAACGTATCGGATTGGACAGGTTGGTAGTTTCGTACGTATACCACAAGGATATCAGGATCTTTTCGGAATCATATCCGAAGTTGGTGCTACTGCTGCACCTCAGCAGATAGTAGACACCACCGAGACTGGGCGCTGGATGACGATAGAGCTCGTAGGTGAGACAATTGGAAGTAGTTTTCAACGCGGTGTAAGTCAGTATCCGAACATTGGCGATTCCGTTCACTTAGCCGTTGAGAAACATCTACGGCAGGTCTATGATGTCAAAGAACACGGCTACATCATCATAGGAAACCTATCGAGTGCGGAAAGTATTCCAGCGAAGATAGCCTTAGACGAACTACTAACTCGCCACTCGGCGGTTTTTGGATCGACAGGGTCAGGTAAATCGACGACGATTGCGAGCCTATTGAGGGCTATAACCGCGATAGACGATGAAGGGCGGATCAGATATCCGAGCGCGCGGATCCTAATGCTAGATATCCATGGTGAGTATGCAAGGCCACTGACCGATGTGGCTCAGGTATTCAGTATTGATCCACAGGCAGAAGAGAAGCACCTGTTCATCCCGTATTGGGCGCTGGATATTGACGATCTTGTCGACTTCTTGACCGGAGGTGTAGAAAGAAACCAGCGAACCGCTTTCTTGGACAAGATTTACGAGATGAAACGTACGTCTCACGAACGACAAGGGTTCGCTGGTATTGATGGCTCGTCGATAACAGTCAATACGCCACTTCCATTCAGCCTAAAACAACTGTGGTATGATCTGATAGCGTACGAAACGATGACATTTGAGGGACCGGCTCGTGACCAGTCGACACTTCAAGCTGATGGTGATCCCGAGGCGCTCGTGCGTCCTAGGTACAAGCCGCATGCTATGGGCGCTGCTGGCCCGTTTCTGAATCAACAAGCGTTCGGTATCCAGCGTCACCTAAACCTACTTCGGTCTCGGCTACTTGATCGCCGTTACGACTTCCTCCTTCATCCAGGTCCGTGGGAGCCAGGTCTCTCTGGTCGACCTAGGCAGGATTTGGATTCGTTGTTACATAGTTGGTTAGGAAGTGTCAAGCCGATAACTATTCTGGATCTCTCGGGCATCCCGAGTAGTGTCCTCGAGCGGCTGGTAGGTTCGATACTGAGGATTGTATACGATGCCTTATTCTGGAGTCGTGAGAAGACCGAAGGAGGAATTCAGCGACCGCTGCTGGTCGTGATGGAAGAAGCACACCGGTATCTGGCGAGTAAACGCACTAGTGGAACCGGGTTAGCATCGCAAGTAGTACAACGCATTGCGAAGGAGGGTCGAAAATATGGTATCGGAGCAATGGTCATTAGTCAACGACCTTCCGAAGTAAATGAGACTATACTGTCACAGTGCGGTACGGTTTTCGCATTACGTCTAACAAACCCAACGGATCGTGAACGTGTGAGGGGTACATTACCAGATGGTCTTGTCGGACTTCTTGACGTATTGCCTATTCTACGAACTGGTGAAGCTATTGTTACCGGTGAGGCTGCGAAGCTGCCAATGCGCTGTCGTGTGCAGCTACCTACGGAGGCTCACCGCCCACAGAGCGAAGACCCGAAGGTGAGCGAGAGATGGTCTTTGGCAAGGCGAGATGAAGGATACGATCGAGTTGTAGCTTCGTGGAGAGCTCAGAACCCATTGGCGGTCGCGCAGGATGTACGGATATTGAGGCAGTCGGTAGAGGATGATGTGAATGTTGTAACAGGATCTGACCGTGGATAGGCGTTTTGTTTCTTCGTCTAATGTCAGCTCAGTGGGTTATGACCAGTTGACTCAAACGTTAGAAGTAGAGTTTCTGAGTGGAGGGATATACCAGTACTATGGTGTACCAGAGTCAATCTATTCTCAGATGGTGCAAGCGGCATCAAAGGGACGCTTCCTTCATCTCTATATCAAGAATGCTTATCCGTACTCGAGGGTGGGTTAAGGGTACTTCGGATCTTAGGGGGGAGTGACCGCAGGGAGTAGCTCCCAGTTGGGTGTCCACGCATACAGGAGAGCCTGTGTTCGGTAGTTCGCGAAGTTGTGGAACCCAAATAGGCTCTTCGCTTGTTGCGTTTGATGAGGTTGTTAAAGGCGCTGGTGGCGTCTGTTGGTCACCTTCGAGATATGCCAGTTAGTGATCTGGGGGACACCACGGGCCGATGGTGCGACCCAGTTTGTTGACTTCGGGCGGGCATGACTGGTCCCCGGGGTCTTCGGCGAGCTGCAGTGTGTATCGAAGCGTGACGGTGGCCCGGTCGATGTCGTAGATGCCTCGTATGGTTTCGGTGGTGTGCCAGGCCGTGCGGACTTCTCCGTGGGAGTCATCGGCGTCGAGGAGGCCACGGAGGCAGATTCGGCCCCGGTCGCTCATCCGTTCAGAAGCAGATGTCAGGAGGCGTCGTATCCGATACAGCGGGTCAGCTTTGCGGCCCCTGCGCCCGAGGGTTTCGCTGATCGACTCTGGGGATTATCGGTGATCGCCAACAGGGGCTCGTCTGCGCACTTCGTCGAGTCGCTGAATTGGTGAGGGGATCACATGGAATGGGTCTGCGACTTGCAGAGCGTTGCTCAGGACCCGGTCCTAGGCAGTGCGATAGGGACCTGACATGTCCGGGACCGCCCAGCGGATCCCAGTCCGCCGGTTGTGACCGGAGCCAGGCTTCGGCGCTATCAGCTGCCTTCCCTGGGACTATGTCGATCAGTTGGTGGTTTCCCACGTCTACGACAGACGTGCACCACTGCTTGGTGCGGAACGTGCCCTGCCGCCAGAACATCGATTCTTGTCCACGCCGACCGCCTCGACCTTGCCTCCCCGTTCGCCGTCGGCTTTCAAGAGTGCTTCACCCTAGCGGCCGCCCTCGTCTTTGACCGTATGCCACCCACACTCAGCTCTTCGGCGAATTCCTCGACGGGACGGCCCCGACGACCGACCCCGATGGTCGCCCATCTTGCTACTCGGGATGTCAGCAACGCCCGCGGCGGGCCGATCGTTGACACTTGCTCAACGAACCACTTCTGCGCACAGTCGGGGTTCGGACACGTCGAGCGGCGTTTCCGCCACCGGAGACGCACCGGCCGGCCGAACGCCGGAAGATCAACCAACACGGCTGTCCGATAGCCCTTGGACCAGACCGGCCCCCAACATGTCTCACAGGTCGGGCGGCCCTTGCGGGAGCGGATCACCACCCCAAGCGGTGTTCCCTCCCCGGTGTCTTCGATGCCTACCAGATCAACGTCGCCTAGGCCTACCAGCTTCTCGCACATGCGCGCAGGGATCAGTCACCACCAAGGGTCCTCCTGTCTCGAATGTGATTGATAAGCACCCGATTATGGAGGACCCCTCCTCACTTCTGGTGGATTCCGATCCCCCCGGCAGATCCCCTACTCCCCACTCATTTCCGAAGAGTCCCTTTGCTCCGGTGAGGTAGCTTGGCTTGCATCTCCTATATAAGCTGTAACTAGCTCGTCGTCCAGCCTGATCACGTGTTCCTGTGGGTCGAAACGACATCATCGATTAGCCATGTGGCTTGCCTTTAGGAATAGATCGTTCTGCCGCATCGATCCAACGTGCCAATAGGCTCAGGGCAGCAAGGTATTCGAGCCCGGTTTGCTCGCTCACATCAATCGCTCCATGTACTAGCAGATTACGAATACGCAGTGCACATCCCATACCGTAGTGACGAGCACCGTCGTGGGCAGATGTCCAGTTCTCCGTTTCCGTATCGAATTGCGGAAACACCAAACCATATTCTAGATGGTTCTTGGATACAAATAGCTTGCTATATAGTCTATAGCCGGTGAGGTCGCGACGGTCCAGCTTGAGTTGAGCCTGCTTCTCGACAGCCTTGGCTGCAGCAGCAACGGCCTCGCCGTAATGTTCGTTGCTCCATAGATTAGTTGCCGCATTCCATACCCAAGGATGCAGGCCCTCTGCCGATAGAGTGGGTCCTTGGGGTCCTAGGATCTGTTTGTGGTCGGCCTCGAATTCGAGAATACCGCGGAGCCGTAAGACCGCTTCCTCGGCACCAGCCCAACTGCCGGCCGCATCCTTCCTAAATCGTTCGGTTAGCCCACCGGGATCAATCTGTTCAGCAATCTCCTCGAGCAGCCGCTGACGGCCGACAACCATCTTCTTCAGAGTCTTGATGTATCCGAGGTAGGTGCCAAACTCCTCGTGAGGAGGCATGTCATAGGGATCGTACGGATCTGTGAGTTTACCCTCCCAGCCCTCTTCGGGACTTTGGAGGTGGCGAAGGCAATGAAGAACCTGACCTATGACGACGAGAGCTCTCTCGGGATCTGCCAACGGCACCAGCAAGCCTCCTTTTCTTCAACTCACACGTTGCAGCAAACGCGAGATTCACTCTACCGGATGTGGCTTGACCCCGCGAACCATTGGACGGTTTGGTTACTGCTGGTCGTAGCACCTCAACCCAACGCACGCCCGATGGTATCCAAGCCACGTCCTAACCCAGACTCTTCATGTTCCGGGCACACCGACGCATGGGCCCACTTCAACGTTATCAGCGTGGCACGGCGCGGCCAGTTTCGGCCGACGGGTGAATCTTGGTGTAGACCAAGACTGGCTACCCGTTAGCCATAATCCCAGTTCAGGACCACAAAGCCGCAACTCCGGCAACCCGACGAACCGAATCCATTTGAAGAATCGGGGCTAGCAGTTACGGTTCGGAGCGCGACCCACAGCCAACGGCTTGCCGACGCGTGGGTGGCACCGGCGATGTCGCGTGCGCAGGTAGAGCGTATCGCCGACCCCGAGGGTTTATGCGGCGACGTTCCCGAGGCCTGGGTGCGTGGGGGTTCGGCGAGACCGAGGCCGCGGCATTGAGGGGACTTAGAAGCAGGTCTCGAAGGGTGGGTCAACCTGAAGTCGTTGACGGGGACGATGACATTCCCGTCATAGGCGGTATGCACCTCGGTCCGTAACAAGCGGCCACCTGTCTCCTGTCTCCAGGAGGGACCTGATCAGGCGCTGCAGAAGTCTCGGATAGGAAGGTCCTTTCGAAGGGTGCCGCCACTCGTCCATGACCAAGGGTCGACAGTAGGTGCAGGTTCCGAACCCCCACCGCCGCCAAGGAGACAGCGGAGTAGATCTGCTGCGTCACGCTCTGCGGTGGGCGGGTGTCTCCCGTTCCGACTGGCTGGGTTCGTAAGCTGCGCCTCCAAGTACGGATCCGAGCGACGCCGACCGATGCGAGGCTCAAGCCGGTGTGCGTCCTGTCACGAGTGGGTTGTACGATCATGATCGTGGTGAGGATGACGAGGGAACGATGACCTACAAGCGAAAGCTGATAGAGGTGGCGTTGCCGCTAGATGCGATCAGCGCGGCGTCGGCGCGGGAGAAAACTTCGCCACACGGCCATCCCTCGACCTTGCATCAATGGTGGGCGCGCAGGCCGTTGGCGGCTTGCCGGGCGGTGTTGTGGGCGTCGTTGGTGGATGACCCATCGTCTGATCCTGACCTCTTCCCAACCGAAGAGGCACAAGCAGCCGAGCGGAGGCGGCTGTTCGGAATCCTGGAGCGTCTGGTCGTTAGAAACAACTCCAACAATCCCAAGGTGCTCGCCGAGGCCCGTGCCGAGATCGAAGCATCATGCGACGGCGAGATCCCGAACATTCTCGATCCCTTCTGCGGAGGCGGGACCATCCCCCTAGAAGCACAGCGGCTCGGCTTACCTGCATACGGGGGTGATCTGAATCCGGTGGCAGTCCTGATCTCCAAGGCTCTTGTGGAGATACCGCCTCGGTATGCCGGATTCCCGCCCGTGAATCCGGATGCCCAGGCGAGGTTTGGTTCGGAGACGTGGGAACGTGCACAGGGTCTGGCAGAGGACATCGCTTTCTATGGGCGATGGATGAGGGAACAGGCGTTTGAGCGGATCGGCCACCTGTACCCGAAGGTGACCCTGCCAAGGTCGGAGGGTGGGGGTGAGGCGAGCGTGATCGCCTGGATTCGAGCCCGCACCGTCCGCTCTCCCGACCCATCCTGGAGTGGGCATGTGCCGCTAGTGCGCTCCTGGGTACTGCGGAGGCCCAGAAAAAACAAACCGGCAGTGTGGGTAGAGCCCTCGGTGAACCGTATCAGTCAAACTATCAGCTACCGCATTCGGAAAGGTGAAGGCGTTCCGGACGGAACTATGGGACGACGAGGTGGAACCTGTCTTGCCACTGCAACACCCATCAGCTTCGACTACATAGCTGACCAAGGGCGCCGCGGATTGATCGGAAGCACACTGATCGCCACGGTAGCGGAAGGCAACCGGCGTCGCTCATATGTGGCACCGGCTCAACAGCCCCGTGTACCGAATCCGCAATGGGCACCGCTAGTTCCACTACCGAAGCGAACTCTTGGCTTTCGCGTCCAACGATACGGTATGGTCAAGTGGGCCGACTTGTTCACGGACCGCCAACTTGTTGCGCTAACTACGTTCTCGAGTCTTTTGGTGGAGCTACGCCCGATCGTGGAGAGTCATGCGCTCGCAGCTGGTCTGATTGACGACGGTGTCCGGCTACGAGCCGGTGGATCAGGCGTTACAGCGTATGCGGACGCTGCTATAACCTATCTTTCTTTCGTAGTAGACCGCTGCGCTGATTTGTGGGCCAGCCTGGTCACATGGAATTCAACAGGGCAGACCCTCCAGCACGTCTTTGGTCGGCAGGCAATACCAATGATATGGGACTTCGCAGAAGCTAATCCGTTTTCCGATTCGTCTGGTAGCTGGGGAGGTCAGGTGGCTTGGATACAGAAGGCAGTGACTGCTTTACCCGCCGACGGTCGTGGTGCAGTACAGCAAGGGGATGCTGTGTTTCGTCTAGGAGAGGTTTCCTCGCCACTGATTTGTACCGATCCACCCTATTACGACAACGTGCCTTATGCTGATCTGTCCGATTTCTTCTATGTATGGCTGCGTCGCAACTTGGCGGACATCTGGCCCGATGAAACCGCCACGTTGCTCACACCTAAAGCTGATGAGCTAGTGGCCAACCCTCACCGAGTCGGGTCGAGGATATCCGAAGGACCGGGTTCAGCCAAGGACTTAGCCAAGAGGCATTTCGAGACTAGGATGGCCAAGGTTCTAAGTCAGATCAGCAGATCCCAGCATTCAGCATTCCCGGTTGCCATATTCTATGCCTTCAAGCAACAGGAAACCAAGCAAGGCGGTGCTGCATCAACTGGATGGGAGACTTTCCTCCGAGGTCTCGTCGACGCGGGTTTGCAAGTAACGGCAACGTGGCCCATTCGCACGGAGATGCCCTCGCGGATGCGTGCGATGGGTTCAGCGGCATTGGCATCGTCGATAGTGATAGCCTGCCGGCCGCGCCCGGTGGATGCTCCACTCGCCACCCGTCGCGAGTTTCTTGATGTTCTCCGATCCGAACTACCGGGTGCATTACGGTTGCTGCAGAGTCAGGCCATCGCGCCTGTGGATGTGGCTCAGTCTGCTATCGGGCCGGGTATGGAAGTGTTTTCCCGCTACGCCAAGGTGCTGGAAGCCGACGGGACATCGATGAGCGTTCGTGCTGCGCTTGTTCTGATCAACGAGGCCTTGGAGGAGGTACTGTCGGCCGAGGAGACCGAGTTTGACGGTGACACCCGTTGGGCTCTGACGTGGTACGAGCAGTTTGGTGACGATCCCGGACCCTTCGGAGACGCCGAAACCCTTTCCAAGGCCAAGAACACTTCGGTCCGCGGGGTGGTTCAGGCCGGCATCGCCGAGTCGACGGCTGGCAAGGTGCGGTTGATCACTCGTACCGAACTGAACGAGGAGTGGGATCCACTAACGGATCGACGGCTTACGGTGTGGGAGGTAACCCAGAACCTGATCGCTCGTCTCGATGACTCCGAGATACAGGCTGCCGAACTGTTGAGGAAGGTAGGAGGAGGTGTGGGTGACCGGGCCCGCCGACTCGCGTATCTGGTATACCAGATCGCCGACCGCAAGGGCCGGTCCGAAGATGCAGTTGCCTATAACAGGCTTATCCGAGCGTGGCACGACATCGAGCGCGTTGCGGCTGCTAGCCAGAGTTCGGTGGCGCAGACTTTCGAGGGGATGTAGGCGATGGCTATCTCCAACCATGAGCGGGTGGGCAAGGCACTGACGTTGGTTCGCGATGCGATCCGTCCTGAAGTGGAGAGGATCTGGCGGACCCGGTTCGGGATGCGGTGGCTGGAGAAAGTGAATCAGCGGCTACCTCACCGGGACCGATTCGCCAACCCAGATGATCTCGCCTTCCTGCTCAAGGGTATGGATGCCACCTGGGATCAGTTCTTCCGTGACACCTTGTCTCGGGCGACTCGGAGCTACCTCCATTTGTTGTGGGACGCCCGCAACGACTGGGCGCACAACAAGAGGTTCAGTTCGGAGCACACGCTGCGCGTTCTGGACCACTGCGAGATGATGCTCGAGGCGTTCCGAGCAAGCGAGTCGGCTATGCAGGTGCAGGAACTCAAGCAGAGCCTCCGCCGGCAGGTGTTTGCCGAGGAACGGAGGACGGCGGAGCGTAGGGCTGCTGCGGAGGCCACGAAGGGCGAGCCGCTGGCGGGTCTCAAGCCGTGGCGGGAGGTGGTGACGCCGCATCGCGATGTGCGGGAGGGGCGCTTCGCGCAGGCAGAGTTCGCCGCCGATCTCCGTCAGGTGGTGAGGGGTGAGGCCGCTCCGGAGTACGGGGATCCGGTGAGTTTCTTCGAGCGGACATTCATCACCGACGGGTTGGGCGACCTGATCCGTACGGCTGCGAGACGGCTGTCGGGGAGGGGCGGCGATCCGGTGGTGGAGCTTCAGACCGGGTTCGGGGGCGGTAAGACCCATAGCCTGATCGCTCTGTATCACCTTGCCTCGGATTCCTCCCGGTTGAGGGGTGTCGACGAGGCGCTGGCTGAGGACGAACTGTCGATTCCCACCGGGGTACGAAGGGCGGTGTTCACCGGGCAGTGGGCCGAATCGGCTTCGGTTCACGAGAAGGAGGACGGGGTCGAGGTCCACACCATCTGGGGGGATATCGCCTACCAGTTGGGTGGCGCCGACGGGTACCGGATGGTGGAGGACGCGGATCTAAACGCAGCTAACCCCGGTGAGAGCCTGGTGGACCTATTCAAGCGCTACGGACCGGTAATGATCCTGATCGACGAGTGGGTCGCCTATGCCCGTGGCCTGCCGATGTCTCCGGAGGAGGGACGGCGTCCGGCCGGTGATTTCGACACCCAGTTCACGTTCGCCCAGGCGCTGACCGAGGCGGCCGCGGCGGTAGGCAATGCACTGCTGGTGGTTTCGGTTCCCGAGTCGAGCGATCCCAACTACGACAGCATGGAGGTTGGGGGAGAGAAGGGCCGGATCGCCCTTGAGCGCTTACGCCATGTGCTGGGTCGCAAGGCGGCGCAGTGGCGGCCGGCATCGTCCGAGGAGTCCTTCGAGATCGTCCGGCGTCGCCTGTTCGAACCGGTGGAACCGTCGATGGCACGTCACCGGGACGCGGTGGTGAGGGCGTATCACAACCTCTACATGGATAACGCCGGGGAGTTCCCGTCGGAGACCAGGGAGCGTGACTATGCACGCCGCATGGACGACGCCTACCCGATCCATCCCGAATTGTTCGACCGGCTCTACCAGGACTGGTCGACGTTGGAACGGTTCCAGCGGACCCGCGGAGTGCTTCGGTTGATGGCGAGCGTTATCTCGGTGCTCTGGGACAGGAATGACAGGTCGTTGATGATCATGCCGGGGGTCGTCCCGATGGACTCGGCCAAGGTCGTCCCGGAACTGACCCGGTACCTGACCGATCAATGGAAGCCGATCATCGACAAGGATGTCGACGGTCCCGAATCGCTACCCAAGCGTTTCGACCGGGACCGCAAGAACCTGGGCAGGTACTCGGCCTGCCGCCGGGTGGCCAGATCCGCCTATCTGGGATCGGCGCCCTTGCCCGCCAACCGGCGCGGTGTCGACCGGACCCGCATCGTGCTGGGCTGCGTACAGCCGGGAGAGAGGCCCGGGGTGTTCAGTGACGCTCTACGCCACCTGGCCGACGAAGCCACCTACCTCTACAACCAGCAGATGCGCTACTGGTACGACACCAAGCCATCACTGAACAGGATGGCGGCCGACAGGGCGTTGTCCCGCTTCGGCGACGACGAGGCCGACGAGTACCTACGCCGTCGCCTCGACAAGCTCAGGTGTCCCAATCCGCTGGGTGGCGTACACGTGTTCAAAGACAGCGGCGACGTTCCGGACGAAGAGGACTCGGTGAGGCTGGTGATCCTCAATCCCGGGAAACCGTTCGAGAGGGGCGACACGTCTCCCGCGGTCGAGACGGCCCAGACCATCCTGGACGAGCGCCGGGGAGGCCGGCGGATCAACCGGAACATGCTGGTGTTCCTAGCCGCCGAGAAGGCCCGCGTGCCGGAGTTGCGCCAAGCGATCCGCAGCCGCCTGGCCTGGCGGTCCATCCTCGACGAGCGGGGCGAGAACGACCTCAATCTCCCTCCCGCGGATGTCAATCAGGCCAAGACCAGATTGGAGGAGGCCGACCGTACGGTGGATCTGCGGATCGGCGAGACCTTCTCCCAGGTGCTCTACCCCGTCCAGGCCCCCGGACAGGCCGAAATCCGCTGGTCGTCGGTCCGGGTGAGCGGATCAGCCGGTCTCTTCGAACGGGTGGTCAGCAAGCTCGAGTCGTCCCAGCATCTGATCGCCGCCTACGCCGGGACCCTCGTCCGCCGCGACCTGGACCGGCGAGACGCCCCATTGTGGGATGGGGATCACATCGGCATCCGGACGCTGTGGTCCTACTACTGCCGCTACCTCTACATGCCCCGGCTGGCAGGCTTCGGCGTGCTGGCCGCGGCGATCTCCAAAGGCGTGGCCGATCTGAACTGGCAGAACGACACCTTCGCCTACGCCGACACCTACGACCCGGACACAGATCGTTACCTCGGCCTGCAAGCAGCGGAGCAGGTAGAAGTCACCCAGAGCCTCACCGCACTGCTGGTCCGTCCCACGCGGGCAGCGGTCCAGTTCGACGCCGATTCACAACCCGCCGAGGACGAAGACGAGGTGCCGGAAGATGTTGAAGACACCTGGAAACCCGAAGACCCCGGCTCGCGCCAGCCTCCCAAGACGCCGAAGCCCACCCGTTTCTACGGCCGGATGGAACTCGACCCGGTCCGGGCGATGCGCGACCTCGGCGGCATCATCGACGAGGTCACCAAGCACCTGGGCGGAACAGGCAACGAGGTCACCCTCACCGTGGAAATAGACGCCCGCTCCGGCGGCTACGACACGCGCACCCAACGCATCGTCAAAGAGAACGCCACCCAACTCGGCTTCGAGTTCCACGAATTCGAAACCTGACGGTCATCCCGGACTTCTGGAACGGTGTTCGTCACGGCCCTGATCGATGCTCGTTACGACGGGGCCTGGCTCGAGCACTCTGATATCGAACGCTCCAGAGCCGCAGTTGAGTGGACCAGCGAATTAGCCGAGCGGCGTACCCCCGGTCCGAGGGAGTCACTTCCCCGACCGACGGCTGATCCCCTGCTGTCTGCGAATGGCGTTGACCAACCGTCCAGAACAGATCGAGTCCCATGCGAGCCGGTACCGCTCCGAAATCCTCTACAATCGTTCGCGGTCTTCAGATTCACGCGAGGAGATGGCCATGTCCAGCCTGCCGAGCTTTAGTGTACGCAACCTGGGCCCGATCGAAGAGGGTATGGTTCGCCTCCACCCGCTCACCATACTCATCGGAAAGAACAATACTGGTAAGACCTACATGGCCCAGGCGATCTATGCCGCGTACAAAGCGCTTGAACGCGTCAACGGTCCAGCCAGGCCATCGATCACGAAGGATGATTCAGAGTGGCTTGTGTCCCACTTTCAGGACGCATCCACCCTCAACGCGGATCTACTGCAAGGTCCATTGTCCGATAAGGCCGACACTTGGATTCGCGCGAGGCTCGGTGCCGCAGGTCTTGAACTCCAGGATCGCCTCAGAATCTACTTTGATTTGGATGACGTAAGCGAGTTGAAACGATGGGGAAGTAAGCGATCCTTTCATCATTTGGTAGGTTTCGGTTCGTTATCAAGCTCTGAGCTGTTGTTTGGTACGAGCGATATTCATAAGAACCATAAAATCCGTCTTCCCAAAGTTACAGCTGAAGATATGGAGAAAACTTCTTCACAAAGCACATTTCACAATATCATGTCTCTGTTGTCGGACGAACATCC
>JAPOQZ010000218.1 GCA_026710435.1 bacterium | reverse complement strand
CTGATCTGGGACAATAACCGTTGGAAGCAAGTGGCTTGGCCCGGCGTCTGGAGGCGCTTCCTGTGAGTGGAGTATTGCAGAATATCGACCGGTATGAGGTGGTTTTCGACGATGAGGGGCTGGTAGCCGACGCCGGGTTGTTAGCGGCCGGGACGTTGATGAGTCGCCTGGGTTTGGAAGATTTGGTGGATTCGGTGGTGTCCTTGGATGGTCGGGTGGGTGGCGCGAACCCGGGTCGTAAGGTGTGCACGTTGGTGTCCGCGATGCTGGTGGGGGCATCTCATATTGACCATGTGGATCGGCTCCGGGCCGGGTCCACGCAGCGGGTGTTGCCCCATACGGTGATGGCCCCTTCCACAGTGGGAACCTTTCTGCGTTCGTTCACTTGGGGTCATGTACGCCAGTTAGAGAAGGTGCTGACTGTGGTGTTGGGCCGTGCGTGGCGGGCGGGTGCGGGTCCCGGTAAGGGACCTGTGACCGTTGATCTGGACTCGACGATCTGTCCGGTGTCGGGCAAGACCAAACAGGGGGGCCGCTTTTCGGTTACACCAAAGAGTTGGGTTATCACCCGCTGTTGGCGTTCCGGGCGGACACCGGGGAGGTGGTCGGAGCCCGCCTGCGGGCAGGAGCATCGCAGCGGGGTGTGGTGCATTTCGCGAAAGAAACAGTAGGTCGTATCCGGCGGGCCGGGGCCCGGGGTCCGCTGAGCGTACGCGCCGATTCTGGGTTCTGGTCCTATCCGATGCTGGCCGCCCTGGACCACCTCGGGGCGGGATGATCGACTCCGGGGAATTTCAGTGATCGCCAACAGGAACGCCAACCACTCATTGAGCGATGTACCAACTTGCCCGCCGTTATGCCACCATGCGCAGGTTCGACAGTTCTGAGACCTACACTCGCAGCCGCTCCTGAGACGATCCGTCACGAAGTCATCCCGATGATCCCGCGGAACCGTGTTCTTCAAGTTGTTGCACGCCTGGCAGAGCAGCTGACAGTTACACAGACACCGGGACGCCTCCTTGCCTTCGGGATGACGTGATCGACCGCTAGTTCCTCATCAGGCGCCGCTTCGTCGCAGGCCATGCAGCGGCCCCGCGTTACGAGAGTCAACCATTCTCGTTTCGTCATCCGCGGCCCGTCGGTTGTCGCGGGCAGCCGGCTGAAGTTGAGGGGCCGCATCTGCGGGTCGGGGTGGGGCTAGGAGCAGCCCTGACAATGTAGGGGGCGGGGTCGGGTACCACCAGTCGGCTCGTGTCCCGCTAGCAAGTCCCACACGGCTGTGGTTACGCTTTCCACTGACCGTACGCAACGCCCCGGACGGTCGGTTCCCTCGCCAGCAGCTCCCCGAGTTCTGCTACCTGGTCGATGTCCCAACCCAACGTGTCGCACACCACGATGTCCCAGCGGCGGCGGATATCTGTGTAGCCGTCGCGGAACTGCGGGACTGTCTCGCGGTGGGTCGCTTCCCAGCAGGCAGCGAGCGGGGACACGATGCGGGGGTCGTCGAGGTCCGGTATCGGCAGCGCCCGCCAAGTGGCAGGGTTGTAGAACGGAAAGCCCAATGACTTGCCTGGATGTCGCATGACCAGCAGGCGTCCGGGAGTGGAGTTCAGGAACACCGCGGCGGCTTTCGCCTGCGTTGTCCCCAGTCCGGTGACGGGCATCCATCCCTGTCCGACATAGCGCTCATCGGAAGCGACAGCTGTGAGACGTGCCGCTGAATTGTTTTGCCCCATCGTCACCAGCAGATGCCCGGCCTTCTTGAGAATCGGCGGCTCGCCAGGCTGTTTCCATTTCCAATACTGGTCGGGTACGGCTTCGAGCCGTTGCTGGCCGTCGGCACCCTTGGATGCCAGCACCGGAAACGCGTCACGACTGGTGCTCGGCCGTGTGTAGTCGTCTCGCATGGACTGTCCGGTGGCGGTCACTTTCCACCGCCCCCGGTCGCCGCGGGCTGTCGCTTGCGGTAGTCGCTGTACAGGATCTGCAGCGTCGCGTGGACCATCACTTGTCCCCTCTGCTCGCCTTCCCCACCCGGCGGTATCCGGCGCTGAGTGTCGGTTCGGTCTTGTGGATCCGGACTTCTCTCTCTCTGCCCATCGGTGAGAGGGAGTCGTGTTCCGCGAAGTGGGCGCCGGCTTTAGCGAGGGCTGGCGACCGCCAACGGCTGGCAGTCCAGTCACCGGCCCGGATGCGTTCGGCGGGCCATTCGGACACTTCGCCCCAGCCGTCCGCGAGCACACCTGCCGCGTCGACGGTTTCGACTGCTGCGAACAGTCTCGCGGTGTCGGTGTCGTCGGTCGGGAACCGGTCCAAGCTGATGATGCGCGTTTCTGGGGGGGGGGGGGGGCCGGGGGGGGGGGCTTCCCCGAAGGCCCTCTTTTTTTTTCGGGGGGGGGTTCTGTTGCAAGTGCTAACACGCCCCCCCACG
>JAPOQZ010000001.1 GCA_026710435.1 bacterium | reverse complement strand
GAGATACGGGGATTGTGGCAGCCCAGGGGATGGTTGTCCTCACGAGGGGGCAACAAAGCCTCGACAGCGACCCACACCGCGTTTAGCGCTTCGGGATCAAGCGCGCGCATAATTACACCTCCACCAGTTGGGGGTTCGTTGTTTACGCTCGGTATCAAACCCGAGACAACCCCTCAACTGGTGGATTTCCCCCACCTACCCGCGGACGCTCTAAGGTCCGTTCTTGCCGTATCTACCGGGTTCCCGAGGGAGCCTGTGGTTGGCGCTCGACCGCAGACGAGCGCGAAGCTGGCTACGAAGTCTTGTCGGATGCTATGTACAGGTTCCACGCCACGCTCATGCCCTACGTCAAGGGTCTCATCTAGGACGCTGAGCCGCCTCCGTCGCTTCTTGGTCACATTCTAGAATCTATAGTGACGATTTCATGAATATAAGGACTGGGAAACTCAAGGCACATCTTACGGGGCACACGAGGAAGGCCGCCGGAGACGACCAGGTCCGCTTTGCCGATAGAGGTAGGCCGGTCGGGAAAAGCGAAGGCTTGGGCGGCACGTCACTGCTAGAGCGGCGCATCGCAAAGGGATGGATGACGCCTCCGGAGCGTGCTGTCGTCACTTCCGCCATCCGGTACAACGCTCCCCTCGACACGCCGGGAGCGATAGACGAGGACCGCGGGTGACGCCCCGCCTCCTGACAAGCGCAGGCGACCTGTCGATGAGCGGTCGAAGCGACGGGCCAGGCAGACAAGTGCCGACATCTTGGATGACAGATCGACTTGGTGGCCGTGACTTCAGTCCCTGATGATGTATACGATCATATACTATGATATATTGCGAGGGTGTAGAGGAGGGAATTCTCGTGACCGTGCCGACTTTCGACACCCAGGCGGCCGTTGGCAAGCTCCGCGACGCCGGGATGGAGGAGAAAGCCGCCGAGAGTGTCGTTGAGGTAGTCGGCGAGGCGACGAGCCCGCTGGTCACGCGTGATTCGCTCAAGGCCGAACTCGCCGGCGCCGAGTCGAGGCTCCGGGCGGACATGTACAGGGCTCTGTGGATGCAGGGTGCTGGCATCGTAGCGGTGGTGGCCGGCATCGTCGCGATCCTGGGAGGCAATTGACTGAAGGGTACAAGCGAGGATCCTCGCTCCAGAGGGTCGCGCTGTGTTACCTTCGTCCGACCCCCGGTTATTAGCCAGACACCGCGATCCGCCAATCCCCGTACGGTCGGAGGCTTCCGCCGGTCAGGGGGCGACCAAGGGGTCGTAGGCGTCGGGGCGTCGGTCCCTGTAGAAGGCCCAGATCTTGCGGACCTGGTCGATCATGTCCATGTCGAGGTCTCTGATCACGAGCTCCTCCTCGGTGTCCGACCCTGCCTCGCCGACCAGTTGCCCTTTCGGGTCCACGAAGTAGGAAGAGCCGTAGAAGTCGTTGTTCCCGTATGGCTCCTTGCCGACCCTGTTGATGGCGCCGACGAAGTACTCGTTGGCCACCGCTGAGGCGGGCTGTTCCAGGTTCCACAGGTACATCGACAGGCCCCGGCTGGTGGCTGACGGGTTGAACACGATCTTGGCGCCGGCGAGGCCCAGCGCTCTCCAGCCTTCCGGAAAGTGCCGGTCGTAGCAGATGTACACGCCGATCCGGCCCACCGCAGTGTCGAACACCGGGTAGCCGAGGTTGCCGGGCCGGAAGTAGAACTTCTCCCAGAACCCGTTCACATGCGGAATGTGGGTCTTGCGGTACTTGCCGAGGTAGGTTCCATCAGCGTCGATTACCGCGGCGGTGTTGTAGAGGAAGCCGTCATCCTCCTTTTCGTAGAGGGGAACGATCAGCACCATTCCCGTTTCCCTGGCGACTTCGGTCATCCGCTGCGTGCTGGGGCCGTCGGGTACGGGCTCGGCCGTGTCTTTGTGGTCGTCGTCCTGGACCTGGCAGAAGTAGGGCCCGTTGAAGAGTTCCTGGAAGCACATCACCTGCGCGCCGCGGTCGGCCGCCTCGTACGCGTAGTGGGCGCCCTTCTCGACCATTGACTCCCGGTCACCGGTCCATGCGGCCTGAAGAAGCGCGGCCCGAACGATGTTCGCCATTTCTGTCTCCTTTGCGCTCGGTGGCGACCCTGCGGTTGTCCACCGCGGGTCCGGCGGGCAGAGGGCCGGAACCGTCGCCGGCTCCGGCCCTCCGGTCCGCTCGATTATTCCACGAGTCGGTCCTTCTCGATCCCCGGACTCTTCGGGGTCGTTACTCGCCGCCCGGGTTCAGCTGCACCGTGACCCTCTGCCAGCTGTTGCCGACCGTGTCGAGTCCGTCGTCTTCCAGCGCGTCGACCGCGTTTTCGGCAAAGTCGGTGCGATACGAACCGGCCGGTGGCATGCCCTGGATTACTCCCTGGCTGGTGGCCACGTCGATGGTCTGCTGCCACAGTGCTCCGTCCATGACGCCGATACCCGACGGTGAAGGCCAGATGAGCCCGTTGATCTCGTTCATCTGCCATGTCTGGTGACTCCGCCCGAGGGTCGGGCCCGCAGCCAGCACGATGTCCACGCAGCTGTCGGGGTTGTCACGGCAGTGGATCCATCCCCGGAAGCTGGCCCGCAGGAATGCTTCGACTACATCCGGATTCTCATCGGCGTATGCCTCCCTCACCCAGATGGCGTCCTGGAGCATCGCCGTGCCGATCGACGGGTCGTTGAAATCGATCACGCTGAGGTCGGAAGGCTGGTAGAGGTTCCCGGTCTCGGGATTGGTGGCCTCGAGGACCTGGGCGTATTCGTTGTAGATCATCGCCTCGGCGGCGTCGATCTCCCGGTTGAGTAGGGCTTCCATGTCGAAGCTCTGGGCCACCAACTCGCCTACGTCGACGTTGAACTTCTCGATAGCGGCCGTCAACTCGAACTCGTTACCGAATCCCCAGTTCCCGACGACCTTTCCTTCCCAATCGCTGGGAGACGCGATTCCGGAGTCGGCCCACGACACCATCAGCGTTCCTGAACGTTGGAAGACCTGTCCGACGTTGACCAGTCCCGCGCCCTCCTCGTTGGAGACCAGTGCCTTGGGAACCCAGGCCAAGCCGAACTCGGCGCCTTCCGTGGCTACGACCTGCTGTGGGACGATCTCGACGGCGCCCTCCAGGATCGTTACCTCGAGTCCTTCATCCTCGTAGAAGCCCTGATCGACGGCGGCGTAGTAGCCGGCGAACTGGGCCTGTGCAACCCACTGGAGTTGCAGGTTGATCGGAGTGAGTTCGTCGTCCTCGGCGGCGCAGGCTCCGGTGATCAGAGCCAGAGCCGACACGATAGCGGTAACCACCAGTATCTTTCTCACGGTTGCTCCCTTCCCTTTGTTCCCTTTGTGTCACCTGTATACGACTCTCGGAGCCGTAAACCAGCAACGATACTCTGTCCTGCCACAACCCGTAACCAGCTATTGGCCGGTTACGGGTTCGGAGGCGCAATGTCTGGGGACTCGCTGCGTAGTACGTTGCCTTGACGATCTCTTGGGCGCGGACGGACCTGACCTCGCTAAGGACTTCGTTGGCACTCCCTGGCCGGAGGCTGCTTGGGTGACCACAGGCGGTCCCAGCAGTCTCTTGAGTGGATCAGCGGATAGGTGCTTTCCGAAGGAACGCGACGCATCCGACAAGTCGTGGGACTATCACGATGACCGGTGGTTTCTTCCTAACCAGATGATGCTGAACTGCGCACCGAGATGTGCCAGGGTATGGTCCGCCGCTCGATCCAAGCCACGATGTTGTACAGGGCGATCCCGAACACGGATGCCAGAACGATGGCGGCCCAGGCTTCCTCGAACTGGAGGAGTCCGGCCTTCGTGGTGATGTACTGGCCGAGCCGGTCCTGGGAGCCCCCGAAGAACTCCTTCACTATGGCGCCGATAAGGCTGAGAGCAGCCGCCACCTTCAGCGCGGAGAACAGGTATGGCGCCGCGTTGGGGAGCCGGATCTTCCAGAGGGTGGTTCGGCTCCGGGCAGCATAGGACTGCATCAACTCGAGGTGGGATGCTCCGGCAGAGAGCAGCCCTCGTACCAGGTTGATCATCACCGGGAAGAACACCAGGATTGCCACTACGAAGACCGAGCCGACGGCACTCCGGAGTCCGAACCACGAGTTGGCGATCGGGGCCAGCACGATGATGGGAGTCGAGTTCGCTGCGATGGCGAAGGGCAAGGCGCCGTCCCTCACGAAGCGCCAGCGAGCGGCGGCCAGGGCGGTGAGCACCGCCAACGAGGTCCCAGCCACCAGCCCGGCCACTGCGGTGGAGAACGTACCGGCCCCGGCGGTGATAAGAGCCGATGTCTCCGTGCCGAACGTCGCGGCGATGGCGGTCGGGGCTGGGAGGATGAATCCCTTGATGTCGAAGATCTGCACTAGCCCCTCCCATATGATCAGCCCGCCTATGAACAGGCCGATCGCCGGGAGTTGCCGGTAGAGCTTTCCGGTAGCGGTACTTCCGCTCTTCACTCGGCGTCCACCTCCACCGCCCTCAGGCCCTCGCGAACCGTGGTCAGGAGCGAGTAGAAGCGCTGATCCTCGCGGGTCTCATAGGTGCGGGGCTCGGGGAGGTCGATGTCCACGGCTTCGGTGATGGTTCCTGGCCGGGACGACATGATCACGACCCGAGTGGAGAGGAAGACCGCTTCCGGTATCGAATGGGTGACAAAAACCACGGTCGTGCCGGTCTCCGCTCGTATCCGGAGGAGTTCCGTCTGCATTCGCTCGCGGGTCATCTCGTCCAGCGCGCCGAACGGCTCGTCCATGAGGAGGATGGACGGTTCGAAAGCCAGGGCCCTCGCTATGGCGACTCGTTGCTGCATGCCGCCCGACAGTTGCCACGGGTAGTGGTCG
Organism: bacterium; assembly: GCA_026710435.1. Classification (GTDB taxonomy): domain Bacteria; phylum Actinomycetota; class Acidimicrobiia; order Spongiisociales; family Spongiisociaceae; genus JAPPFW01. Next base: position 8,019 of record JAPOQZ010000001.1, on the reverse strand, counting down.
CCGAACCGAGCCAGTTGCACCAAATCGAGCATGGCCGCCGACCGGCGGGATCGTTCCCTATCCGCCATACCCATGATCTCCAGCGGAAGCTCCACGTTGGCTTGCACCTTCCGCCACTCCAGGAGAGTGGCAGTCTGGAACACCATTCCGTAGTCGCGGTCCAAGCGGGCTTGCTCGGGCGACTTGCCGTGGACGCTCACCGTTCCGGCCGACGGCGGGGTGAGGTCCCCGATGAGGCGCAGGAGGGTCGATTTACCGCATCCGGAGGGACCGATCACCGAAATGAAGTCCCCGCTCTCGACCCGTAGGTCGATGTCGCGCACCGCCTCCACCTCGTGGTCGGAGCCGGGATTGAAGACCTTTCCCACCCCGCGCAGGTCCAATGCACTCATGCTGTCGCCTCCTTCGGGCTTCTGCCACGTGGTTCTGCGGTCTCGTCGAGGCTTTCGAGCCGGCGGGACGGGGGTATCAGCATCCGTTCTCCCAGCACCACTATGCCGACGAATCCGATCCCGACGAGGGCAGCCACCAGGATCGAGGCGAACAGCTTGGCCGGAGCCGCGGAGAAGGCCGACGCGAAGTTGAGTATCGCTCGACCGAGCCCGTCGGGCATGCTCGCCGGGAGTTCACCGACGATGGCCCCGATGATCGACGCCGTGGCGGCTATCTTGAGCGCGGGAAACAGGTAGGGGAGAGCGGCAGGCACCTGCAGCTTCCATAGGACTTGCTTGGGGGATGCCGCGTAGGACCTCATGAGTTCGGAGGTCGTGGCCTCCGGGGAGCGGAGGCCACGCAGGGTATTGATCGCCACCGGGAAGAATGCCAGGTAGGCGGACACCACCGCTACCACCACCCACCGCGTGACGTTGAGCCGTCCTGCCCACACCACCAGGATCGGGGCGATGGCGAGGATGGGGACTGTCTGGGAGGCGACGACATGGGGCATCAGGCCCCGTTCCGCCAGCGGCGAGCGGACGAACCAGACGCCGAGACCGAACCCCACCGCGCTTCCGATCACGAAGCCCAAGAGCGCTGAACGCCACGTGAAGAGAGCAGCCTTCAGGAGTACCAGCAACAGCATCTCGCCGCCGCGACGGGCCGGCCGGAACAGCGCGATCACGATGTCCCAGGTATGGGGCATGGAGCGTTCGTTGGTGCGGACCGGCAAGGCGATCGAGGTTCCCGGCCAGACTCCTCCCGTAGCGGTACCCATCCACTTGTAGGCCTCCCACATTGCCACCAGGACCGCAAGGATTCCCAGAAAGGACAGCGCACGCCGCATATTGACGCTCATCGGACCGCTCCCACTAGGACTACCCGGCAATGGGGAAAGGGACACTCATCCGTTGATCCTATCGGTAGGGAGTTCCCCGTGCCCGCTACGCCGCCTTCTGCCTGGCCTTGAGAGCCCAGAGGGCTATGGCACCCACCACCGCGGTGGCCAAAGCGGTACCCGAAATGATCGGGGCCGGTCTTTGCAGAGTAGCCATGCGCGAGCGGAGGGTCACGGGTTTGTCGAACTCGACACGGGGCCATCCTCGTTCGATAGCCGTCTGCTTCAGCACCCGGTCTGGATTGACGGCGACAGGATGGCCGACCAACTCGAGCATCGGCAGGTCGGCATGGCTGTCCGAATAGGCGAAGCACTGCTCGAGGTCGAGATCCCGTTCCCTCGCCATGCTGCAGATGGCCTCTGCCTTGCCGGGTCCGCTGGCGTAGAAGGCGAGGCTACCCGTGTAGCGGCCCTCGTTGTCGACCGCCGAACGGGTTGCGATTACGTTATCGACCCCCAGGTACCCGGCGAGTGGCCGGACTACCTCCTCCGGGGAAACCGAGACGATCACGATCTCCCGTCCTTCCCGTCGATGTTGCTCGATCAGCGCCAACGCCTCCGCGTAGACAACAGGTGAGATGACCTCGTCGACGGTCTCTTGTACCAAGCGGCGTATCCGGTCGGCCTTCCAGCCTTTGGTCAAGCGAATCAGTTGATCCCGGACCCGGTCGAGTTGGAGTTGGTCCGCTCCGATGGTCCGGTAGACGGCTTGGGCGACCGCGGCCTTGAGCAGGGTCCGGTGCTTCAGGAGCCCTGCGGTGTGTAGGGGTCGTACGAATGCCAGGGTCGAGGACTTGGCGATCACCGTCTTATCCAGATCGAAGAAGGCCGCCGCCCTGTGGCCGGAAGGGGTGGTTGAGGTCATGCTCAGATTGTACGGCATCGGACCCGCGGCGCGACGTGACGATGTGAGAAGGTTTCCAGGAGGGTGCTGGGCAATCCACGAGCGACCTGCCAATCGCCGGCATGATTCCCGGGTCGGCGGCCGGGAGGCCCGAGCAGTCGTCATCGTCCGGCAGCCTTCAAGGGGTCCTCGGGTTTTGGGACTGCCGGACCGATGAGGGGGTTCACAGCCGGGCATATAGATCATATCATGTAGTGTATGTTGAACAATGCTAACCACTGTTATCTATGGATACCTGGTTCCGGCCTGTCGGGAGATGGGACGTGGTAGCGCTAGCCGTCCACACTGCCCATGACGACCTGCTCGGCATGGTGGCGCCGTTTGCCCTGGCCTTGGCACACCGTACCGCACTGGTGATCGACCTCGATCCTCAGGGTCTTCCCCTCCCCGGGAACCGCTCCCTGGCCCGGATGGTGGAGGACGGCCCGACCCTCGACGAGTTGGTTCCCTCCCGGCCCGGGTTGGCGGTCCTGCCTCACGGAGGAGTCGACAGCGAGGCCGCTGCGCAGGTGGTGGGCGCCCTTGCCGGATCGTGGCCGTGTGTTGTGGTGCGATCCCGGGTTCGCCTGCCGGGAATGCCATTCGCAGAAGTCACGCCCCTGATTCCCGGTGTCGTTACAAGGACCAAGCCTCGGATCTGGGTTCGAACCGGCATCGGAAAAGTCGATCCCGGTCCTGGTCCGGTCGTCGACAGTCCCGGCCGCTCGGCGGTGGACGCGGTGCTGGCCGGACGTATGCCGGCGGGTCGGTGGGTTCGTTCCTGGTCCGGCGTCTGGAGTTGGCCATGGCAGTAGTGGACCGGGTTCTCCGGCGCGTGCTCGAATCGGATGTCGAGTTGAGTCGTGACGGGGCCGAGGCGGAAGTGCGGCGCATCCTGTCGATCGAGTCCCCTCTGGCACCGCCGAAGCTGGTGGATGTCGTCGTGGACAACCTGGTAGGTATGGGCCCCATCGAGCCGCTGTTCCGCGACGCGGCGGTGTCGGATGTCTTCGTCAACGGACCGGACGAGGTGTGGGTGGAGCGAGCCGGGGTTCTCGAACCGACCGGGATCTCCTTCGCTGACGATGCAGCTGTCTTGGCAGCCGTGGAGCGCACGATCGCTCCGCTCGGGCTACGGCTCGACCGGGCTAGCCCGCTGCTGAGCGCTCGCCTGCCCGACGGGAGCCGGCTCCATGCCGTGATACCACCGGTCTCGGTAGGCGGGCCCGTGGTGGCGATTCGTCGCTTCACTGCGGTGGCGCCCGACCTCGACACCTTCGTCGAATGGGGTTCGATGACCTCCGACCAGCGGCATTTCCTCGGGCAGGCAATTCTCGACCGGAAGAACATCGTTGTCAGCGGGGGAACCGGTACCGGCAAGACGACGCTGCTCAACGCTCTGGCAGGCACCGTTTCGTTGGGCGAACGGATAGTCACCATCGAGGATGCGGCCGAACTGAGGTTCTCCGGCCATGTGGTGCGACTCGAAGCCCGTCCGGCCAACGCAGAAGGTCAGGGTCGGGTGACGCTTTCCGATCTGGTCCGGACCGCCCTGCGGCTTCGTCCCGACAGGATCATCGTGGGGGAAGTGCGGGGCCCGGAGGCCTTGGACATGATCGCTGCCATGAACACCGGTCATGACGGGAGCCTGTCCACAGTTCACGCCAATGGACCGGACGACGCCCTCTGGCGCCTCGAGACGCTGGCGCTCTCCGGCGAGGGCATTGGCGAAATGGCTGTCCGGCGCCAACTGCGTTCCGGAGTCGATCTCATCGTGCATCTGACGCGCCGGGATGCCCACCGGCGCGTCCAGACGGTCGCCGAAGTCGACCAGGACGGCTGCCGGGAGGTGTCGTGCTTCTGATCGTGTTGGTGGCTGTCGGGATCGCGTTGCGCCCCAGGCGTTTCTGGGAACCGCTCGCTCTGGGGGCAGCCGTTCTGCTGCCTTGGTGGGCCTCCCTGGCCGGTATCGGCATCGTGATGTGGATCGCACGCAGAGATCAACGAATGGATCCCTACCAGGAAGTCGCCTACCTGCAAGCGATCAGTGCCGAGCTGCGGTCCGGGCGGAGTCTCCGTCACGCGTTGGTCGAGGCAGCGGTCCGGGCTCCCGGGCTCGATCTGGCGCATGTAACCCGCCTGGCCCGCTCAGGGCGTCCGATGAAGGAAGTCGCCCGCTCGGCGTGCGAAGCTCTCCCGGGTACGGGGCGCCTTACCGCTGCGGCGATGCGGATTGGCGCCGAGAGCGGGGGGCAGGTGGCGTCGGCCTTCGCAACGCTGTCCGGTATCCAGGCCGACCGGATAGAACTGGCTCGGGAGACCCGGGCGGCCGGGGCGACAGCCCGGGCTTCGGTGGCCGTGTTGACCGCCGTTCCCGTCTGCGGGCTGGGACTCGCCCTCGCCACGGATTCCCTCGCCGAACTCATGGCTATGGGCTGGATCGGTCCGATCCTGGTAGGGATCGGGTCGCTGCTGCTGGTCTCCGGCGCCGCGGTGACGCTGGCGTTGGGTAGGAGGCTCTCGTGACTCTCTTCAGCCTGGTGTCGATCGCTGCTCTGGTCTACGCCGCGTTGTACGCCCATCCCCCCACAACCCGAGTGGTGGCGGGGCTCGGCGCCGCCATGACTCTGTCCAACCCGGTTGCCGGGGCCGGGATCGGCGTGGTCTGGTTCTCGCTGAAGCGTCGCCGAATGCTGCGCGCCAGACGACTCGCCCGGGAACGAGCGGAAGGCGAGATCGAGTTGCTGACCCATTCGATGCTCATCGGTCTCTCCGGAGGTCTCGCTCCGGCCGCCGCGCTTGCTCTATCGCGCGAGGCTCTCCGATCCGCGCTTGGCGACGACGTTGACTTGATCCTGCGTAGATCCGTCCAGGAAGGTCTGGCGGCTTCCCTGCTGAGCTCGACCGGAATAGGAGGCCGGCTGTTCCGCCAGGTCGGGGCTGCACACCTGTCGGGGGCACCGCTCGGTCTCGCCCTTGCCGGCTTAGCGGCGGAACATCGGGCTGCCGCCCGCGCCCGAGCGATGGAGACAGCTCGCCGGCTCCCCGTGAAGATGGTGGTTCCGATCACTCTGCTGATGCTTCCCGGCCTCCTCATTCTGATGGTCGGACCCTTGGTCCTGCCCTCCGTGGCACGGCTGCTGGGCCCGATCATGTCGCTCTGAAATGTCACTTCCCCCCGTACCGGCCGGAAGCCGGTTTACCCGCTGCGGCGGGAGAAAGGAGACTCATAGTGAGTGCAATAACCCATCTGGTCCGTCGTGCTATCCGTGCCGTTGCAGGCGAGGAGGGGCAGGCTACGGTCGAGTACACGCTGGTCGGAGTGTGCGCCGCCGGGATGGCGTCCCTGCTCTTGACCTGGATCAACAAGACGAGCCTGATCGGGAAGTTCTTCGGAGGGGTCGTGCGCCATATCGCCGGCCTCGTCGGCTGAGTAAGCAGCGAGGTTCGATCACCTTGGAGTTCGTTCTCGTCCTACCCCTGGTATTCCTGCTTATTGTGGGAATGGCCGAGGTGGTGGTGGTGGCGAGAACCTCGCTGCAGCTGGCGGCGGCGTCCCGCGAGGGTGCTCGCGTGGCCGCCGCCGCCCCCGATCCCGCCCGGGCAATGGAAGCTACCCGGCGCGTCTTGGGACGCGACCTCGCGCGGCGCGCCAGGATCACGGTCCGGCGCCCGCCCGTCGTTGGGAAGCCCGCCGAAGTTACGGTTGCCGTTTCCCATACCCTCCTACCGGTGCTCGGCGGACTCCGGATACCGCTCGAGTCGACGAGCACGATGCGGGTCGAGGTCTGAGGAATGGGACTCAAGTGGGAGCAGGGCTCGGTGAGCGTTTTCGCCGTCGCTGCTCTGATCCTGGGGTTCCTAATGGTTGTAGCGGTAGCCGGCATCGGGCAGGTCATAGTGGCCCGGGAGCGGGTGGTCGCTGCTGCTGAGGCGGGCGCTCTGGCGGCGGCTCCTGTCACTTTCCGGCCGTTCGGCGCATCCGGATCGGCTGCAGTTGAAGCGGATAGGTTGGTACGGGCCAACGGCGCGACTCTCGTGCGATGCGACTGCTCGCACAATCCCCGATACGATTCCAGAACGGCCACCGTCACCGCGAGGTTACGCGTGGCCGTCCTGGGCTTCCAGGAGATCGACTTGGAACACACGGCAGCTGCTGAGTTCCGCCCCGTCGATCTCATCAGTGGGCCTGGTTGGGAGCCGGCTGGTCAGGGGTGACCGACACTCGGACGTGTAGCGATCGGAGCCGTCGGCTCCTGCCAACTGCCCGTTGGTCCGCTGACCTTCTTCCGCTTGCACATTGGTGATGTCGTCGAGGTCGTGTTATTGTTTCTATTCTCATTCTCATGAAAGGAAGAATCGTGGCTGTACGCCGGTATCCCGTGCTTTCCTGTCTTTTCGCTCTTGTGTTGGTGCTTGCGTCCTGCGGGACCGAATCTGAGGATCCTGTGGCGACGACTGCGGCGACCGTTGCCACCAGCGGAACCGTCCAGGAACAGGCGAGTGGATCCGGCGTCGAAACCGAACCACTTCTTGTCGTGGCAACGACGACGATTCTGGGTGAGATGATCTCGAATCTGGTGGGCTCGGATGCCGAATTGGAAGTGCTGCTTCCCGTCGGAGCGGACCCGCACGACTACCGCGCATCCGCCGCCCAAGTCGCTCTCCTGCACGATGCCGACCTAGTAGTGGCCAACGGGCTCGGGTTGGAAGAGGGATTGATCGACGTGCTGGAGACGGCCGAAGCCGACGGCGTCAACGTGCTCGAAGTGGGAGATCTCCTTGATCCCATCGAGTTCGGTGCAGGGGGCCACAACGATCATGATGAGGATGGGCATGATGAGGATGAGATGGGTGAGCATGATGATCATGACGAGGATGGCCATGATGAGGATGAGATGGATGATCATGATGAGGATGGGCATGATGAGGATGAGATGGATGATCATGATGAGGATGGCCATGATGATCATGACGAGGATGGCCATGACGAGGATGAGATGGGTGAGCATGACGAGGATGAGGGCCACGCTCACACCGGCTCGGATCCCCACTTCTGGCTCGATCCTCTGCGAGTTGCCAAGGCTGTCGAGCTGATAGCCGAAGCACTGGCCGATGTCGATCCATCGATCGATTGGGCTGGACGTGCCGAGGTCTACGCGTCCGAACTCGAGGAACTGCATGCGGAAATCGAGTCCATCCTGGCGGTGATCCCTGAGGGTGACCGCAAGCTGGTCACCAACCACGAAGCGCTCGGATACTTCGCGGACCGTTACGGCTTCGAAGTCCTGGACACCGTGATCCCGGGTGGCGCCACCCTGGCGGATCCCAGTTCCGCAGAATTGGCGGCGCTCGTCGAGACGATAAGGGAGGAAGGCGTTCCTGCCATCTTCGCCGAAACGATCGAGTCAACAGCACTTGCCGATTCGCTGGCGGCCGAGGCCGGCCCCGATGTGGAAGTGGTCGAGCTCTATACCGGATCGTTGGGAGAGCCCGGTTCGGGCGCCGATACGCTCGTAGGGATGCTGAGGGTCAATGCACAACTTATCGCGGGGGCACTCGGCTAGGAGGGTACTGAGCAATCCAACAGCGGCCTGCCAACCGCCGGCATTATTCCCGGGCTGGCGGGCGGCAGGCCCGAGAAATCGTCATTGTTCAGCACCCTCCTAGTGTCCTGAGTCGGAAGTTCGTCACAGAAGAGCGGGCTACACCTCCACCCCACCGAACCCCGAGAACGCGAAAATCACCGGAAGGTGCCTCTTTCCTTGGGATCCCACCCCCGCCGCCACCTCCGAGGGTCACG
>JAPOQZ010000002.1 GCA_026710435.1 bacterium | reverse complement strand
GTCTTGTCGATCTTGTTGACGTTGAACGGGGGATTGGCCATCACGTAGTCGAACTTGCCGACCGAGTCGTGGAGGTCCTCGTAGTAGGTGTTGCCTTCTCTGATGTCGCCGCCGAGGCCGTGGACGGCGAGGTTCATCTTGGCGAGCCGAACGGTGTCGCCGGTCTTTTCCTGGCCGTAGATCGATAGTTCCTGGCTGGGGTCGTGGCGGTGGCGTTGGACGAAGTGGGCGGACTGGACGAACATCCCGCCCGTACCGCAGGCGGGGTCGTAGATTTTACCGTGGAAGGGTTCGAGTATCTCGACGATGAGCCGGACGATCGAGGTGGGTGTGAAGAACTCGCCGCCCTTGTGGCCTTCAGCGAAGGCGAACTTGCCGAGGAAGTACTCGTAGATCAACCCGAACCCGTCACCCTCGATCACCTCTGGTAGTGACCGCAGGAGCCGGAGGAGCTCTCCGAGGATGCCGTCGGGGATGCGGGAGTAGCCCTTCGGCAGGGTACCTTTGAGGTCGGGGTTGTGGGCCTCGATGCCGTCCATAGCCTCGTTTATGGCTTTGCCGATATCGGCGGCTTCCGGGAGGTTGAGGAGCGTCCCGAATCTTGACTTGTCTGGCAGGTACAGCGCGCCGATAGCTTGGTAGTCCTCGGGCCCGGTCGGGCGGCGATCGGATCCCGGGCCCACGACTGTGGCGGCTTGAGCGAATCGCTCGTCCGCGTACCTCAGGAAGATGAGCCCCAGCACTGGTGAGGCGTACTCGGATGCCTTCAGCCCGGAGTTGGCCCGCAGGTGGTCTGCCGCCTCCCACAGTTTGTTCTGGAGTTCACCGAGGTCCGTTGCCATGTGTGCCCTTTCGGGAAGTTGCTCTACTGTGGCCGCAGTGGCAGGTCCTAGCCAAAACGACGCTCAAACTTCCTGGAAGACGGCAGCTGCAAACGGGGCAGAGGGCCGCTTCTGTGTCATGGCTCTCTCCCGGCTTCCGGACCTCGACGAGGGGTTGCCACGCGGTCCAGGCTGACCGCCCTGGTGGTCACAATCCTCTTTCTTACTGGCTGGCTGCGTGGGTGCGGGGTGGCGCGACGATGGGGATCCGCTCGTTGTCGAACACTGCTGCTATCTCAAGGCGGCCACCCAGGCTTTCTACAACTGAGCGGATAGTGGATATGAGATGGTCGTTGGTGTTTTCCATCTCTGAGATCGTGGGCTGGGCACGCTTCAGACGATCAGCCAACTCGGTCTGGGTCATCGCCCGCGCCTGTCGGAGTTCACCAAGACTGTAAGCGACAGCTTCACTGGCGGCCTCCGCCCGCAGATCTTCGAGTTCTGCTTCCTCTTCGGGACTCAGCTCACCTCTGACCTCGTCCCACGTGTGGTATTTCTTCGTGGTCTTCTGCCGGGTTGTGGTCATGGCCTCTATTCCTTTCCCCAGGCCGCATCGTCTACTCGACCCGTGTCCAGATCATCTAGGTACTCCTCGTACAGCTGTTCCGCCTCTGGGATCGCTCGCCGGTACCAAACCGACCATTTCCCTGTTTTGTCGCCCCCCAACAACAGCAACGCCTGCCGTTCCGGGTCGAAGACGAACAGGATC
>JAPOQZ010000003.1 GCA_026710435.1 bacterium | reverse complement strand
CTGGGACTTGTGATCCACACATAGCACCACGGCTGCGTCCGGGGGGTTCATATACAATCCCACCAGGTCGCGGACCTTTTCTACGAACAGCGGATCGGGCGATACCTTGAAGTCTTCGGTCCGGTGCGGCTTCAGACCGAACGCCCGCCAGATCTTAGAGACCGACGAAGCCGAGATACCCACCGCCTCCGCCATCCGGCGGGTGGACCAATGCGTAGCATCAGAGGGGGTCTCCTCTAGGGTCTTGACCACCACCTCCTCCACCTTGGCGTCGTCGATGGTACGGGGCGGACCCGGACGCGGTTCGTCGCAGAGACCATCAAGACGCCTCTCGGCGAACCGGTTCCGCCACTTGCCCACCGTCGCGAAATGACAACCCAGCTTCTTGGCAATGTCGACATTCGCCATACCCTCAGCCGCTCCCAGAACGATCCGGCAACGCAACGCCAACGCCTGGCTAGACGTATGCCGCCTCGCCCAACGCTGCAGAGTTTCCCGTTCCTCATCGCTCAACTCCACAACCACAGGCTTACGCCCCCTCCGAGCACCCATCACAGCACCTTCCCACATAACGCCGACAGTCCCCACAACCTTACCACAAACCGCGGCGAACTACCACGACAGGACACTAGGACGGTGCTGAGCAATCCACCAGCGGCCTGCCAACCGCCGGCAAAATGCCTGGGTAGGCGGGCGGCAGGTCCCAGCAATCGTCATTGTTCAGCACCGTCCTAGCCACCAACGGGTTGGCCTGCGCCGGAGCCGGTCCTCGCTCGGACCAGCAGCTAGCATCACCATGTCGTTCGTAGTCTCCGGCCTCGCGCGGTTGCCACTGATCGTGCATGCCGGGAACAGCGCAAAAAATCTCACGAAGGAGCGGACATGCTCGATGTGAACCCTGTCGTAGTGGTTGGGGCGGCGCGGACCGCCATTGGAACGTATGGAGGCTCGCTCAGCAAGATCGACTCCTACAAGTTAGGCGCCGTCACGATCAAAGAATCGTTGAGCCGGGCGGGCGTCGACCCCGGGGAGGTCGACGAGGTGGTCATGGGCCAGATCGGCCAGGTGGGTCCGGACGCCTACAACGCCCGGCGCTGCGCGCTCGAGGCGGGCCTCCCCACGTCTACTACCGCCATGAACGTCAACCGGCTCTGCTCGTCGGGTCTGCAGGCGATCATCACCGGCGCCCAGCAAGTCATGCTGGGAGAGGCTGACATCGTGGTCGCCGGCGGAAACGAGAACATGAGCAGCCAGCCTTTCCTCGACTACCAGGCCAGGGACGGTTGGAGGTTGGGGCCTCGCAAGTCCCTCGACGGGACATTGTCCCTGGTGACGGATCCCTTCGGCGGATACCCGATGGGCGCTACCGCGGAAAAGGTGGCCGAGCGCTACGGGGTGAGCCGCGAGGCACAGGACCGGTTCGCCGCGGAGAGCCAGTACCGGGCGGCTATCGCCATCAAGGAAGGCCAGTTCGAGGACCAGATCGTCGGGGTGGACCTTCCCAAGGACGATCCCTTCCTGGTCGACGAGCATCCCCGGCCGAGCACGACCACCGAAAGCCTCGCCCGGCTCCGGCCGGTGTTCGTCAAGGACGGCACGGTGACAGCAGGCAACTCCTCAGGGATCAACGACGGCGCCGCCTCGTTGGTGCTCACGAGCGAGAAGGTGGCCGCGGCGCGGGGCAACGAACCCCGGCTGAGGCTGGTGGCATGGGCGGTCAGCGGCATCGACCCCGAGATAATGGGATACGCACCGGCACTCGCCGTCCCCAAGGTGCTGGACAAGGCAGGCCTCACGCTCGACGACATCGACCTCATCGAACTCAACGAAGCGTTCGCTGCCCAAGCCGTGGCCGTGATCCGGGACGCCGGGCTCGATCCCGAGAAGACCAACGTTTCCGGGGGTGCGATAGCCCTTGGCCACCCGGTGGGGGCCACCGGGGCGATCTTGACCATCAAACTGATGCATGCACTCGAGCGGACGGGCGGTAGGCGCGGCATCGTGACCATGTGCATCGGGGGCGGCCAGGGTATGGCGGCGATCTTCGAGCGTCCTTGACCATTCCCGGCGGCGCCTTCACCGGTGACATCGTCGGTGTGACCGGGATGCTCGCCGGGCAGGCCTACCTTGCGGACAGAGGGCTCTCGACAGCCATCTACCTCTCCCTGACCCTGCCGCAGCCTCTCCTGCTGGAGGGGGAGGCGGGAGTCGGCAAGACAGAGGTTGCCAAGGCGCTGGCAGGCGGGCTGGGAATCGATCTCATCCGGCTCCAGTGCTACGAGGGCATCGACGCCAACCAGGCGCTCTACGAGTGGGACTACCCGCGCCAGCTCCTGTACCTAAGACAGGCCGCGGAGGCCCAGGCGGACGGTTCCGGGCAGGACGAACTCTTCGCCGAACGCTTCCTGGTCGAGCGGCCCCTATTGCGAGCGATCAGGAGCGGAGGCGGTTGCGTGCTGCTCATCGACGAGATCGACCGGGCAGACGACGAGTTCGAGGCGTTCCTCCTGGAGATCCTGTCCGAGTTCCAGATCACCATTCCCGAGATCGGTACCGTACATGCGCCGCTGCCGCCCGCTGTGATCATCACCTCCAACCGGACCCGCGAGCTGCACGACGCTCTCAAGCGCCGCTGCCTGTACCACTGGATCGACTTCCCGAGCCTGGAGAGGGAGGTCGAGATCGTGACCGCCCGCGCACCGGACGTACCTGGGCAGCTCGCCCGGAGTACCAGCCGGGTGGTCTCGAGGCTGCGGGGCCTCGACCTGGTGAAGCAGCCGGGTGTAGCCGAGACCATCAACTGGGCGCGCGCTCTCAACCAACTCGGCGAGGACGGTGTGACCGCCCAGAACCTTGATGTCAGCCTGGGCTCTGTGATCAAGGATCACGACGATCTGGCCACCGTCCGGAGCCGGGCAGCCGAGCTGCTGGATGGGATCTGAGCCCGGACCGACCACGGAACTGGTCCGTTTCGGACGGTTGCTGCGGGCCCACGGTGTGAACGTCGGCGCCGGGCAGGTGCTGTCGTATGCGAGGGCGGTGGCGGACCTCGATCCTGCTGACATCGGCGACCTCTACTGGGCAGGACGGGTCACTCTCGTCAACCGGCAGCCCGATGTGGCCATCTACGACGCCGCCTTCGATGCCTTCTTCGTGGGTTCGGAGAACGATTCGCAGCCTCCCATGCTGGCACTGGCCACGGCCGACGGCGACGGTGAGAACCCGGAGTCGGTGTCCTTCGGGACCGATCAGAGACAGCTGGAAATCCTCGAGGCGGGAGATGAGGAGCTCCCCGCCGCGGGAGGTCCAAGGGCGTCCAGCGCCGAGACACTGCGCAACAAGCATTTCGACCGCTGGACGGACGAGGAGTTCCGCCAACTGGCACGGCTCCTGCCCGGTCTTCACCTTCCCCGGAAGCTGAGCCGGCGCACCCGCCCATCACCCAGAGGCCCCCGTATCGATCTGCGTCGCAGCGTCCGTGACTCACTTCGGCACGGAGGTGACCTCTTCAGGCTGAGACGGCGGCTCAGGGTGGAACGGCCCCGATCGATCGTCCTGATCGTCGACGTCTCAGGATCGATGGCCGGCTTCTCCCGCGCTCTCGTCCAGTTCTCCTTCGGGATGAGCCGGGCTTCCCAGCGGGTGGAGGTGTTCTGTTTCGGAACCCGCCTCACCCGCCTGACCAATGCGATGCGGGTCCGGGATCCCAACTCGGCCCTGGACGAGGCGACCGAGTTGGTCGTCGACTGGGACGGTGGTACGAGGATCGGCGAGTCCCTGGCCACCTACGTAAGGAGGTGGGGCAAGTACCGCTTCAACCGGGGAGCGATCGTGATCATCTGTTCGGACGGCTTGGAGCGTGGGGCGCCCGACCGGCTGGCCTGGGCCATGCAGCGCCTGTCGCGCCAGGCACACGCAGTCATCTGGGTGAACCCGCTGGCGGGCGATCCGAACTTCCAGCCCCTGGCCCGCGGGCTCGTGGCCGCGCTGCCCCACGTCGACGAATTGATCGCAGGACACACCATCAAGGGTTTGGAAGACCTGGCTAGGGCACTCGAAGGCTGGGCGGCCTAGGAGGGTGCTGGCAAGCATGGCTTCCCACAGGCCTTCCCGGCCCGAGGTTCCTTCCGTCGGGTAACAACTCGCCCGGGTGTTGGCGGATGGATTCGAGCACCTGGATCGGGCGCGACGGGAAAGTCCAGTTGCAGCAGCCGGACGCTGCGCTGTGACCGGTTAGCCCGACTCCTCTTCGTCGGATGAGGCTCCGGTGCTGCGCCGCAACGAGTCGAGAATGTCCACTCCGGTGGCGGCTTCTATCTGTTCGGTCAGCGCAACGAGGGAGGCCGGCAACTGGGATACGAGGCCGGGTATGCCGCCGCCATCCCTGCCCCGGCCGCCATTGGTGTCCACCACCGCAACCCGGTCGATACTGACCCCGTCCAAGGTGGCAACGATCTTGTCGATGAGATCGGGAAGCATGTTGAGCACGAGCACGTGATGCCCGTCGGCGCCGGCCGCCTGGTACTGGTCGGTCAGGAGCCTGAAAACCTCCACCTGTGCCTTGCCGTCCTCGATGATGGTCGCCGCCTCGGCTCGGGCCTCCAGCTGGCGAGCTTCCAAGTCGGCGCGCGCCGGGACCACGACAGCCGCCTCGACCCGCCGCTTCTCCAGCTCGATCCGCTGTCCTTCCAGTTCCTGGCTGGCCACCACCTTGGCGACATCCCCCGCTACCAACGCTTCCTCCTCGCGAGCGTTGGACACTGCTTCCAGCTCGGCGGTGCGGACTCGCAAGCCGTTCTGCTCCACCACTATCGCCTTGTCCGCCTCGATCCCGGCGATCTGTCCCACTTGCCGGGCAGCCGCCTCGGCCTGTTCCGCTTCGGCCCTGCGCTCCGCCTCCGCTACCCGGGCATCACGGATCACCTTGGCGGTGAGCTGGCGACCGACCGACGTCAGATACCCGACATCGTCGGTTACGTTCTGGATCTTGAGAACGTCGAGTTCCAAGCCCAGAGTCTTGATGTCATCGTCAGCCTCGTCGATCAACTGGTGGGAGAACTTGAGCCGGTCCTCGTTCACCTCTTCCGGAGACAGGATGGCCAGCACACCACGCAGGTTGGCTTCCAGCGTCTCCTTGGCGATCTGACCGATCTGGGTCGTGGTTCGCCCGAGGAAACGCTCGGCGGCGTTCTCGAGCAGTCCTGGCCGGCTGGACACCTTCACGTTGGCGATTCCCGCCACGTTGAGAGGTATCGTCCCCCGCGAATAGGCATTGGTCACCGCCACTTCCAGGGGAATGGTGTTCAGATCCATCCACTGGACCCTCTCGATAATCGGGATGCGTATGGTGCGTCCTCCCTGCAACAGGCGGTAGCCAACCTCCCTGCCGTCGCTGAGTTCCCGCTTCCGGCCGGAAATCACCGCCACCCGGTTGGGGGGACAGATAATGATCAGGGACTTGACAATAAGGATCAGGATCAGCAGCGCGATAGCCGCAAGAACCCCGATCAACAACGAAACCACCCAGGCCATTTCGAACATCACTCGCTATCCGTTTCCTTCTTCGTATCTTTTAATGAGAGCCACACCGCCATCCATCTCCACGATCCTCGCCCGGTGACCTCTTGCCACGTGACCCCGCCGGTCGGCGAGCGAGGCACTCATACGGAGCCGTCGCCCCGCCGCTTCAACGACTATCTGCCCTCGCCGCCGAGCGGAGACACCCAGCACGACCACACCGGTCGCGCCCTTGAGGTCACCCTTTGTCAACTCACTGGATGCCTCGGTGCTACGCAACCACCCGAAGAGGGAATTGTGAAAGACGACAGCCGAAGCAGCAACCAATGCTGCGACCAGAATACCCGCTACCGGCGAGAGACCAACCCAGACCGTGATCAGACCAGCGAGTCCGAACAGGGTGGCCCCGAAGGAAGTGGCGCTGATCGACACCCACGCGAACAGGCCCCCTTCCGAGCCCGTATCCAAGTCGGCGCCCCATGCACCGCCGAAGGCGTAGACCAGAAGAACGGGCAACCCGATCCCCAATGCGAAAAGGTACAGAACCGTTATTACCGCTCCTCACCCTGGGGCTGCCTCAACTCAGGATAGTCATCCGGGCTGGGTAAGCCCGACCCCGGAGCGTCTGCCGGTCTAAGGTGCGCCGGTCCGCCGCCAACCCCGAACAATGATGCATGACCGTCCGGTCACACGGTACTGGCAAGATCCTCGACGGCAGCCACCAAGCCGTCGAGATCGGCCGGGGTCATGGCCGTTGACAGGCAGCCCATCCCCCGGGGGGCCAGAAAGTAGCCACGATTCATCAGGCCCAAGTGCAGGAGTTCGGCCAACTCGGGATCGGCGCGCCCGACCGGATGGTGGTCGGTGATCTCCTCGTCGGTAGCGTGGATGTTGAAAAGGCTTCCGACGCCCGTAGCCAGGGCAGGGAGTCCGGTCGCCTGAAACACCTTGTTGAGTCGCTCCGCCAGGTGATCTCCGTTCTCGTTCAGTTCTTCTATCGCGGCCGGGGTGAGCGCGTCCAGAGTCGCGATCCCCGCGGATGCGCTCACCGGATTGCCGTTGAAGGTACCGCCCCAACCGATGGTTCCGGTGGTGGGATGGAGAAGTTCCATTATGTTCCTGGACCCCCCGAACCCGCCGACCGGGAAACCACCACCGATGATCTTCCCGAAGGTCGTGAGGTCCGGGCGGACACCGAAGATCGCCTGGGCGCCACCACTGTGCAACCGGAACGAGATGATCTCGTCGAATATCAGCACTACACCGTAACGGCGGGTCACGTCCCTGAGATAAGCCAGAAACTCCCGGTCTGCAGCAATGACGCCACCGGCACCGAGCACGGGTTCGATGATCACCGCTGCCAGAGAATCCGCCAGATGCGGTAGGCGAGCCTCGCAACCGGGAATGTCGTTGAAGGGCAGGGTGACGACCAGATCGTCAACCGGGTCCGGGATCCCGGCGCCCGGCGTCGCGGTGTAATCGTGGGTGCCGTGGTAGCTGCCTTCGAATCGGGCCACCCTTGGACGAGCCGTGAAGGCTCGGGCCAACCGCAAGGCCGCCATCGTCGCCTCGGTCCCCGAATTGGTGAAGCGGACCTGCTCGACGGAAGCGACGCGTCCGGTCAGCACCTCCGCCAGCCGTACCTCCTGCTCGGTCGGCGACGAGAAAGCCGTCCCCCGCCCCGCTACCGACATCGCCGCAGCCAGGACATCCGGATGTGCATGGCCGAGGATCAATGACGTGTAGTTGTTCAGGTAGTCGACCCGCCGGTTTCCGTCCACGTCCACGACTTCGGACCCCTCCCCTGCCACCAGTACCGGCGGGAAGGGCGCGAAGAACGTAGTGGTTCGCGTCGTCCCTCCAGGAAGGACGGCAGCGGCCCGTTCAGCCACTTCCATCGAGCCGGGATTGCTACGAACGTACTCCTCGCTGACCCGGCGGAGAGGTTCGGTGTAAATGGAGTCGGGGGGCATTTGTCCTCTGCGAAGGTCTGGCTGACTCTACACACAGGTCGGACGAAGCGGTGTGCATCGCCATAGGGATCCACAACCACCGGCTTACCTCCGGCGCTCGAGACCCGGCCCCAGACTCGCAGAACGCCTCACACGCAACGCCTTGAGTACTCGGGGCGCGGCCGGCCAGCGACTCTCCGACCCGGATCCACCTGCCAGCCGGTGTCCAACCATCGTTACTGCGGGAATGGTGAGCCGGACCGGACAGTCGGCGACCGGTAGCCGTGACTACGGCAGGCTCTCGCACGCCTCCCCGTCGCCGTCGCCGTCGAGCCGGGCGACGTCTCCATAGTGCGGGAAGTAGGTGTCGAACCACTCCTGCGCCTCGGCCTGCGTGGAGAAGTCGGAGCAATTCCGGGAATTGCCCGGATCCGGAGGAATGCCGCCCGAGACCGTGGTCGTGGTCGGATCCCCGGCGGAACCGAGTTCCGGCGTACCCAGTTCGGGAACCCTCAGGACCGGGAACGCAAGGACGGGTGTCCGGATGTCGAGGGTGGCTCCGGCGCACTCTCCGGACAGCATCCCGCGCAGGAACTCCGACTCTCGCCGGTCCACGGACAGATCCCACCTGGCCTTGGTGGCCACCCATCCCGCCACGTACGGACAGGTGAAGTCCGAGTTGGGGGGCATCCAGTCGGGCGGGTCGGCCGCCCCCTTCGAACGGTTCGACCGCGCGGTCACCGCCACCAGGGCGCCCTCGTCGTTGGCGAAGGCCTCCCGCTGCTCCGGGCTCCAGGCGTGAGCACCCGAGTCCCATGCCTCGGCCAAGGGGACCAGGTGATCGATGTCCAGCGACGACGGATCCTGCACCCACTCCCCGTCGTAGTGCGAGTACCACAGACCAGAGTCAACCCAGCACGTACGGTTCTGATCCAGCACCGACTCGACCCTCGAGTCCCGGATCAGCACCTCCCGGCGCGTATCGCAGCCGTCACCGTCCACATCGCTCCAATGGACGAACAGGTCACGGTCGTAGCCGGTACGCTGCTCGGGGGACCCCCTCAGACTCTCCAGCACGGCTATCACGAGGAGGGCGCCATCGGACCGAGTGCGGGCAGGATCATCCGTGGAGGGGTCCGCTCCGAGTTCGGGTGGAGCGGGAGGAAGCCCCCGGCCGGCAATGTTGTGCCATAACCCGACCATGTAAACGGCCATCTGCGCCCGTGTGACAGGCTCCTGGCTGCTTCCCTCTTCGGGGTTGGGAATCACGTTGAACCCCTGGAGGCAGGAAACCGCTTCGTCGAGTTCGGCCAAGCGGTCCGGGCAGGACCCTCCTACCTTCTCGAACGTACGCAACAGGAACCGGGAGATCTGGGAGGCCTTCAGAGTTGACGCGGGCCCGAATGTCGTTGCCGTGACGCCCTGGGTGATACCGAGGTTGTATATGCAGTCGATATTTCCGGCATGGGGAGTCCCATCCGCGGCATCCGTGAAGGGTGCCTCCCCTTCTGGGCACTGGCGGTCCAACACGTCTCGCCAGAGCCGAACCAGGAAGGATGCCATCTGGGCACGGGTCAGTATGGCATCGGGACCGTAACTGCCGTCTTCCCTGCCCAAGGACAGGCCGAGCTCCTTCATGCAGAGGATGTAACGGGCCCCGTAGTCGCCCGGAGCGACATCGCTGAACTGTTCGGTGGAGGCGCTGTCGCAAAGGTCACCGGCTTGTGCGTCGACAACCACTGGCCCGTCGATGAACAGGGACGCTCCAACCAGCACTACAGCGAAGACTGACTTGGCGAACCTCACGACGTTAAACGGACCTCCCAAAGAACACTCTAGGACGGTTTTCCCACTCTCCTTACGTTGGGATCACAGCCGAAGGCCCGCCGTGGCGATCACTCCGCGGGAACCGGATGGCCACTCGGGCCTGTGTCACTGCATTGCGGCACTTGGCAGTCACTGTCAGCGTGTTAAGAGAGAACCAGCGAACCGATTAACTCGTTAGAGTTTGAATCGGCGGTCGGCCCTCGTCAGGAAGGATGGCAATCCGATGACCGTTGGTCGCGTGGGTATGTGTTTCCTGGATCGACCGGATCCTCGGCGGCAGGTAGCGCTCTCCGTCAGGATGGAAGAACTCGGTTACCACTCCGTTTGGGTGTGCGAGACCCGCACCGCCAGGGATGCCATCTCCGTCATGGGCGCCATCGCCTACGCGACCCACCGCATCAAGCTCGGGAGCGGGGTCGTCAACTCGTGGACGCGGCCGGCATCGCTGATGTCGCTCACGTTCGCCACGCTGGACGAACTGGCGCCCGACCGGATGCTCCTAGGGATCGGCGCTTACTGGGATCCCCTGGCGTGGAAGCAAGGTATCGACCGCCGCAAGCCGGTGAAGCAGATGCGGGAGTACATCGAGGTCACCCGCCGGCTCTTGAACCTCGAAACGGTGACCTTCGAGGGGGAGTTGGTAGCCGTGCGGGATCTCCGGTTAGACCTCGGGTACGGTGTGGCCCGGGTCCCCAAGCCGGTACCGATCTACGTGGGAGCCACGGGGCCGCAGATGCTGGCTCTCTCCGGGGAATTGGCCGACGGGGTAATGCTCAACGGGTTCACGTCCCTCACGTACCTGGCCGACGCTCTCGAGCACATCGAGCGGGGTGCACGCCGGAGCGGACGGCAGGTGGACGACCTCGACCTCCCCCAGACTATCGTTATCGCGATGGATGAGGACGAGGAGAAAGCCCTGCACATCGCCACCCGCATGACCACCATGTACCTGGGGCAGCAACCACATATCGCCCTGGCAAGCGGAGTCGACCAGGTACTCCTGGACCGTGTGCGGGAGGCGATGGGAGGCTGGCCACCGAGGGAAGGAGGCATCGCGGCCGCGATGCCGATGGTGCCCGTAGACGTGGTGCGCTCCCTCACCGCGGCCGGGACTCCGGAGCAGTGTCTGCGACAGGTTGCCGCCTATTCGATACGGCCCAACATCTACCCGGCTCTCCTGCCGGTAACCGAGAACTACGAGGAGATCATCGAGGTGTTCGCACCCCGCCGGGACCATGGTCTCCCGTCCCGCGGTGCGGCCCCCACATCCCCGCAGTCCTGAGTCTCCCGTGGACCTGCTGCGGCGCCTCGGGAGGGCGGCGGTCTGCATCCTGGCGGCCTGCACCTCCTTCGCATGCGCCGGTGGGGGTGAGTATCCCTCGGAGAACGAGCGGCTGCTCGCCCTCGAGAAGGAGGCGCGCATGGTGGAACAGTCGCTCCTAGCCCTCGCAGACGAGAACGCCGAGCTGAGGGACGAACTGGCGATCCTTCGGGAACAGTCGGACCACGTGGAGCCACAGGAAGGCGCCGAGGCTGCCGGAGAGCACGAGGAAGAGGTCGCAGGACTCGAGGCGGAACAGGAGGAGCAACTGACCATCCTGGTGGAGAGCCGGGTCCACACGGTCGAACGCTTGGTCGACCTGGACGCCCGTGTCGAGCAACTCGAGGAGATCGCCTCCAAGGTGGAGTCCGTCCTCCCCTCGGCGGAGCACTGGTCCAAAGGAAAGGACGAGGCTTCATCGCCCGCGGGTACCGCCTTGGGAAGGACCGTCAGACTGGTGGAGGAGTCAGGGGGCGAAGTCCACTACATCGACCACCCCGAACGAGAGGACCCCTCGGTTCTGGTCCTGCCTCCGGCAACCGTCGTGGGCGAGACCCCGCTCGTCGTTTCGCTGCACGGCTACGGAGGAGACTCTGCCATACAGAGCATGTACGTACCCCTGCACGAGCGCGTCAACGACGACGGGTTCGCCTTACTCCTCCCGAACGGGTCACACGACGGCGACGGAAACCGCTTCTGGAACCCCACCGACCAGTGCTGCGATTCCGCCAAGGCGGGCAGAGACGATGTCGCCTACCTGACCGAAGTGGTAGCCAGAGCGGAGGAACTCTTTGACTTCGGGCCGGTGTACTTCTTCGGCTACTCCAACGGAGGGGTCATGTCGTACCACATAGCGTGCAAGGGTCTGCCCGGCCTGCGCGCTGTCGCGAGCCTGGCCGGTACGAGCTACGTCGAGGACGCTGTGTGCCACAGTGCACTCCCAGTATCGGTGCTACACATCCATGGCACTGAAGACAACGTCATCTTCTTCGAGGGCGACACGAGCGATCCGGATCCGGAGGGCGCCGGCAAGACAGCCTTCTACGCCGGGGCTCAGGAAATGATGATGCGCTGGAGCAGGCGGGCCGGATGCGACTGGCCCGGACAGCCCCATCCCTATGCCACGCTCGATCTGGACCGCCATGTTGCGGCAGCCGAAACCAGAGCATTCCGCCTGGAATCACGCTGCGCCGACGGAATCGAGATAGAGCTCTGGATGAGCGTAGGGAGCAGCCATGCACCTGGCTACGACGACGCCTTCGTGGACGCACTTGTAGACTGGCTCCTGTCGCAGGAGTAACGCTCCCGGCCGATCAGGCTCGTGGGATCAGCCACTCCACCCTTCCGCCAGCCACCCTCCGTCGACCACGACGGTCTCACCGGTTATGTAGCTTGCTGAGTCTCCCGCCAGGAACAGCACCGCGTTGGCCGTCTCGGACGGGACGGCGAACCTCCTCATCACGATCTGGTCGCGGATCGACTCCAGCAGATCCCGATTGGCCGGGTCGGTTCGGAGCTCGTAGTTCATGGAGGATTCGGTCCAGCCCGGCGCCACCGAGTTGGCCCGGATGCCGAACTCCGCCCACTCCACGGCCATCACCTTGGTGAGTGCGATCACACCGGCCTTGGCGGCCGAGTAGGCGCCGATGCCGGCGAACGCCACCGGACCGGCAATGGAGGAGATGTTGACGATCGAACCCGAACGCTGGTCGATCATCGAGGTGGCCGCCGCCCGGGACATGTAGAAGACGGAGGACAGGTTGGCCTCGATCGCCACGCGCCACTCGTCCACATCGAGGGTGTCCAGCCGGCTGAAGTTCTGGCGGCGCCCGGCGTTGTTGACCAGTATGTCGAGACCGCCGAGGTCCGAACGCACCTGATCGAGGGCCGACACCGCCTGCTCGGGATCGGTCACGTCACAGGTCACGGCGAGGTGGGCGCCAGCCTCGCCCTCCAGCATGTCCACCGTACGCGCGAGGTCATCGGCGGTCCGCGCCAGGGCGGCCACCCGGGCGCCTTCTGCGGCGAATGCCTGCGCTATCCCCCGCCCGATCCCGCGGCTGGCGCCCGTGACCACCGCCACCTTGCCATTCAGACCCAGATCCATCGGTTCACTCCTTGCTCGGATGTGTCAGGTACTCAGTTGCCCGTAGAGGTCGGGTCGGCGGTCGCGGAAGAACCCCCAGTCGTTACGGATCTGCGGGATGACCGACAGGTCGAGGTCGGCTACCAGCACCTCGTCCTCGGCGTCACTCGCCTGCGAGATGATCCTTCCCTTCGGGTCCACCCACATCGACGAACCGTAGAAGTGGGAGTCCGAGCCACCTTGGTCGACCCCGACCCGGTTGACGCCACCGACATAGTAGATGTTGTCGACTGCGTGGGCCTGTAGTTCGAGCTCCCACAGGTAGCGGCTCATTCCGGTGGTAGCCGTGGGAACGTACACGATCTGCGCACCGTTGAGAGCCAGGGTCCTGGCCGCTTCGGGGAAGTGCCGGTCGTAGCAGATCAGGATCCCGATGGTGACGTCGAATGGTGTGGAAAAAGTGATGAACCCCGTGTCACCCGGCGCGAAGTAGTACTTCTCCACCCCGGTCAGCGTAGGCACCGAGACGATGGGAATGTGGCTCTTGCGGTAGATTCCGAGGAGATCGCCGTCCGGCCCGATAACCGGAGCGCTGTTGTAGAGCAGGCCGTCGAGAGCCTTCTCGTAGATCGGGGCGATCAGGACGATCCTCATCTCCCGAGCCAGTTCGCGCACTCGCTCCATCGTGGGCCCGTCGATCGGCTCGGCGAGATCCAGGTGGCGGGCGTTCATCTCGTAGGGAAAATAGACGGTGTGAAACAACTCCTGGAGACATACGATCTTTGCCCCGCGGTTCACCGCTTCGCGGACCAGGTGCTCGGCCCGCTTCACGTTGCTTGCGGTGTCGTACTCCGTACCCATCTGTACGAGTGCGGTTCTCACGATTCCCGGCCTCCTTTCATAGACCACCTATCAGGATACGAGTGTGGAACTGCTGAGGGCGGCCGACTCGGTGGTCCTGACAAAGGCGCCCGAAGCGGCGGGCGCCACGTAGTCACCTCCGCGCACGATGACCTTTCCTCTCAGCAAGACAACCCGGATGGCACCACGCAGCACGGTGCCCTCGTAGGGGTTGTAGTCACAGTTGGTGACCTGGGTGTCCAGGGACAGAGTCGTACTTCCCGCCGGGTCGAAAACCACCAGATCGGCGTCCGATCCAGGCGCGATCTCCCCCTTCCGGGGGTAGAGGCCGAACAGCTTCGCCGCGTTGGTCGAGGTGATCTCCACGAACCTGTTGAGCGAGATGCGGCCCTCAGCGACCCCGTAGTTGTAGAGAAGGCCGACGCGCCACTCGATGCCGGGAAGACCGTTGGGTATCTTGCTGAAGTCGTCCTTCCCGACCAGGCGCTGCTCGAAGAAGAACGGCGCGTGGTCGGTCCCCACCGCCTGCAGGTCCCCTACCTTCAGACCGTTCCACAAGGGACCGTGATGGTCCGACGACCGAAGAGGCGGGGAACAGACGTAGTTGGCGCCCCGGAAGTCGGGCTCGGCCAGATTGTCGTCGGTCAGCAGCAGGTAGTGGGGACAGGTCTCGGCGTATGCCCGCACGCCCCGGTCGCGTGCCTCGGCCATGGCCTGCACCGAACCGGCCGACGACATGTGGACGACGTACAGAGGCACCCCGGCCATCTCGGCGAGAGCGATCCCCCGCCTGGTCGCCTCGTCCTCGGCGAGGGAGGGGCGGGTGCGGGCATGGAAAATCGGATCGGTATCACCCCTCGCCAGGGAGTCCTCGACCAGGGCATCGATGGCGTAGCCGTTCTCGCAGTGCAGCATGATGAACCCACCGTTCTCCGCGCTGTGCCGCATCGCCTTGAAGATGGCCCCGTCATCGAGCATCCACGCGTTCGGGTAGGCCATGAACAGCTTGAAGCTCGTGACACCTTCGTCGACGAGACCATCCAGAGCGGGAAGCATGCGGTCGGGCAGGTCGGTGAGAATCTGGTGGAACGCGTAGTCCACCACCGACTTCCCTTCTGCCATCTCGTGCCATCGCATCAGCGACGACCGCGGGTCGGAACCCTTCTCCTGGATCGCAAAGTCGATGATGGTCGTGGTGCCGCCCACCGCCGCCGCTTTCGTCCCCGTGTCGAAGTCATCCGATATCACCGTGCCCGCCACCGGGGTGTCGAGATGGGTGTGTGGATCGATGCCTCCCGGGAAAACGAGATGGCCCGAAGCGTCGATGGTCTCGTCGACCTCCACATCCCCGAAGGTCCCGATGGCGCGGATCCGCCCATCCTCGATGAGGACGTCCGACGCGTAGTCCTGGGTGGCCGTAACGATGCGGCCACCCTCGACTAGCACCCTCATCACACGCCCACGGTGGTCATACGCGACCGCGTCACGGGCGTCAAGACCGTTGCCGGTGGTGACAGACCTCTAACCTCCGATAGCTATCCGCCGGCGGCGTCGATGAGCGCCCACAAGCGGCTGGGAGTGACCGGTGTCTGGTCCACCTCGACGCCGAGATGGGAGAGAGCGTCGGTCACCGCGTTGGCAAGTGCAGCCGCAGACGGGAAACACCCTGCTTCGCCCATCCCCTTGAACCCGCCTTCGGTGTGCGGCGATGGCGTCACCATGTGATGGATCTCGAAGTCCGGAAGGTCGGTGAAGGACGGCAGCAGGTAGTCCATGAGGGTCGACGAAAGCAATTGTCCCGTCTCCTCGTCGTAAACGAACTCCTCGAGCATCGCACCGCCGAGCCCTTGAGCGAGAGCGCCGTGGATCTGCCCCTCGACCAGCAGCGGGTTGATGATCGTCCCGCAGTCGTCCACCACGACATACTTGACCCAGTCGATCTTCCCGGTGTCGGTGTCCACATCGACAACCGCCACATGGGTTCCGAAGGCGGTGGTGAAGTTCGCCGGGTCGTAGACGTAGCTCGCCTCGAGGCCGGGCTGGTCGCCCTCCGGGATGTGGTGGGCCCAATAGGCCTGCTGGGCGACGTCGGCGAGGGTAAGAGATCGCATCTCCTCCGCGCCCTTCACCGAGATACGGCCGTCGCTGTATGCGACATCCTCCGGGTCGGCCTCGAGAAGACCGGCGCCGATGCGGACCGCCTTGGCCTTGATCTCCTCTATGGCCTTGATCACGGCCACCGCAGCCACGTTGGAGCGGCTCCCCGCAGAACCAAAGCCAGTGTACGGAGTCTGGTCCGTGTCTCCCCAGACCACTCTCACGTTGGAGATGTCGATCTCCAACTGGTCCGCCGCCACCTGGGCCAGGGTCGTCTCGGTGCCCTGTCCCATCGGGATCATCCCGGTGTAGAGCGTCGCCCTCCCGTGGGGATCGATCTTGACCGTGGAGCCCTCGTAACCACCGGTGTAGTAGTCGAGGAACCCCAGTATGGCCGAAGGGCCGAACCCGGACACATGGATGTAGGAAGCGACACCGATGCCCCGGTGAATTCCCTGCTCGCGCAGGCTCTGCTGCGACTCCCGCAGACCGTCGTAGTCGACAGCCTCCAGGGCCTTCTCCAGCGCCTCCGGGTAGCTTCCGCTGTCGTAGACGGCGCCGGCCGGACTAAAGTACGGGAACTCGTCCGCCTGGATCATGTTCCTGCGCCGGAGTTCGGCCGGGTCGATCCCGAGCCGGCGGGCTGTCTTGTCCATCATCCGCTCGATGCCGAATATCCCTTCCGGACCACCGAAGCCGCGGAAGGTGCTGTTGGGCGTCTTGTTGGTGGCGACCCCCACCACGTCACAGTGGTAGTTGGCGGTCTTGTACTGGTTGACAGCCGCGGCGCCTGTGACCCAAGCAGGTCCGATACCCACGCTGTGCAGGTGGGCGCCCTGGTCGCTGAGCACGCGTCCCTTGACACCGAGGATGGTCCCGTCGGCCTTGGCGGCGACCTGCCACTCCTGTAGTTGCTCACGTCCGTGCACGGTGGCCTGGAGAGCCTCCCGGCGGTCCTCGATCCACTTGACCGGCCGGCCCAGCTTCATCGCTGCCAGCGAGACCAGGATGTCCTCGGGATAGCGGTCCCACTTGTTGCCGAAGCCGCCGCCGATGTTCGGTGTGAGGATCCGGACCGCCGTCTCCGGAATGGCTAGAGCCGCCGCCAACTCCGTGCGGAGCAGGCTGGCCACCTGGCTCTCCGAGTGGAGGGTCAGCGTCTGGCGGAGGTCGTCCCATTCCGCCACCAGGCCCCTGGTCTCCAACGGGATTCCGGAGTAGCGACCTATGCGGAGCCTTCCCGAGACGATCTCGTCGGCCTCCGCGAAAGCGCCCTCGACGTCACCGGCCACCCCCAGCGCGTTGATCCCGGGGAATGTGTATTCGATGATCGTGTTGTCGCCCATGTCCTCGTTGATGACCGGGGCGCCATCGGCCAGGGCGGCCTCTACGTCCACCACATGGTCGAGCACGTGGTAGTCGACATCGATCAGGTCGAGGGCATCCTCGGCGATATATCTCGAGTCGGCGACCACCGCGGCCACCGGCTCCCCGACGTAGCGCGCCTTTCCGGGCGCCAGCGCCGGAGTGTTCGACTCCTTCTGTCCGGGCAGGCGCCAGATGGTCGGGAACGCCCCGATTCCTTCGAGGTCGTCGGCGGTGAGCACGCAGTGGACACCGCCGAGAGCCGTCGCCGCCGAAACGTCGATCCCGTCGATCCGGGCGTGGGCGAAGGGGCTGCGTAGTACTGCCATGTGGAGCGTTCCAGCCGGCTCCACATCGGCGATGAAGCGGCCGCGGCCACGGATAAGGGGTGCGTCCTCCCGGCGCGGCGCCGACGCTCCGATCCAGCGAGTTTCCTGCGTCGTGGTCATGCGCTCCCCCCATCGTTGGACATCTCAACTGCGGCAGCCTGAACCGATTCGACGATCTTCTGGTAGCCGGTGCACCGGCAGATGTTGCCGCCCATCTCTTCTCGTATCTCCTGCGGGCTCGGATCCGGGTTCCGCGACAGCACGTCGATCCCGGCCAGGATCATGCCCGGAGTGCAGAAGCCGCACTGCAGGCCGTGGTATTGCGAGAAGGCCTGCTGCATCGGGTGGAGCGTATCGCCAGAACCTATCCCTTCGATCGTGGTGATCTCAGCGCCTTCCGCCTGCACGGCGAAGAGAAGACAGGATCGAACCACCTCGTCGTCGAGCAGTACGGTGCAAGCCCCGCACACGCCGTGCTCGCAACCGAGATGGGTCCCGGTGAGTCCCAGATCCTCCCGGATCGCATCGGCGAGGGTCTTGCGTGGCTCGACCGAGATCGCCCTACCCGCACCGTTGACGTTGAGTACGACACTCCTTGTTTCAGCCATTACCGCCTCCTGCATTCCCGGCCGCCTCCGTCAAGGCTCGCACCGTTAGTACGTTGATCAGGTGACTCCTGTACTCGGCCGTTCCGTGAACATCCGACGTGGTGGGGAAGTCCACAGCTGCACCGGCTCCGGCCGCCGCGAACGCTGCTTCACTTGCCTCGGCACCCACCAAGGCGGCCTCCGCAGTGGGCAACCGTGTGGCATGGGTACCTCCGAACGCCCCCAAGGCCGCGCCCGTGATGGTCGACCCGTCGGTCGAGATCACCGCCGCCACTCCGGCCAGAGCGAAGTCGCCATGGCGGCGGGCGAACTCCTGGAACCCGAAGCTGCTGGACGCCGTAGCGGCAGGGATACGGATTTCGGTCAGCAACTCGTGGTCGCCAAGCGTCGTGTCGAACAGGCGATCCTCGATCAGATCGGCGACCCCGAGAACGCGCTCGCCGTCGACCGACTGGGCGGTCACCTCGGCGCCCAGAGCCATTAGCACGGCTGGAAGCTCGGCCGCCGGGTCGTTGTGCACCAGCGAGCCTCCGATCGTGCCGCGGTTCCGGATCGCGCGGTGACCGATGTGGGAAACGGCCTCTGGGATCACCGGGTGAGCGGTAGCCACGTCGTCTGATTCGCCGACCTCGGTCAAGCGGGTCAAGGCTCCGATCCGCAACGATCCGTTGGTCGATATGTATGACAGTGAATCGACCCCGTTTATGTCGATCAGGTTGCCCGGCCTCGCCAACCTGAAGTTGAGCATCGGGACGAGGCTCTGGCCGCCGGCGAGGACTTTCGCATCCGATCCGTATTCGGCCAGAAGATCAAGGGCTTCCGGGATGCTCTCCGGCGCCGAATAGTTGAAGACCGCTGGTTTCACTGGCGGATCACCTCCTGAACGGCGGTGTCCGACTAGGCGCGATGCCATCCCGCCGCCAAGTCGATACTAGACAAGCAACCGCCACGGCGCTCGGGTTAGCAGGCACAAGATCCTGGGAACTGCTCGGATCTCCGGATACGGGTATCGCCTCCTTCCAAGCCATGCGAGTCAGGAACGAGCCGAGCCGCACCCTCTTGAGGCGCGAACCCTCGCTAGTGTCCCGAGTCGGAAGTTCGTCACAGAAGAGCGGGCTACACCTCCACCCCACCGAACCCCGAGAACGCGAAAACCACCCGAAGGTGCCTCTTCCCTTGGGCTCCCACCCCCGCCGCCACCTCCGAGGGTCACGGACGCGACCTTCTATCCCCTGTGCGGGCCGGTTCCGGACATTATGAACCCTGCCGCGGTCCGCTCGACGTCGGAGACGAACCGCCGG
>JAPOQZ010000004.1 GCA_026710435.1 bacterium | reverse complement strand
GTGGCAATCGAAATCAAGTCGGCCAACCGGCACCGGCCCGGCGACATCCGGCACATCGAGTGGCTCTCCCAAAAAGTCGGAGACAGATTCAAGCTAGGGCTAGTACTCACCACCGGCACCCACATCAGCAACATCCCAAGCAACAAGACCGACCGGATCTGGGCCGCCCCGATCAGCATCCTCTGGCACTAGGCGGATACCGGCAATCAATCTCGGGGGCGGCGGGCCGGATCTCTCGGAAGAAGGTTGTGGCTACAATTGGCCTTCGAGTTCTAGCCATATGATCAGGAAGGGCACCGAGATGCCAGAAGTGGGAATCAGGGTGCTGCGAGACAATCTGAGCCGTTACATCAGCAGGGTGCGGGAAGGAGAGGAGGTGGTCGTGACCGACCACGGTAAAGCGGTGGCCCGCATCGTGCCTCTCGACCGGCCCGGCCTGCTCGAGCGACTCGTGGCCGAAGGGGTGGTCACACCTCCGGTTGATAAGGAACGCACGCCGGTGCGCAGACGGATCACGCCCACTGCTCCCGTGTCCCCCTTGATCATCGAAGATCGGCGGTGATCGCCTACTTCGATGCGTCGGCGATCATTCCGATCCTGATCGACGAGCCTCTTTCCGATGTCGCCGGCACCGTTTGGCGCCAGGCAGCCCGGGTGGCCACAGCACGCCTCTCCTACGTCGAAGCTCGCTCCGGCTTGGCCCGCGCCTGCCGCATGGGACGCATCTCGGCCGACGAGTTGAGCGAGGCCGTTGAAGGTCTCGAGACGCTCCATCGACAGATACATCATGTGGAGATCACAGCGGACCTGGTGGCGAAAGCCGGGAACCTGGCCGAAGACATGGCATTGAGGGCGTATGACGCGGTCCAACTCGCCGCAGCGCTCTCCCTGGAGACCCGCGATCTGGTCTTCGTGACCGGTGATCGACAACTTGTCACGGCGGCACAGACGCTCGGGCTGTTCTCCATCTCCGATCCGGGAACACCAGCGTGAGCCCCGCAGGCGAGGCCGCCTTCGCGGCGCACATTGCCGGGTGGATGGTCCAGCATGGTGGTTACCGACGGTGAAGGCCACCACTGCGGGCAACGAATCCAACTTTGACGGAAGTGTCGGGGTGGACACGGCCGACATGTGGGAACGGGTGTGGTCTCGTGACGCGTGACTGGACATCCTCGACCGCTTCATTCATGTGGAGAAGCGGTCGCTAGGAGGGTGCTGAACAATGACGATTGCTCGGGCGTGCCGCCCGCCAGCCCAGGCATTTTGCGGGCGGTTGGCACGCCGCTGGTGGATTGCTCAGCACCCTCCTAGGTTCCTGGGACGTCCGACGGTCATCGACCCCCGGTTCCACCAGTGGGACACGGTGCGCCGGTTGGAGGCCGATGCCAAGGCGATAGGTGCGGGTTGTGACTACCGGTGCAGCACTCGGCCGGGTCGGGCCGGTCTTGGTCAGGCTTC
Source organism: bacterium (assembly GCA_026710435.1). Taxonomy (GTDB): domain Bacteria; phylum Actinomycetota; class Acidimicrobiia; order Spongiisociales; family Spongiisociaceae; genus JAPPFW01. Next base: position 40,827 of record JAPOQZ010000004.1, on the reverse strand, counting down.
CCAGAGCATCTTGAGCGGCATGGCGAAGAGTCGGGGGGCCACCTGTTGGATTCGGTCACCACCGTGGAGGAGGATGCCGCACACGAAAGAATCGCCTGCGGATTGTCCGAGGCGTTTCAGACCTCGGAAGTCTCGAGGCCGGACGGTCACCGCCGCCTTGGTCTCGATGCCGACTACCGCCCCGGGCGAGCGCTCCAGGACAAGATCGACCTCTACGCCATCCTTGTCTCGGTAGTGACTGATAGCAGTGGTCTCGTCCGAGAGAGCCACAGCCTTGGCCAGTTCTCCGTGCACGAAACACTCCAAGAGCGGTCCCAACATCTTGCGATCCGCGGCGAGGCGCACAGCATCTGCGCGCAGCAGCATGGCCAACAGACCGGAGTCCAGGAAGTACAGCTTCGGTGCCTTGACTAGCCGCTTCATCTCGCGGTGATGCCACGCCCGCACGCGTCGGATCAGAAACAGGTGCTCGAGCAGAACGAGCCAACGATCCACCGTCTTGCTGTCCAATCCAAGACGCGACCCGAGGCTCGACAGGTTAAGAAGGCCTCCGGCCGATACGGCCGCATGATCTACGAGGCGTGTCAATTCAATGCTCTTGCGGACAGAAGAGAGATCCAAGATGTCGCGTGACGCGACAGAGCGAACGTAGGAACGCAGCCAGGCACGGCGCCGGGCCGGGGCAGGCCGAGAGAGGGCCTCGGGAAAGCCGCCGGACACGACCCTTTCCACCAGATCGGTAGTGGGCCCGGTCTGTTGGAAGCCGGGGAAGTCACCGGCAAACGCCCGAGCCAGAAACCCGGACGGGGCGAGACCGGCGATTTCGGCCTGCGACAAGGGGAGCAGCTCAATGCTTTCGACCCGCCCGGCCAAGGAATCCGGCGAGATTGATCCCTTGAACAGGTCAACCGAACCGGTTAGAAGGAAGCGTCCAGGGCGCGGGTCTTCATCGACGGCTCTCTTCAGCGCCAAAATGAGCTCCGGCGAACGCTGGACCTCATCGATCACCGCCTTGCCCAAGCTGCGGATGAATCCCGCCGGGTCGTCGTCAGCGAAACGTCTGGACTGCTCGTCGTCCAAGGTGATGAAGGGCCGACCGTCGTGTTCGGCGATGCGTCGGGCGAGGGTTGTCTTCCCCGACTGGCGCGGGCCCACCAGGGCAACGATGCGAGTATCGGTAAGCGCCACCCGAACTCGCGCCTCCGCGTGCCGGTTGACGAACTCTCCGGCTTGTAGCGTCGGATGTCGCATGAATAACCGTCCAATCCGGAATAGGACCCCGTCCAATTCGGAATAGAACTCCGTCCAATTCGGAATGTAGCATCGAATGGGGCTCGAATCATCAACCGCGGGTCCGACGGCAAGTCCGAGTCTGCGCGGGGACGTAGAGGGTGGCGCCGATCCGGGTGGTCCTCCGGTTTGGTGGAGAACGGTCCAGGGTCTCTCTGATCGCGGCCAGGCAGAACCCCCCCGTTCTCATAGGTGGGCGATCAGCCTGAGAAGTTCACGATGGCCCTTGTTGAAGCAACCCATCCGGCTCTGACGTTGCGTTCGGACCGAACTTCCCCTGCCTGATTCGACGCGAGACACCGAACACGCGTCGGCCTGAACCGAGTGGAGTGCTACCCACCGGAGAGTGTCTCCACGGCGGCAGAAGCCCAACTGAGAACCTGTTCGGCGAACCCGCGGCAGGTTGCGAACTCGTTGTCGGGCACGGGCCTTTCGCGGATGTAGGGCGCCAGGTAGTTGAGGGAGAACTCTTCGATGAACTCTGTCGGGTAGCCATCCAACAGGAGATATATGGATCGGTCCGGGCATCCATCGATCAGTTCCTTGGTGTCGTGGGTTCGAGGAAAGTAGGTCTCGTGGCCGATGTAGACAGCTTTGATCGCCATCACGGCGGCGGACACCAGGGATCGGACCGCTACCTTGTTGCCGGCCATTCCCTGGGCCCCGATCGCCATGCTGTAGTAGGTCCGGGCATGCTGTATCCACTCACGAGCCACCTCGCCGTTGGTATCGGGGAGGTCGCTCACGGTGTGGCCGCCACCGGCGCCGTCCGCTCGTACACGAGGCGACCGTCCTGTTGTGCCCACATGCACGGGCTCGTGACTATGTGTCTTCTACGGGTCAGATCCTCGACATCGGTCACGAAAGCGTTCACCCGGTAGGGGCAGAAGAACCGAGCCGCGTACCTGATCCTCCTCTCCCACTGGTCCCATACATCGAACGGTATCCCGTCGAACGCAACGAGGAGATCGATGTCGGAGCTGACCTCATCCTCGCCACGAAGGGTCGATCCGAACAGGAACACCCGGTCGGGGTCGAACATCAGCACCACGGAGATCGCATCGTCTACCCAGTCCCTCGGAAGTCCGGCATAGGGCAGCGGATGTTCGTCATGGAGAATGGCCCGTCGCTGGCGTCTGTACATGTCCACGTCGGGGTGGTCGATCTCAGGAACCGCCCAATCCGTCCTGGGCATCACAACCTCCGTCTGGCCACATGCCGACCCGTGGCAGGCACGGCTCACCATACATCGCATCGTAGGCGTGGACGGCGAGGAAATCGGACCCTGTGGAACCGGACTCCTGACGACCTCTCTCGGACCGTTGCTCGGCTTACGTGGGTGGCATCGTCAAGAAAACTGTGCAGGCCGGCACGGTCAAGGAGTTTGCAGGCGCACGGATTCCGTATCGACCAACCGTGTGTCGCTTGCCAGGGGGGTGCTACCGCCGAAGGTAGTGTGAGATCGTTCCCTCTAGGAGGGTGCTGAATAATGACGATTGCTCGGGCCTGCCGCCCGCCAGCCCAGGCATTTTGCGGGCGGTTGGCAGGCCGCTGGTGGATTGCTCAGCACCCTCCTAGCGGCGCAAGTCGAAACGTTCGCCAGGTGGGAGATTCCGGATCAACCAGGCTTGCACCTCGTCCACGAAGCGGGTCGACCGGTCGATTGCAAGGGAGGCATCATGTTCTTGCCAGTCGTCCACGGGGATCGATAGGTCGTAATCGGCCGCCAGCCGTTGATCCTGCATGACGCTCAGCAGTGAAGCGGTCTCGGCGGGAAAGTCGGAGTCGACCACGGCAAGGCGGAAGAACTGTTTGCTGACGCCCTTATGTGTCTTGGCGCCTTCCCGGTGGAAGGCGAGGACTGCCTTGGCCGCGCAGAACGACCCATAGTAGGCTACAGTCACCGCAATGCGGAAGCGACCGCCCGCGTGATTCGCGGTCGCATCCCGAAGGTTGGCTCTCGCTCTCTCGAGCAGTGCGGCTACCTCATCCAAGTACGTCACGGGACCTCGATGGCGTCGGCTCTTACGTTCCGGTAGAAGGTTGTGTCCCAGGTCCGGACTTGCTCGACAGTGGATTCGTACAGCGATACCAGGCACCAGGAAGAAGATCTGGTGGCGAGGTGAACGTGGACGAAATCACCCAGTTGCTCCCGGAACGGGTCGCGCCGGGGCGTCGCCGCCTTCTTCACCAGCAGGATATCAAGGTCCGACTCGGGGCAATGATCTCCCCTGGCCCGAGAGCCGTACAGCAACACCTCTACCAACTCGTCGCCGTACAGTTCCCGGGCCTTGCCGGCCACCACCGCCGCTGCCTCTAGAGCGTGGTCGACCGTAGGCCACGGATCATCGAATCCCCATTCGGTCTCTTCCACGTTTTCACGATACCCGGCGTTCGGGATCGAGGAGGACAGCGCCTCGCGGTGTCAAGGTCGGTTGGCCGACGTCGGATTCAGTGGATTCAAAGCAGGAGGCGAGCGTGTTGTGGGTGACCCGCCGCATCCGGTACCTGCCTTCCATCGCCGGTGCCGGATGAACCATCTCTGATCCCGTGAGACCGGTTTGGGCTCTGTGGGCAGAGAGGTGTTCGAGGGCTACATCGCTACATGGCCGGTCGAGCACGGTGGTCACCGGAGGGTGAAGTTCGGTCACACCGGCGGCGAGCCGGCTTCGATAGGGTTGCTCCGGCGGGCGCGGTACGATGATCTCCATGCGGGAAGAAGGACGCCGCCGTCGTGAGGCTGATCCTTGGCCCACTTTGGAAGCCGCCATCAGGGAGGCCACCACGGTCGCGGAACACGCCCGCGCCTTCTACGGGGACAGCCTCAAGAGCGTGTGGCTGTACGGGTCGCGGGCCCGCCAGGACAACGCGCCGGACTCGGATCTTGACGTGTTGCTGGTGCGGGAGCCACCGGAAGGTCTGGATGCGACCAAGGAGAAGAGAGATCTCTTTGATGGATCGTTCCAGAATATGCTCGAGGAGAAGATGCGGAACATCTCGATGTGGCCTTGGCCGATCCAGGTCAAGTCTTCGAGACCGGAACAACTGGAGACCTGGGACACGATGTTCTTCCTTAGCGTCCGCGAGGACGCCATCCGGATACTATGACATCCTCGGAGGAAGCGTGGGGCTGGCTGCAGTATGCCGACGACACGCTTCGATCAGCTCAGGATTGTCTCCGGATCGGGCATTACGGTCCTGCTGTGTCACTGGCCTACTTTGCCGCTTTCTATGCGGCCAAGGGTGTTATCGCGTTCTCGAGAGGGAGAGATCCTAGAACTCAAAAGGGGGTGCTGATACGGTTCAGGGACTTGGCCGTGCAGGAGTCGGACTTCCCAGAACAGACAGCGAACCTAATCTCTCAGCTTGCCGAAGAACGTAACAGGACCGACTATGACTTCACGTATCGTGACAAGTGGATCGCCGAGAACCTCCTCGGCCCCGACCGCGAGTCCCAGTACCTTGAGTACAAGTCCACCCTCCGCTGGGACATCAAGCAACAACAGAAGTCCAAGCTCATCGAGACCGCCGCCACCAAGACCATCGCCGGCTTCGCCAACTCCTGGTACGGAGGCACCTTCCTCATCGGCGTAGCCGACGACGGCTCCGTCCACGGACTAGAAGACGACTACAACACCTTCTCCAAACGAAGCCAGTTCGGCGACCACGACCTATGGGGCCAACACCTCCGGAACCTAATCCTCAACCGCCTCGGTTCCTACGCCCTCTCCCTCACCACCTGGGTCTTCCACAAGATCAACGGCAACGACCTGGCCCGCATCAACGTCAACCCCTCCGCCCACCCCATCTACGACACCAAAGGCAAGACCGAAACATTCTGGCACCGCACGCCCGTCAGCACCCTCGCCATCACCGACGAGAAGCAGAGAGCCCAAATCATCGCCACCCGGTGGCAACAACACATCTGACGTCCAGACTCGCGCCGGCAATCCGAGCTCCCGCATCCCATTGGCGAATCTCGCTCGACTAAGTGTTGCAGTCAAATACACCGTTTCGCCGGACAGATATCTAGACTGTCCTTGATGTTCGATCCATGGGGCCACGTGGCTACGGAGCACACAGATTCGCCTTCGCGCCTGGGATGGAAGGGTTTTCTCCAAGCGCCTCTCCTCCCGCTCTTCGGCTGGCCCACCACGGTCGCCTTCATTGTCTGCTCACTTATCGGCTATACAAACGCAGTTGGATTATGGCTAGGGCCTCCCCTCACACAGAACCACTTAAGTGTAATTGTCCTAGTTGTCGGACCACTGTGCCTTAAACAACCATTCGTACCATCCAAAACTTACCGGCTGTACCTGCCATCTCGCAGAGTCCACGAATTCTCCGCACCATTTGAAAGACAAACCTATCGTCAATACATCGTGATGGGTCTAGCTCTCTTTGTAAGTTCTGGGTTAGCGTACTATTTACCAGATCATCTCTCTAGATGGTTTCTTGGTTTAGCTACTTCACTGTTACCGCTCGTATGTACAGCCTCTTACAGGCTTAAGACAGGTATTGTGTATAAGCAGAGGATTGTTACGAATTATGAACAGAGTAGGGACAAAGCTGGAGAATACTCAAAGTATGTTATCAAGCGATGGATCGCTCGCTGCTTAGATGGAATACTGTGTGGAGCCTTGGGACATTACTTGTACTATGTATCCCTACCTTCTTTGGTAGGGTGTCTGTGGCTACTAGGGGTGGATGCACGAAGTCTACCGACGTCAGCCATTTACTTAGGCTACATTGTCGTGGTCTGTATCCTATACGAAGCAGTATCCGTACGAATCTGGAAACGTACTCTAGGCAAGTGGATATTCAACCTACATATAGTACGATCTGATACCGGTACACCTCCTGGCTGGAATAGTACTCTTCGCAGAACTCTGACCATCACAGGTGTACCCTTTCTCATAGGTGTTCTTGGTTTAGAGGTCTTTCACTTTGACAACTTCACATTTGTCGTACTTGGCTCGATGTTTCTTCTCTTCACTGCTGGACATCTGCACCCTAGTAAGCAGGGTGTACAGGACATCGTTGCCAAAACACTTGTAACTGGCACCGTGAAGTAATCACCGCAATCGTCTTGGAGTACAGACGGGTCCGTGCGCTTCAGACGTGGTCTTACCGGCCGACCCGCCGTACTGCCTCACGGCGGGCCCGCTCCGACAGCACCGCCCTCGACAGAATGTGGGAACTGGTCTCCGACCAAGACTTGACATCGCAGGCCGCCTTGGGACAGCGCCACACCCGATTGAACCACACCAATACCGTCGGCCGACCCCCACCGGCAGATCGCGTGCCCTTGTCCGGCGGCGTCCCCTCCACCGTGCCCGGGTTCCGTAACCCGAACAACCCACCACCGAGGCTGTGGTCTCTACGAGCATCAACAACTCGCTGTCGTCCTCGGTCATGGCCAGGAGACGGAACACGTCCAACTGCAGGCCATATTCGAGGATCACGGAGAGGAGTACCGCATCCCGACCCGGGTGGGACGGAAACCTCCATGTGTGTCCGACTGAGCGGTCGAGTGGATGCGGGCTGTCCAGCCCTATCGTACACTTTTTCCTAAAGGTGATCACCCCGGCCGGCTCCGAGTTCTGTACTCATGGGCTTGGCTGCAACGGATAACTGAGGCTCAACGGCTCGACGCAATCTTGTGGATTGATGCTGAGCCACCACGTCGGGCGAATCTTGGCGGAACCCCCGGTCTTTGATTGCGATCACGAAGGCTCACTATATGGCGAGACTCCCACGGATCGCTCTCCGACTGTAACGAGATGTCTCTTGCCGATCCCACCTCGACAGGCTGTTCGGAGCCGGTTGTCGTGGAGCCGGCTGTCCTGATTCCCCGATCCACCGGAGAGGTCCGTAACCACCACCCATACGTCATGGCCCCCGCCGCCTCCTCGGCGCCGAAACGCGGTCCTACTATCCATACCGGGGTCGTTCGGTCAGCACGATCCCAGCCCGGCCCGGTCGGTACCGAAAACGGACCGCTCGGTGCTTGCGGTTACCTACCAGTATGCGACGGACCAATGACAGAAGCAGTCCTTGTGTGAGGCCACCGGTCGTCCAAACGCAGCAGGAACAAGGATTCCCCACACTAGCGAGCGTCTGGATGACGACGATCACGTGGCTACGTGCCTACGCGTTAAGGTCGTGAGGAGGCCTCGTTCTCCGGTGGAGCTACTTCGGGGCGGTACTCGGGTCGCGTTGATCAAGCCCGATTCGTGTCGGCGATTGCTCGTCAGATGGGGATGACATCAACCCTGCGGTCGGTGGCGGCGACGAGGGTGGCGAGGTCGTCAGGGTCGGAGGTGATGATCCGGTCGCTGTGCGTGGCCATGGCCACCAGCGCTGCATCGATTGCGTCGCTAAGCCCGGAACGGGCCAGCAGCACACCGGCCCGCCGACCCAACTCGTCGTCGAGGGCGACGGTCTCGACAGCCTGCAATGACCGGGCAAGGCGGGCCTGTCGACCGGTTCCACAGCGCCACACCTGAGCGATCACACCACCGTGGGTCATCAGGGGAGTCCGTGATTGGACGGCCGCCTTGAGACGGCGCCACATCGCACGGTCGTTACGTTCGAGCGCAACGAGTGCACCCGCGTCGAGGATGACACTCACCTGGGTTGCCGGGTTGCCAGACGCGAGAGTGCAGCGGCGTCCCTGTCCCGCTGCGCCTGATCGGCAATCTCGTCATCTGTGATCACCCCGTGTGCGGCCTCGTAGTCGCGGATCAACTCGCTAAGCGCAGCGAGACGTTGTTCCGTGGCCAGCCGCTGTGCCATGGCCCCGGCTACCCACTCGCTCACCGATCGGGCACGACCATCACCTACCGCCGATTGGGCCTCTTCGAAAAGATCCTCATTCACCGTGATCGTGACACGCCGCTTGCGCATATGATTAGCATACCAGAGTATTCATATCAGCGTACTCATATCAGCGTACTCCGGTGAAGCCCAACCCCGCCGGATCCCCGCCCTGGCGTGAGACCGGGGCAGCCGACGCCCTCAGGCCGATATGCGCGACATCACGAACCTATCGCCAGACATCCCTGAGGCGTCATGCTGTTCATGTGACGCGCTGTGAAGGACTCCCGATGTGTATGAGTGATGGATGTGCTCGTGAGATCAAGGGCTCACCCCGGTGCCGGCGTTGAGCCGATGGAGGGTTGCCGGGCAGATGGCAAGACCTGAACGAGATCCCTGGTGATCGCCAACATCCCGGCTCGACGTGCCGCCAGCCAGCGGTGGCAGGCACGAGCCACTCGCGGTGAGACGCCTGATGCGATCGATGGAGCCCCGTTGCCACCGAGGCGAAGGCAACAATCGTCAACAACGACGCCTTTTGCCGACGCAGGCGAAGACACCCGGACGAGCCGTTCCACAGTCTGCGCCTACCTCGCGCCCTGGAGCGCATCTTCGTGGTGGAGAACCAACCGGCCTGGTCGGCGAGCCTCCGGTCCCCGTGCTACGTTGCGCAGACGCCCAACCGCCACACCCTATAGATCCGTCACTTGATTGATCCGTCACTTGATTGATCCGTCACTTGATTGATCCATCACTTGCCGTCGCGATGCTGCGTGCTTCTCGGGACCGACTACTCGCCGTTCCCAAGACCTCCGGGTGTCTATTCGAACCTCTCGTCGTCCGCGACCTTTGTATCTAACGGCCAGCCTCATCAGGGGAGCGTGTTTCCTTGTCGGGATGGCACCGGTCTTGGAATCGACGCCGTCATCGAACGGGGCGAACGGGCCTGGATGGCCGTCCGTCCCATTGGGTTATGGGGCGGGTCCGTCTCGGGGCCGCGTTTGGTATCCGTCGGCCGTTCGGATGACTTGGAGGTCTTGGGTTTCGAGCCGCTTGTGGTGTCGGCGGCAGACCGCGACGAGATTGTCGACATCGGTTCGGCCGCCGTCGCGGTGCCATTCTTGGATGTGGTGGAGTTCGCAGCGGTGCATGGGAGCGACGCATTCGAAGCATCCCCCGTCGCGGACGGCTATGGCCAGGCGTTGGGCGGCGTTGCCGAGGCGCTGGTTGCGTCCCAGCCAGAGGGGACGCCCGGTCCGGTCGAAGACCATCCCGGCCAGCTCGGTGTCGGGCGTGAGCGTCGCGAGGATGTCCGGCGGTACGGGACCGACGCCGATCATGTCGACGTGGCCGGCGGGGTCTGCGCCGTCGATCACTCCCATCGGCGCGACGAGGACCAGCTGGGTTGCGGCCTTGGCCTTGACGCCGGGGTTGCCTTCGATGAACTCGCCGGTCTCGGCGTCCCGGTTGCATAGGAGTTCGAAGACTGCGTCGGCGAGACGGTGCTGGGGGCTGCGCACCTTGTCTGCATCCTGGCTATCTGCCCCGTCGCGGCGGAGGAGTTCCATGTACCGGTGGTCTACGGCTTGGCGGAGATGCTGGTATTGGGGGGCGGGGAGCTTCGCCATGAGCACTCCGAGACCGGTGCGGTCCTCCACCCACAGCTTCGCTTCTCGTGCTTGCCGTTGCCGTTGCAGGGGGTTCATGCCCCGTTCGATCAGTTTGCGGTCCGCCCACTCCTTGGCGTGACGTCCGAACTTGTCGGAAAGCATCCGATCGGCGGACTCGAGTAGCGAATCGTCGGCGTCGACCGCTTCCGGGCCTACCTTCTCTGCGGCGTTGGCGAGGGCATTGGCCTGATCGACGGTGATCTCCCCGTTGGCGAACTTCTCTTTGGCCTTGGGCATATCCTCGAGGTGGCGGGCGACCTTGGCGAGGCGCTTGGAGTCACGGCGTGGGAGCCGGGCCTTGGTGCGCAGCACCTCGGCCGGATCCGAGTTGGCATCGGATTCCGACACCGAGCGGCTGATGTCGCACATCATCGACGCGACCCGGGTCTGGAAGCGTCCCAACAGGTCGAGGGCCCGATCAGCGCGGTGGCGGGGCATTGGTCCGACCTGGATGCGGTCCAGGTCTTCGAGCAGCGCCGCGATCCGGTCGTCCACAGCCGGGTCTGGAGAGTGGCTGCGTCCAGTGCTGTCAGAAGTATCGCTCTCCGCAGCGGCAAGTGTAGCGAACAGGTGTTCGTTGTCCATAACCTTCTTTATACCACGAGCATGCGACAAATACACCCCTAACCATCACACAATATAGAAACAGTAGAGTATCTGATATCAGGGAGTGAACTTGCATCGGATGTACCTGTTGAGAGGGTCCATCGTGAGACCTGAGTCGCCGTCGTCCAGCAGGTAGCTATCGATCTGCCTGGTCACATCGTTTTGCTCGGCTGCCTCAACCGACCCGTCACGAGCCGGCTAGCTCAGGTAGTCCGCCTTCTTGGCTTGGTCGCGTAGCCAGTCCCGGGCGGCGTGGTGGGCGAGAGCGACACGTCCCTTACCGGTGGTGATGATCATCCCGGCGTTGATCAGGCGGCGCCGGTATACGCCGGCGTAGTTGGTGCTCACTCCGAGCCGGGCGGCTATTTCCGCCAGTCTCGACTCATCGTCGTCTGTCGCCATGGCGAGGAGGAATCGACGATCCACATTCGACAAGGCGTTCCAGGTAGGGGCAAGCACGAGCCTGCCGACGCGCCGCCGGGCTTCGCTGATCCCGACCTCTACGTCATCCACCCCGATGTGTACCGGAGTCCCGGCTGCCTTCCAACTGTGAAACCCGACGAGTTGCACCATGAAAGCGTACCCCGACGTGGCGGCGATCGCTTTGCCGAGCGCTTGAGGATCGATCCTGCCCCCACGGTCGGCGATGGGTCGGGCGATGGCCAGCCGGGTCGCTTCGGGGTCCAGCCGGTCGATGTCATGGCGGGAGCAGCGCTGGAGGAAGGTAGCGGCGTCTCCGGACAACAAAGATTCCTCGATTTGGGGAAGGCCGGCACCAACGAAGGCTACAGGGCGCTGCTCGCGGCGTGTGACGTGTTGCAGGACCGAGCCGAACTCCCGTATCTCATCCAAGTCACCGCTCTGGAGTTCGTCGAGGCTGATCATCAGGCCCGTTCCCCCGGTTGCCAAGACATCTCCCAGTGCCGAGAGAACACCCCGAAGGTCGTAGCCGGGTTGGACCGTGGAGGATCGCTCGAACCCGATCCCGAATCCGGCCGCGGTCAAACTCGTTATCCGTCGCCGTGGTTCGGGAAGGGAGAGTTCGTTCAACAGCCGGGATGCGCCTCGAGCGAGGCGGGCAGGAAGCCCCTCCGGTGCGGCGTTGTCCGCCAGTACCAGCCAGCCGTGGCTACGCGCCAGGTCCTCCACGGCATTCAGCATCGCGGTCTTGCCGGAGCCACTTACTCCGATCAGGAGCGCCGTATAGTCCGGGTGGGAAGGACCTGTGACAAGGGCGTCTCCTATGTCTTCGATTATGTGGTCCCGCCCGGCTAGCACCGGTGGCGAGGCTCCGAAGGTAGGGGAGAAGGGGTTGTGGGGTGCCAGGTGAGCCTCCAAGATCTGCCGACCTGAGCACGCAGCATAGCTTTGCGGCGTTTGTTGTTTTTGTGACTTTTGTTGTTTTTGCGGCCTTTGCTTAGAAACCCCTTCTGAGCGGGTTGCCCCGGACAAGGAGCGGAGCCATTTCCGGTCAGGAGGTTCCCGTTACTACCCGACTGCCTGTGCTCGCGAAAGGCCGGCAGTTGTCGTCACCACGGAAGCCTCTATCACCTCGCATCGCCAGGCGCAGGTCAGTCCTCCCGGCGGCTGGTCAGCCAGGCGCCGAACAGCACAACCGCGGTACCGGCCCACTGCAGGGGGAGTACGACCTCCGAACGGAACACCATTCCAAGCACCATGGCGACCACGGGAACGAAGTAGACGGCGACGCCTCCTCGGGTGGAGCCGACCCTTCCAATCAGCGTCGTCATGATCACGAATGCGGTACCGGGATTTATGATCCCGAGCACCACCACCGCGACGACCGGACCGGCGGTCCATTGCGACTGGGACAGGCCGACCAGCCCGAAGGGTGCGGTGACGATGGCCCCCAAGCCGATCGCTCTCATCATCACGGCAGGTGCCCCGTAGCGCTGCTGCAGCGGAACGGCCAGGTTGAAGGAGAGCCCGTGGAAGAGAGTCGCCACTAACAGGAGCAGCACTCCCCATGCGGCCGCTGACGAGCCACGGGCAGCGGGAAGGCTGATGCTGACCGCTCCTGCGAAGCCAAGCGCTATGCCGGCTGCTTGGCGGAGCCGGGGGAGAGTCCGCATCAGGACGATGGCGATGGCGGCGCTGAATATCGGCACCGTGGACACCAGCATCCCGGCGAGCGCCGAGTCGAGGTGCTGCTGGGCTATCGGGAAGAGGAGGAACGGTATTGCCAGCCAGGTGCAGCCCAGCAGCAGCAGGCGGGGGGAGTCGGTCCGGTCCACCGGTCTTCGGGCTGCCGGGATCGCGGACACCACCAGGAAGCCGAGCGAGAGCCTGATCCAGGTGATCGCTCCCGGCGCCAGTGACTCCAGGCTCACCTCGATCAGGACGAACGACGCTCCCCAGGTGAGGGCCACCCCGGTGAGCAGGGCCCACTCGACCGGTCCGAAAGTCCCGAGGCGCGAGCCGCGAGCTGTGGACAGCATCCGGCTGCGACCGCTGGTAGGGGAGGGGGAGGGCATGGGGTAGGGAGCGTACCGGGGCTAACCGACGCCCCGTGGCAATCGGGTCAGGCGGAACGTGACCGTCGCCCTTACCAGGAGGTCGATCTCAGTACTCGCGGCGGCTGGCTAGCCATGCCCCGAGCAGCACGACCCCCGTGCCGACCCATTGCAGGGTGAGGATGATCTCCGAACGGAATGCCACGCCCAGCACCATGGCGACGATGGGGATGCAGTAGACGGCCACGCCGCCACGGGTAGGGCCCACCCTGCCCACGAATGCCGTCATGATTACGAAAGCCGCTCCCGTGTTGATGACTCCGAGCACGATCACCGCAAGTAGGGGGCCGGTGTTCCACTCCGAGCCTGCGAGTCCGGCCAGGCCGAAGGGGGCGGTGACGATGGCCCCCAAGCCGATCGCTCTCATCATCACGGCGGGAGCCCCGTAGCGCTGCTGCAGCGGGACGGCCAGGTTGAGGGAAAGACCGTAGAAGAGGGTTGCGATGACGATCAGGAACACTCCCCATGCGCCGGCGGCCGATTCACGCGCCGCCGGGAGACCGATGCTGACCGCTCCTATGAACCCCAGCGTTATGCCGGCCGCCTGGCGGAGCCGGGGGAGTGAGCGCATCAGGACTATCGCTATGGACGTGCTGAAGATGGGGACCATCGCGTTGAGCATCCCGGCCAGGGACGAGTCGATGTGCTGCTGGGCTATGGGAAACATGAGGAACGGAATACCGACCCAGGTGATTCCCACCAATCCGATACGCCCGTAGTCGGACCGGTCCACCCGCCTCCGGGCCACGGGAAACGCTGTCAACACCAGAAAGCCCAGGGTGACCCTGACCCATGTGATGGTCGGCGGTTCGAGCGACTCCAGGCCGATCTCGATGAGGAGGAACGACGAACCCCAGATGAGTGCAACACCGGAGAGCAGAGCCCACTCGGACAGGCCGAACGGCCCCAACTTCGATCCCCGGGCCGTGGACAACACGGGTTTGCGGCCAGGGCGACCCGAAGTCTGCGGTGACATGAGAGGGACGAGGGTAGCCCGGCTGAGACAGCTCGAAGTCGCGGGCGCGAAAGGAAGCAGGGAGGTCGCGGATTGTCCTGGTGGCGGGGTCGACTCCTGCGTGGCGCAGCCGATCACGACTCGCGCCGGCCGGCCAGAAAGGCACCGAGGAGGACCAGCCCGATCCCGAGTGACTGTGCTGGCAGCAGAACCTCGGATCGGAAGATCATCCCGAGGATGATGGCGACGATCGGGATGAAGTAGACGGCCACACCCCCGCGGGCGGCACCTACCCTCCCCACGAGGGCCGTCATGATCACGAACGCGGCGCCCGTGTTGATCACTCCCAGCGTTGCCACTGCCACGACGGGGCCGGTGCTCCACTGCGAACCGGCGAGGCCGAACAGGCCGAAGGGTGTGGTGGCGACCGCCGCCACCCCCATGGCTCTCATCATCACGGCGGGGGCTCCGTAGCGCTGCTGGAGAGGAACCGCCAGGTTCAGAGCGACACCGTAGAAGAGGGCTGCCAGAACCATCAGCAACACTCCCCACGCGGCGGCGGAGGAAACCCCGGCGGCTGCGACGCCGATGACGATGCCCCCGGCGAACCCGACCGCTATGCCGGCGACCTGGTGGAGCCGGGGGAGCGACCGCATCATCACCGCGGCTATGGACGCGCTGAAGATCGGTACCAGGCCGATGAGCATCCCGGCCAGTGCCGAGTCGATGTGCTGCTGCGCGGCCGGGACCAGCACGAAAGGCACGATCCACGTGAGCCCCAGCAGCAGGACTCGCCGGCGGTCGCTGGACTCCACCGGCCTCCGGGCGACCGGAAAAGCTGCCAGGACCAGGAACCCCAACGCGAGCCTCACCCAGGTGATTGCCGGCGGCGCCAGGGACTCCAGGCTCAGATCCACTAGGAGGGTGCTGAACAATGACGATTGCTCGAGCCTGCCGCCCGCCAGCCCGGGAATAATGCCGCCGGTTGGCAGTCCGCTGGTGGATTGCTCAGTACCCTCCTAGCAGGAAGGACGAGCCCCCGCTGATCGCCACGCCGCTGAGCAAGGCCCATTCGAGCAGGCCGAACGCCCCCAACTTCGATCCCCGAACCCCGGGGACTATGGGTGTCCGGCTGGGTCCGGAGGGGGTCTGGGCCATGAGGGGAACGAGCGTAGCCCCGCGGCCGTCAACGCCCATCCCGGGCGCCGGATGGTTGACCTGTCCACTTTGGGGCGTGGTACCGGACCGGATAGCCCGGCCCGGCCAGGCGGCTCAGAGCTCTGGTCGGCTCGTCAGCCAGGCACCCAGGAGGACCAGGGCGGTTCCGGCTACCTGGATGGGCAGGATGAGCTCATCGAGGAAGACCGCCCCGAGGATCATCGCGACGACGGGAAGGCAGTAAACCGCCACGCTGCCTCTGGTCGGGCCCACCCTACCCACCAGCGAGGCCATGATCACGTAGGCGACACCGGTGTTCATGATGCCGAGCACGGCCACGGCCACGACTGAGGGCGGACTCCATTCCGACCCGGCCAGGCCGATGACCCCGAGCGGCATCGTGACGACCGCCGTGATGGCCAGAGCCCGCATGATCACCGCGGGCGCACCGTAGCGTTGCTGGAGGGGAACGGCCAGGTTGATCGACAGCCCGTAAAGCAGGGTGGCAACAACCACCATCAACACGCCGAGCGAGCCGGAGGTCGAGTCCCGGACGGCGGGAAGGCCGATGCCGATGGCTCCCAACAGTCCCAGAGCGATGCCGGTCAACTGGTGTGCACGGGGGAGGCGGCGCAGCAGGAAAACGGCGATGACCGCGCTGTAGATCGGAATCGGGGCGTTCAGCATCCCGGCGAGCGCCGAGTCGATGCGCTGCTGGGCGAGCGGGAAGAGGATGAACGGGATGGTGTTCCAGGTCAACGCCAGTACCAGGATGCGTCGCCAGTCGGCGCGCTCCACCGGGCGGCGGGCCACGGGGAAGGCGGCGAGCACGCCGAGGCCGAACATCACCCTCACCCATGTGACCGCCAGCGGTGAAAGAGCGTCCAGGCTGATGTCGATGAACAGGTAGGAGGAGCCCCAGATGAGGGCGACCCCCACGAAGAGCGCCCATTCGACCAGCCCGAACGGCCCGGGCTGCGTTCCTGGAGCAGTGGAGAACACGGTACGGCGGCCAGAGGTCGAGGAGGGTCGGGAGGGCATGGGAGGCCGCAGGGTAGCCGGAATGACCGGTGTCACCTTGCGGGCAACGACCGGTAAGGAACTGGACGAGATCCGGCGGCCGGTACGGAGGCAGGCTACCGGGTTCGATTGCGGCGGCTCAGGCCTCCCGACGGCTTGCGAACCACGCACCGGTCAGCACGACGGCGGTTCCGGCCCACTGGAGAGGGAGGATGACCTCGGAGCGAAAAACCATCCCGATCACCATGGCGACAACGGGAATGAAGTAGATGGCGACCCCACCGCGGGTCGGACCTGCCCTGCCTACGAAGGCGGTCATGACTAGGAACGCGATGCCGGTGTTGATGGTCCCCAGCACCACCACCGCCAGCACCGGACCGGTGGCCCATTGCGATCCGGCCAGCCCGGCCAGGCCGAAGGGTGCGCTGATGATGGTTGCAAAGCCGATCGCTCTCATCATCACGGCAGGCGCGCCGTAGCGATGCTGGAGCGGGACGGCCAGGTTGAGGGAGACCCCGTGGGAGAGGGTCGCCACGAGGATCAGGAAGATGCCCCAGGCCGCGGCGGACGAGCTACGGGCGGCGGGTAGGCCGATGCTGACGGCTCCGACGAATCCGAGGGCGATGCCGACTGCTTGACCGAGCCGGGGAAGTGACCGCAGGAGAACCATGGCGATCGACATGCTGAAGATCGGTACCGTGGCGAACAGCATCCCGGCAAGAGCCGTGTCGATGTGCTGCTGGGCGATGGAATACAGCAGGAACGGTACCGCCAGCCAGGTGAACCCCAGCAGTACCAGGCGGGGATAGTCGTTCCTCTCGATGGGAGTTCGGGCTGCCGGGATTGTCAACGTCGGGTGAATACTGAGCACTTCTAGCCGGTCGAAAAATGCGCGGTGGTTCCGCTGTTTTCGATGACCCTGGAGCCGTTTGGTCGGTTCTGGGGAGGAAAGGATGTATGAAGTGCATGATTGGGCTGAGGTCCATCGACTGTTCCATCGGGAGGGCCTGTCGAAGTCAAGGATCGCTGAACGGTTGGGGATGAGCCGCAACACGGTGGCCCGTTTGTTGTCGTTGGATGAGCCTCCCCGGTATCGGCGCAAGCCGATAGGTTCGAAGCTGGATCCGTTTAAGGGTTCGATCGCGGTGCGTTCTGGCAAAGGATCCGAGCCGGGAGGATGCTGGTTCGTGGAAGAGACCGACTCGGACATCCTCGTCGCCGCCCCATCCGCTTGTGAGAAGACCCCGCTCATCCCCTGAACCTCAATCCCAGAGTCTCCGCGATTGTGGTTCGCTGCACCTCAGCCGAGCCACCCGGAATCCGCAGATTTCGGGCGATTTGGAACAGCTTGTTGATGTCCGAGTTCTTCATGACGCCGCCGCCACCGTGGATCTGCACCGCTCTGTCGGCGACGCGATAGAATGCCTCGTCGTTCACGAGCTTCATCGTGCACACGTCCCGGATCTCCCCCTTAGGGCGCGGCATCTTCCACCATGGCCCGGGATTGTCCATCACCGACGTCACAGCGAGCGAGACGGACCGCGCCTGATGCCAGTCTGCGTACATGTCGGCGATCATCCACTGGATCCCCTGGTTCGCGCCGAGCGGCCGACCTCCGATGATGCGTTCCCGAGCCCTCGCAAGCGCCTTGTCGATGAGGTATCCGCCCCAGCCGGCACACATCCCGCCGCGGCGCATCCGGGTCCAGTTGATGGACGACATGGCGATGTCGAAGCCCTGGCCGCGTTCGCCGAGTATCGCTGATCCAGGGAGGGCCAGATCCTCGAAGATCAACTCGCCGGTGAAGCCATCGTCGAACATCGTCTGATAGAGGTCGCCCCGAGTGAACCCCTTACCCTCGTAGTCGGCTCCACGGAATTGGAAGTATGAGAAAGAGTGCCGGCCGCGCCCTGGGTCGGTCACGGCGAACACCTGGATGATGTCGGCGTGCTTCCAATTTGTAATGAACGCCTTGTGACCGTTGAGAACCCAGTCGGGGCCGCGCTTCACCGCGTTCGTCTTGAAGTCGAACATGTTCGAGCCGGCACCAGGTTCGGTAACTGCGTGGCAACTGGTCATCTCCCCTCTGACCAGTGGATCGATGAACTCCTCGCGATCGTCGTCGGAGGCCCAGATGAGCCGCGGAGTGGCTCCCTCCGACCAGGACAAGAGCGCCGGGTTGAGGCCAACGCCATAGCCATACACCTTCTCCTCGATGTACACCATGTCGTTGCGCGTCCAGCCCTGGCCACCGATGCGCTCCGGAAGGTACCCCGCATATAGACCGCGGCGTGCCGACGCTTTCATGATCTCGCGACGGGCCTCCCAGATCTCGGGGTGGAGCGTGCCGTCCTCGGAGAGGTACCTATCCCGGTCCGCGAGCCGATGCCGCAGAGCACCTTCTCGCGGCTTTACCTCCTCGTCATACAGCGCCTCGATCTGCAACAGCACGTCATCTAGGTTCTCGGGAGCCCGGGTGATGGGACGCTCTGGGCCTTTCACGTGATCCTCCATTGGTCAGACGGATTCGATGTTGCGGGGCGACACCACGGCATCGTGGAGGCGCTTGAACTGGTCGATGGCCTGCGCCGGGTCTCCGCCGTAGAGGAAGATCAGGTGGCGGACACCACTACGCTCGTACTCCGAGACGCGGGCTGCTACCTCGGCGGGGCTTCCGGCAAGGCACAGCTTCGATATCAGTTCGTGGGTGAACTCTCGGTGGTAACGCTGGGTGAGATGGCCGGCGAGGTCCCGTCTCGCTTCATCCCCGTCGTCGGCTAACCGGGTGGGAATCATAAGGGCGGCAGCGACACCGTCCGCGTCGCGTTGGGCGTCGCGGGCGTGTGTACGAACTCTGGCGATGCTGGTCTCGAAGCGATCAGGCGACACCATGTAGCCCATCCAGCCGTCGCCGAGCCTGCCCGCACGCCGCAGCGCCGCATCAGCCCTTCCCCCGACCCAGATCGGCGGTCCGCCCAGGCGGACCGGCATCGGGTTAATCCCCACGTCGTCGAATCGGGTGAACCGCCCGTTGAAGCTGGCCTCAGGATCCGTCCATAGTGCCCGCATCACCTCGATACCTTCGTCCGTTCGGACACCCCGCTCACTTCGAGGAATGCCAACGAGCTCGAAGTCCTTGGCGCTCTCGCCACCCACTCCGACACCACACACGACCCGCCCTCCGGTCAAATAATCAAGGGACGCCATCTGCTTGGCTACCAGTCCGGGCGGCCGGAGTGGGAGCAGAAGTACCCCCGTGCCGATTGTGATAGACGTGGTGTACGAGGCGAAAGCCGATAGGGCAATGCTCCCCTCAAGGATGGGGTTCCCGAAGGACAGGTGGTCGCCGCACCAAAGCGAATCGTACCTGAGATCCTCGGCACAGGCCGCTATGTCACGAAAGATGCCGGGATCGGGCAAAGCCTCGGGCATCTGCCCGCTGGCCATGACGCCGAACTGCACCGCTCGCTCAACCGAGGTCAGTCGGAAGAATGGCGATGAGCTCTTCGAGGTTCGACGCTGTGCCCAGCCCTTCCACGACGTCAGCGATCTCATGCCGACGCCCTGCTGAGTAGACGTGAGTCGTAAGCTCGTCGAATTTCGACCGCAGTTCCCGAGGAGACAGCGGGTTGTTCGGATCTCCTTTCGGATCATCGATCGATTCCCGGAACGTCCGGCCGTCGGTCGTCTTCACTTCGGCCCAGCCCGACCACTGCTGCGGATAGATGCGATCCAGTTCGGTGTCCACCACGCAATGAGTGGCGTCCATGATCCGAAGCACCTCGGGGTCGCTGAACAAGGAGCCGTCGTACTCTGCTAGCGACGCACGACCGGCGCGCACGGCGGCGGCGAAGGCTGCGGGGAAGATGACGACGCCAGGATGGCTAGACGCGGCACTGTGGACGTCGTCGTATTCGATGGAGTGGGCGGCGACGGCGTTGGCCATCGCGGCGTACAGCGGCGTCGCACTCAACGACGTGCCGACGATCGACGACGATCCCTCACCCGAGGCGAGCGCGAACCTCTGGATGCAGGCTCCTGAGTCGGTGGTCGAGCCGTTGGCGGCGACGCCGAGGTGGTCCAGCAGCAGCAAGCGGGTCGCGCTGAGGTCCTCCTGAGCCAGATCATCGAACTGCAACTCGAATACTCGTTCGACGAGGTTTCTCGTCAGCGACATCGGGCGCTCCTCGGCAAAGGTCCGGATCGGTTCGTCAAGCTTATGAGCCGACGCGCACCACCGTCAAGATCGGTTCTCGTCAACTCCTCCGAATGCTCCCGTAGCCTCAAGCTCAGCCACTCGCTCTGGCGGGTAGCCAAGAAGCTCGGAGATCACATAATCCAGATCCTCGTTGCGCGTTGGGGCTCGCCGGTACGTCACCTCCGACGGCTGCCCGACCCGCATCGAGCTGGCCACCTCGTACACGGTGCCCCACTCGGGATGGTCGACCTCGATCACCATTCCTCTAGCTACGGTGTGAGGATCCCTCAGGGCGGGTCCTACCGACTGGACCGGAGCACACGGCACCCCCGCCTCAGTCAGCAAGTCGATCCACTCCTCGGTGGTGCGCTCTTGAAAGACGGAGTCGAGGATCGAAAGCAGCTCATCCGCGTTCTCACGACGATCTCCGAAGGTCCTGTACCGATCGTCTGTGGCCAGGTCGGGGCGGTCCAAGGCCTCGACGAGACGATGCCAGAACTTCTCCTTGGCGCACCCCGCGACGATCCATCCATCCGACGTTTCGAAGTTCTGGAAGGGCACAAGCGATGGGTGGGCCGAGTGACGAGTGCGGGTCGGCTCGAAACCCTTCGTGAGGTGCCACGTAGCCTGATACGTCAGCATGTTGATCGCGACGTCGTACAGGCTCAGGTCACAGTCCATGCCGATTCCGTCACGCCGGGCGGCGTGCAGCCCAGCAAGAATGGCCCCCGCGGCCATGTACCCGCCGGAGAAGTCGAGCAGCGAGAGCCCCGACTTTGTAGGCGGCCCATCGGGCTCACCCGTCAGATCCATCCATCCGCCCAGGCCCTGGAGAATGTAGTCGTATCCGGGCTGTTTGGCACGTGGGCCCGTCATCCCAAAGCCGCTCAGAGAGCTGCATACGATGGCGGGATTCAGATGCTTGAGGTCGTCGTACATCAGACGAAGACGTGCCGGCACGTCGCCGCGAAGGTTGGAGTGCACTACGTCGGACACTCGTACGAGATCTTCGAAGACTTCTCTGCCTTCGGCTACCGTCAAGTCGAGACTCAAGCTCCGTTTGTTCCGGTTGAACGTCTCGAAGAACAGGCTGTCCTCTCCGTCCTGGTACGGAGGTATGTACCGAGATACGTCGCCGCCGGTGCGGGGATCCTCGATCTTGATGACCTCGGCGCCGAGATCCGCCAGATGGAGCGAGCAGAAGGGTCCTGCTCCGAACTGCTCGATGGCGATAATCCGGACGTCTTCCAGCGGTCTCAACGGGTCCTCCTCATCCACTCGCACCCGACACCAATGCAGGCCATTAGAGTACTCGCAAGACACACGACCTCGGAGGCCATGGCACCTTCTCACGCGCCCGCCGGATGCGTCACCGGTCGGTTGCAGCCCGTCCACAACGGGCACCTCGAACTCTTCAGGATGGTCCTCGGTGCGGGCTTACGTCTCATTGTCGGCATCACAAACCCGGATCCGCCATCCAGAGAGGCGCACCCCGACCACGATTCGCGTCACCTCGCAGAGAACAACCCTTTCACGTTCCACCAGCGCCTCACCATGGTTCATGCGGCTCTGGCATCAGCAGGCATCAGCCCTGTGCGCTATGACATAGTCCCGTTCCCTCTTCACAACCCGGAGCGGGTAGAACACTATGTTCCTCTCGACGTAGTCCAGTACGTCCGAGTCTTTTCCCCGTGGGAGGCCGGCAAGGCTGACATGCTCCGCGGCTACGGATACACTGTGGAACTCGTCGACGGAGACGGCGAACATCGCATCACAGCCTCGTCCATTCGGGAGGCTTATCGCCTTGGACGGCCGTGGCGTGACCTGGTGCCCGCACCGGTTGCCGACCTGGTAGATGACTATATCCGCAGCGGGCACTTCGCGTCCCGGCCGTGATCCCATATGGCGACACCCATCCGATGTTGCCTGACAACCGGCTGCCCCTGGTCCTGGTCATCCTCGACGGACTAGGAGACCGGGCCGTACCCGAACTCGGCGGCCGCACCCCTGCGGAAGCGGCCGAGACTCCACACCTTGATCGGCTCGCCGCTCGAGGTGCCTCCGCTCTTCACCTACCCTTCGGACCCGGAAAGGCTCCTGCGAGCGAGATCTCTCACTGGGCTTTGTTCGGCTGTGAGCCTGATACCTTCCCCGGCCGAGCCGTGCTTGAAGCCCGCGGGCATGGCGCGGTCGTACAAGCCGGGCAGGTCCACTCGTATGCCGCCTTGCGGGTCGGGGAGGAGCGAGACGGTGTCGTATGGGTCACCGGGAGGGCTGCACCCTCCGACGGTGCCGACGCCCACGTCCTGTTCGAGGCACTCGACGGGATAACGATCGATGGATTCCGCTTCGGCTTGCAACGCCTCACCAGGGGTGAAGCCTTGCTTTCGATCTCCGGGCAGGCCTCGCCGGACATCACCGACTCCGACCCGTTCTTTGAGCAAATCCATCCGTGGCTACGACCGCTCCCACTCGCGGATGCAACAAACCCGGCCACGGCTACCGCCACTTCATCTGCGGTTGAGGAGTTCCTGCGGTCGAGTCGCCGCCTCCTGCACGTACACCCGGTCAACGTGCAACGCCGGGAGCGCGGCCTACCGGTGCTCGACGTGCTCACCACGAAATGGACCGGCATGGTGCGTCCGGTTCCGTCATTCGAAGAACGGGTCGGCGTACCCGGCGCAGCGGTGACGTCGAGCGCGTTGTACCGGGGACTGGCGGCGACGCTCGGTCTCATCTCTCATGACATCGAGCCTCTGCCGGACCCGGGCGAGGATCTCTTCGTCCGTTTCGAGACCGCGGCGACTCTGCTCGACGAGGGAGCACAGTTCGTCCACGTACACACCAAGGCAGCGGACGAGGCAGGCCATACCAAGGACCCGCGCGAGAAGATGCGCGTTCTCCAGCTCCTCGACGAAGCCTCGCGCAGGCTCCACCAGAAGCCCTTCCTCTCTGCAGTCGTCGTGATCACCGGCGACCACGCCACACCGTCCGTCGACGGCATCTTGCATTCGGGAGACCCGACTCCGTTCTTGATGACCTCCCCGACCACACGGCCCGACGCCGTCACGAGCTTCGGCGAATCCTTCGCCGAGCGCGGTGCCATGGGGACTATTGGAGCCTGTGACGTGTTGCCGCTGATGCTCGACCGCGCCAACCGACCTATGTTCCTTGGCTCCAGGATCACGCCCTACGAAAGCCTCGGGCTACCCGACTGCCCTGAGCCGATGACTTAGCAACAGGACACCTCAAGCATTCAGACACGGCATGAAAGGCGGGCAATAACCTCCCGACGGTAGCTCGGTGGTCGTGTCTACGGGGTTAGCGGAATATTTGGACGGGATGGTGCGGTTTCGGGGGGTTGCCGTGGAACGTTTCGCTCCGGGCGCTGGGGGTGGATGCTGGGGACGGTCTGCTGGTAGTCATTGGCTGTGGCCGGGGTCACCGTAGAAAATGGACAAGAGACAACGGTTTCGTTGCGGACCTGTAGGGGTTGGGTTGGCGTCAGCGGAGGGATCTAACTGATGAGGCCCCGGTGGTGGGTCAAGTCTCTTCCCGTCAGGGTGATGGCGGCTGAGCCTTAGCCGTGGGGTCCCGTCGGATTGTGAAAGCGCGCCGCCGACGCCCCCTTAGCCGTCGAGGTCTCGGAGTTCCCAGGCGACCGCTAGTTCGTCCTGCGTGGGGTCGCAAGAGGCGAATACGCCCTGGGTGGCGGGCCGTGACCTCCTTGGAGCGCTGGGTTAGTGTGGGGGTCCCTAGTTTGTAGGTAGTTCCAGGATCGGGCGAGGAACGTGGCGATGGCGTCTCGGCGGACGGGATGGTTCGGGCAGAAGGCCCTTGCGCGGCAGCCCGTCATAATGCCCTCGTTGACTACTGCCTCGACCGCGGCCTGGTGGGCGGTGGGTACGTCAATGTAGGTTCCTTGTGCGGTGGAATAGGGGCAGGTCAAGGGCGCGTTGGAGGAAGGTAGCTACATCGAGTCTCGTGGATGTTCGCTTGGGGTAGTACCACCGTTCTTGTTCCTGATGTTTTGCAGGCTTCGAGGATCCCCTCGTCGTCGAGAGCTTCGACCATTCCGGCTGTAACCAGGTGAGTGGAATGTCCTGGAAGGTCTTGACGGTGGGGTTGGAAACGGGTGTGATGCCGATCATGCGTCCTATGAACACGGCGAGTTGTATCCGTGTGGCCCCGTTTCTGGGGCAGTACAACAACAGGTCAGCGGGGTTGCAGCCTATGGTGATGGCTTCCTGAGCGATGAGGTTGATGTCGGATTCGTGGGTGTTGCCCTCATCGTCTCTGAACCAGCCGTAGAAGCGGGTTACGTCCAAGAAGTAGTTGCTGCCTAACGAGAAGGAGTTGATCTCCACCAGGTAGTTCGGAGGAGTTACGAAACCCCGACGGGGCAGCCCGTATGCTTCCTGCGCCCATATGATGAACTCGTCGCCGCCCTGATACACATGGGGCGCTACGTCGCTTCGTGTGGGCGCTTGGTGCGGAATGTGACGACGGCGGAGAACTGAGCAGTTATGGTTGTCAAATCGGTGACGGGGCCGCCTCGTGGGTGTGGAGCAAGGATTGGTATCGGGTGGCGAGTTGGTGGTTGTGGTTGCGGCCGAGTTCTAGTTCTGAGATGCGGGCAGGGCGGGTTCCGAGAGCTCGGGCGGCCTGGGTCATGGTGATGCCGG
This sequence comes from bacterium, assembly GCA_026710435.1. Lineage (GTDB taxonomy): Bacteria > Actinomycetota > Acidimicrobiia > Spongiisociales > Spongiisociaceae > JAPPFW01. The sequence goes on along the minus strand of JAPOQZ010000004.1, from coordinate 15,892 downwards.
CCTGTTGGCGGCGGGTGCGTAGCCGGGAGCAGTCAGGGGTTGGGGGCGGGCTGGTCAGCTGCCGGTAGATCTCTCGGGTGATGTGCTGTTTCAGGCAGCGGATGATCTCTTTGCGGTTCTTGCCCTCGGCCTCTCGCTTCGCCACATAGGCTTGGGTGCGGGCGTCGTTCTGCATTCGGGTGGTCGCGATCCGCCACAGCGCGTTGTTGGCTTTGCGGTTGCCTCCTCGGTTGAGACGATGCCGGACGGTTTGGCCGGATGATGCCTGCACGGGGCTGGACCCGCACAGGGCTGCGAACGATCGTTCCGATTTCATCCGCTCGGGGTTGTCGCCGGCGACGACCAGCAGCGCGGCTGCTGTGTCAGGGCCCACGCCTTCGGCTCTCAGCAGCGCCGGGTTCGCCTGGGCGCAGAGACGACGGATCTCGACATCGAGTTGGGCTATTTCGGCGTCCAGGGCCCGGTATCGGCGGGCCAGGTGCTGCAGCGCTTTCTTCGCGTAGGCGACCGTGGTCTGTGCTTGGCCGGGACACAGGCGGGCACAGATCCGGACCCTCGCTCTCAGGTTGAGGCCTCGGAGCTGGTGTTTTACCTGCTCAGGGGCAGTAACCACCAGAGAATGGATCTGGTTTGCGGCCTGGGTGCGGGCCTTGGTCGCCGAGCGGCGAGCCACCAGGAGCATCCGCAGGCACTCGACCGGTCCCACACCGGATTTGGGAACAGCCGTAGCCTGGCCTGAGGCAGCCGCCCGAGCTGCCGCCTCGGCGTCGACCGGGTCGGATTTGCCGCCCCTCTGGCGGCGTAGCTGACGGTTAGGCCGGTTGACTTCGATCACCTCGATGCCGGCCGCAGCCAGATAACGGGCCAGGCCGGCACCGTAGCTGCCGCATCCTTCCACCCCGACATGAACCACCTCCCCGATGACTACCGTTGTTCCCTACAAGGGGCTTCTAGCCAGAAGCAGCGGACAGTACACTCACGGTGCGGACGCCTCCACAAGGCTCCTAATGGGGGTCCACCACTTCAGGTCACATCCGCTTCGAAACCAGAACCCCGCCCCTAGACCGGGGGGACAGGCCGACAGATCCCCAGCAAGGCAACACACGCGCCGGATTTGACTCGGGTCAGACCCGCCCCCCGGTCCAGGGGGTCACCCCGATCATCGCAGTGACCCCCATATCAAACGGGGCAATCCAGTATGAGTGAATATCAGTGATCGCCAACACCGATGCGGATGCGTCCTTCGGGGGGATTGGCAGTCACGGAGACAACAGGCCCAGCAGGCGGCACGTAAACGACATTGACTGAGTGTGTCACCGGCTCCGACGGCAGCCCTTTGCTGCTCCAGGTACGGACTTCGACACGCCGGACCGCACCGTCAGGCGCAAACGGTGCCCGGTAGGAACGCGATGTGGCATCGAGGATACGCCCAGAGTCGTGGTATACGGTGTCAGCCGTAGCGTGAAGAATTCGTATCTGATAGGCGGACTGTTCCGCGACTGCCCATTCGACGGTGGCGTAAGCGTCTGCGTTAGCCCCGTCGGTGGGGCTGTCGATGCTGACGGTTTGGGGTGAGTCAGCCCTGACACGGGGATGGCGATCAGGACCAGGAATCCGAGCGTGAGCCTTACCCAGGTGATGGTCGCCGGGGCCAGCGATTCGAGGCTGATCCTGATCAGGATGAACGATGAGCCCCACACGAGCGCCACCCCGCTGAGCAGGGTCCACTCGACCGGTCCGAAAGTGCCGCGGCGGGATCCCTCGGCCGTAGACAGCACGCGTTGGCGGCCGGGGCTACGGGAGGGGCGGGGCATGAGGCAACGGAGGGTAGCCGGGCGGGACGGCACCCCATCGCCGACCGATCAGGCGGAGCGGTACCGGTCCAGAGCCTCCGGATGGTTCCATCTCTCTTGCTCCCAACGTCTCAAGGCTCACGTCGGCTGGTGAGCCAGGCGCCGAACAGGACCACTGCGGTTCCGGCCCACTGGATGGGGAGAACTATCTCGGAGCGGAACACGACGCCGAGGACCATTGCGACGATGGGAACGAAGTAGATGGCAACACCACCCCGCGTCGCGCCGACCCTTCCGACCAGTGCGGTCATGACCACGAAGGTGGCACCGGTCTGGATTGCTCCCATGAAGATCACTGCTAGGGCCGCACCGGTAGTCCATTGCGAGTCGGCCAGGCCGGCCAATCCGAACGGAGCGGTTACGACCGTCGCCACGCCGATCGCTCGCATCATCACGGCGGGCGCTCCGTAGCGTTGCTGGAGTGGGACCACGAGGTTGTGCGAAAGGCCGTAGAAGACGTTCGCTACGACTATGAGGAGCACCCCAAGGGCGCTGGCGGCCGACTCTTGGACTGCGGGGAGGCTGATGGCGATCGCCCCCGCCACTCCCAGCGCTATCCCGACCGCCTGAGGGATCCGCGGCAGCGCACGCATCAGGATCATCGCGATCGAAGCGCTGAAGATCGGGACCATGCCGTTCAGCATCCCGGCCAGGGCCGAGTCGATGTGCTGCTGCGCTATCGGGAACAGCAGGAACGGTAGGCCTACCCAGGTGATCCCGAGCAACGCCACGCGGGGATAGTCCCTCCTCTCGATCGGCTGGCGGGCCGCCGGGAGAGCCACCAGGACCAGGAAACCGAGCGTGATCCTCCCCCAGGTGATCGTCGCCGGTGCTACCGACTCCAGGGCAACCTCGATGAGCAGGAAGGCGGAACCCCAGGAGAGGGCTACGCCACTCAGCAAGCCCCACTCGAGGAGACCGAAGGCTCCGAGCTTCGATCCCCGTGAGGTGGACAGCATGGGTCCGCTACCGATGTGACGGGAAGGTCGCGATGACATGAGGGGAACGAGGGTACTTGGAACCAAAGAACCGGATGCTCGTTCACCCGACGAAGTCCAGCGGCGCCGATGAGGGTCGGGATGGGTTGATCGAGGCCTCTGGGTCGAGTCCGGGTCGATCAGTGCTCGCGCCGGCTGACCAGGAAGGCTCCGAGGAGTACCAGACCGGTTCCGGCCCACTGGATCGGCAGCACCACCTCGGAGCGGAAGACGATGCCGAGCGCGATGGCGACGATCGGCAGGAAGTAGATGGCCACTCCCGCCCGCGTCGGGCCGACCCGCCCCGCGAACCCCACCATGAGCAGGAAACCTATCCCCGTGTTGAGGAACCCGAGCACAGTGACCGCCGCGACCGGCGTGGTCTCCCAGGAGGAGTTCCACAGGCCGGCGATCCCGAAGGGAGCGGTGGCGACGGCCGACACTCCCAGCACCCGCAGCATCACTGCCGGACCCCCGTAGCGCTGTTGCAGTGGGATGGTCAGGGTGAGCCCCAGGCCGTAGAGGACGGCCGCCACTACCGCCAGAAGGACCCCCCAGGCGGCTGCCGACGATTGCGAAGCGGCTGGGAGGGCGAGGCTGGCAGCGCCGACCAGCCCGAGCAGGAGTCCGCCGATCTGCCTGATGGCGGGCACTTCCCGTAGGAACACCATCGCGATGGACGCGGCGAAGATCGGTATCAGAGAGTTGATCATCCCGGCCAGGGCCGAGTCGATGTGCTGCTGGGAGATGGGGCTGAGCAGGAACGGGAAGCTGGTCCAGACGAGGGCCAGGATCGTGGTCTGTCGCCAATCCGCCCGGTCCATGGGGCGCCGGGCGGCCGGAAACCAGATGAGAACCACGAACCCCAGTGTCACCCTCGCCCAAGTGATGACTGCCGGTGCCAGGGACTCGAGTCCGATCTCGATGAGGAGGTAGGAGGAACCCCATACGAGGGCTACCCCGGTGAGCAGGGACCATTCGACCGGGCCGAAAGCTCCGGACTGCGATCCCCGGGCCGTGGTGAGAACCCGGCGGCCGGGCGTGCGGGGGACAAGGGACATGCGGCCAAGCAGAGTAGCCGGGTATCCGGATCCGAACGTTGCGTCGGGTTGAACAGGGTCACCGGAGTTCGCCTTGACAGGCATGCCGGAGGGTTGCTCGCACGCTGAACGGATTGATCCCCCGTGGACGATGAGGGACCTGGGAGGGTTCTGAACAATGACGATTGCTCGGGCCTGCCTCCTGCCAGACGAGTAGTAGTGCCGGCGGTTGGCAGGCCGCCGGTGGATTGCATAGCACCCTCCTGGAAGGGTGCTGAAGAAACGGCGGTAGAGGTTGCCCCGCCGTTGCTGACGTGGGAGTCCCTACCGAATGTCGGGCCAACAGGGGGCTTCTCAGCGGCCTCCTAGAACGCGAAAAACGCCGCCGACGCGGCGGCGGCCCTCTGACGCGGGCCCACCCCCACCGCCACCTCCTAGGTCCCGGAGCGCGTCCCATCACCCCCGGTGGGGTCGACTCCGACGATATGATCCCTCTCCGGTTCTCTAGGCGCCCGAAGAGAACCGGTGGTGCATAAGGTTGTCTACCAGTATGCAACGGGACTGTGACAGGAGTACCCCCTCATGGCCGCACGTAGGTGAGGGCGGACCGTGTCTCGATGTTCGGCCCGGCGCCGGGATGGCCGGTCCGCACTCTGGCGGCAACCTACGGCCTGTCCTGGCCTAGTTAGGCTGTCCCGATGGACAAGGAACACACCGACAGAGTTGCCGGTCCTCTAGCCGGGGTCAAGGTTATAGACGCGGCCACTCTGTTCGCCGGGCCGATGGCGGGGACTCTGCTCGGGGACTTCGGGGCAGACGTGATAAAGGTGGAGCACCCCAAGGGGGACAGCCTCCGCAACCTGGGTTGGGAGAAGGACGGGGTGTCGCTGTGGTGGGCGGTGGTCAACCGCAACAAGCGGGCCGTGACCCTGAAGCTGTCCCACGAGTTGGGCCGGGAGGCGATGCTGCGCCTGGTTGAGGACGCTGACGTGCTGATCGAGAACTTCCGCCCTGGCACCATGGAGAGGTGGGGGCTGGGCTGGGACGTACTCCACGAGTTGAACCCGCGCCTGATCATGGTGCGGGTTTCGGGGTTCGGGCAGACCGGCCCCTACCGGGAGCGGGCCGGGTTCGGAACGCTGGCCGAGTCGATGTCGGGCTTCGCCCAGATTAACGGGCAGCCGGAAGGTCCGCCGACGCTGCCGCCATTCGCCCTGGCCGACAGCATCACCTCCATCTGCGGGGCCTTTCTGACCACGGCGGCTCTCCGTTTCAGGGATCTCGGTGGTGGAATCGGGCAGATGATCGACCTGTCCATATACGAGCCGATCTTCTGGTTGCTGGGGCCCCAGGCCACCGTCTACGACCAGCTGGGGATCGTGCAGGGACGCAGCGGCAGCCGGGCGCCGTTCACCGCTCCCCGCAACGCCTACCTCTCCGGGGACGGGGTATGGCTGGGGATGTCGGCCTCGTCGCAGTCCACGGCGGAGCGGACGGTGCGCCTGGTCGGCCGTCCCGAGCTGGCAGACGAGGAGTGGTTCGCCAACCATGCCGGACGCCTCGAGCACCAGGACGAACTCGACGAGGCCATCGGTGCCTGGGTGGGGGAGCGGGACGCCGGCGAGGTGGTGGAAGCGTTCGGAGCGGCAGGAGCAGCCATCGCCCCGATGCTCGACATCGCCGGGATCTTCGAGGACCCCCAGTACGCCCACAACGAGACGATCACCACCGTGGAGGATCCGGTGCTCGGTCCCCTTCGGATGCAGAACCTGGTCGGCCGCATGTCCGCGACGCCTGGGAAGGTAAGGACCACCGGCCCCCCGCTCGGTGGTCACAACGATGAGATCCTCGGTGGCTTGATAGGCTACGACGAGGCCCATCTGCGGCGCATGGCGGACGAAGGAGTCATCAATTCCCGCTAGCTACTTACCTCCCCGACCGGTGGGACACATTCCGGCGGTGGTCACCCCTCGCCTCAAGGGCACATCCCGATGGTGACGGTCGACTGCCACCTCCACCTCACCGACTCGGCCGATCAGGCGCCGGTGTGGTGGATGCAGGAGCTCTACCGGCCATACGGCGGGGACTACATCTGGACCGACGGTGCGGCCATCGTCGGCATCCTCGACCGGGCCGGCGTCGACATCGGGATGGTGCAGGGGTCAGACATCCGTCGCACCACCTACCACCCCGACTTCCCCGACCAGAGGACCGTGTTCGTGCCCAACGACTACACGGCCGAGCAGATGGCCCGCTTCCCCGACCGGCTCATCGGCGTGGCCAACATCGACCCGCTGCGCGATGTCCAGGCGGGAGTGATCGAGCAACGGCGCTGCGTGGAGGAGTTCGGGTTCCGGTCGTCCAAGTTCCTGCCCACCTACCAGAACTACTACATGGACGACCCGGCTATCGCCCCCATGTTGGAGAGTTGCCTCGATCTGGACATCGTCGCCCATGTGAACACCGGGTACTCACCGACCATCACCGCAGCCCTCCGCTACGGGCATCCCGAACGCCTCGACAGGATCGGTATCAAGTACCGGGACCTCCGGGTGCTGGTCTATGTCAACTTCCCGTACGTCGACGAGGGGATCGCGGTGGTGGCCCGGCATCCCAACTTCCATGCCGACATCGCCTACTTCGTCGGCGCCGGAGCCGGACCGCTGTTCTCGGCCTTGGACAAGCTCCGCGGCCTGGGGGCTCTCGACCGGGTGGTCTACGGCTCCGACAACAACGACAAGGACCGCACCGGTGGAGGCCGGCGGATCGGGACGCACCTCCTGGACGAACTGAACGAAGTGGCGGAGCGTACTGACCGGGAACCGTTCACCGCGGCCCAGATCGAAGCCATCGTGGGCGGCAACGCCAGACGCCTCTACCGGCTGGACTGAGGTGATGCCGACCGTCGACGTACTCCTCTACCTGACCGAGACATCCCGCCAGGCGCCTGTCTGGTGGATGGAGGAACTCTACCGCCCCTACGGCGCGGAGTACGTGTGGACCGACGGCGCGGCCCTGGTGGACCTGCTGGACCGGGCCGGTATCGACGTCGGTCTCGCCCACGGATCGGACATACGGCGGACCACACACCATCCCCGCTTCCCTTCCCAGCACGAGGTGCACGTGCCCAACGACTACACCGCCGCGCAGTGCGCCGCCCACCCGGGGCGCCTGTACGGGGTGGTGTGCGTCGACCCGCTACGCGACGTGCGTGAGGCCACCGAGGAGATCGACCGCTGCGTGAACGAGTACGGGTTCCGCATGATGAAGCTCCTCCCCACCTACCACCATCACGATCCCGCCGACCCTCGGCTGGAACCCGTGTACGAGAAGTGTCTCGAACTCGACCTTCCCATCCACACCCACACCGGGTTCACGCCGATCATCAATGCTCCGATGCCCCACGCCCGGCCGGTGTTACTCGACGAACTCGGCATCCGCTACCGGGACCTCAAGGTGGTCGTCTACCTGGCCTTCCCCTACGTCGACGAGGGGATCGCGGTGGTGGCCCGGCATCCGAACTTCTACGCCGACCTGTCCTACTACGCGGGAGGCGACCCCCGTGACCTCTACCGGGTGCTCCAGAAGTTGAGGAGCCTGGGGGCGCTGGACCGGGCGGTCTACGGTTCCGACAACAACGACAAGCAGAAGTCGGGTCCGGGTGGCGTGGCCTCCGACATATTCCGAAGCGTCAACCGGGTGGCCGAACGGGAAGGCGGATCGCAGATCACCGCCGGGGAGATGGAAGCCATCATGGGAGGCACCGCTGCCCGGCTCTTGAAGATCCCCGACCGGGCAGGGGGCGGCGGAAGCACGGCAGCCGACTGACAGGAGGTTCCATCTCATGAACGACCGGATCCAGGAATGTGACCTCCTCCTTACGGGAGGTTCTGTGGTCACGGTCGACGACGACCGGCGGGTGATCGAACCCGGTTCGGTGGCTGTGACCGGAAACCAGATAGTTGCGGTCGGTTCGGATGCCGAACTGGCAGGTTGCCGGGCCGCTCGGACCATCGACTGCTCCGGTCATGCCGTCCTGCCCGGATTGATCGACACCCATAACCATCTGTTCCAGGGCTTGGCCCGCGGGCTGGGTGAGGGGATGCCTCTGTGGACGTGGCTGACCGATTTCATGTGGCCGTTCTCGATCTCCATCAACCTGGAGGAAGGTCGGATCGGGGCGAAGCTGGGCGCCGTCGAGGCCCTCAAGGCCGGCACCACGACCGTGGTCGACAACCATTACGCGCCGTCCGATCTCGATACCACCCTGGCGGTGGCCGGCGCCATCCACGAGGTGGGACTCCGGGGGGCGGTGGCCCGCGGTATCACCGGGGAGGCGACCGACATCGCCCGGCGCTACAACCTCGCGGGGGAGTTGTTCTCCTACTCGAACGACGAAGAGATCCAGATCACGCGAACCGCCATGGACGCCTACCCTGCGGGAAACCGTGTCGAGGTGTGGCCGGCGCCCCTCAACATCATCTACAACGACCAGGATCTCGTCCGGAGAAGCGTGGCGCTGGCGCGCGAGGGCGGCGTCGGCTGGCACACCCACTGCTCCGAGCGGAAGGAAGACCCCCCCACCTACGTGGAGGAGTACGGCATCCGGCCCGTCGAGTGGCTGTACCAGGAGGGACTCCTGGGACCGGAGGCCACCATCGCCCACGGCATCTACCTGGACGACGCGGAGATAGATCACGTGGGGGAGACCGGCACGGGCATCGCCTACTGCCCCATATCCCACCAGTACATCGCCCTCGGTGTCATGCGGATGCGCGACCTGCGGGACTCGGGGGCGCCGATCGGTCTCGGTACCGACGGTCCGTGCTGCAACCACCGCCAGGACATGTTCGAGGTGATGAAACAGGCCATCCTCCTGCAACGGGTCCACACCCTGGAACCGACCGTCAGCAACGGTGAGGAGGCGCTGGAGATGGCCACCCGCGAAGGCGCCCGCTACGCGAACGTCGACGCAGGGGTGCTGGCTCCCGGCAAGCTGGCCGACATCATCGTGGTGGACATGCGAAGTCCCCATCTCACGCCGCGCCACCGGACCGTCTCGGCCCTTACCTACTCTGCCCGGGGATCGGACGTGGCTCATTCGATCATCGACGGCAACGTGGTGCTGGAGAACGGCCGCTGCACGATGGTCGACGAGGACGAGGTGATGCGGGAGGCCCAAGCCAGGGCCGAGGACCTGATCGACCGCGCCGACCTCCACGGCCTACTCACACCTTGGCGGCGGTAGGAGAGCGTCTAAGACGACAGCTGGCCACACCCCGCGTGGGTATCCGGGGGCTGGCCGGGTACCCGGCCTGCCGTGCACCCGGTCGCTGCCACCCAGACGTTCCGGAGGGCACCAGAGCACCGAGGCTATGGCGACCTGGTCGCTAGTGTCCTGTATCTCTGTTTCGCTTGCGTTCCGCCCTGGATGAGCCGAACCGGAACCGACCAACGCTACGAGAGCGTTCTATCTGTCACAGACTCGTTGCACAATGGTAGATAGCCGCATACACCGGCGGTTCGTTTCCGACGTCGAGCGGACCGTGGCAGGGTTCATAATGTCCGGAACCGGCCCGAACAGGGAATAGAAGGTCGCGTCCGTGACCCTCGGAGGTGGCGGCGGGGGTGGGATCCCAAGGGAAGAGGCACCTTCCGGCGGTTTTCGCGTTCTCGGGGTTCGGTGGGGTGGAGGTGTAGCCCGCTCTTCTGTAACGAACTTCCGACTCGGGACACTAGGCCACCGCACCGGTGAACGGAGACGTTCGGTCGAGCAGCGGACTGGCCCCGGACGCTCCCACCCGACCCATGAGTCCGTCGACGGAACGGGTTCCTTACAGGTTACGCACGTAGGAGTCTGTGGGTTCACCCGAGGTCGGATAGTCCCAAGGAGCAGGCGTCCCCGTGCTCAGTGCCTGGTGGACGAGCCGGCGTTCCTTCTGACCCGCCACCACCTCCGCTCGCAGCCCGGCGAGGTCCCAGCGTTCCTCCGCCATGCCGGCCAGACGCTCCGCTGCCCCGGCCGCTGCGACAGAGCCCATGAGGTCCACGCGTTCCTCCGGATCGGCCACCACGTCGAAGAGCAGGGCGGGTGCTCCCCGCATCTTGATGTACTTGAGACGGCCCGAGCGGACCATCACCATCGGCTCCGTGAGACCCTCTCCGAGGAATTCACCGAACACGGGAGGGGCTTCGGCACCCTGCTGACCGCTAGCCGCCGCGAGCAGGCTCCGCCCCGGAGTGCCGGCGGAGCGCGGGTCGAGGCCGGCGATGTCGAGGAGGGTGGGTAGGAGGTCGAGCAGGGACACCGGTTCGGGTACCCGGCCTGCAGGGATTCCTGGTCCGTTGATGATCAACGGCACCCGGGCGGACCGCTCGAAGAAGTTCATCTTGAACCACAGTCCCCGCTCGCCGAGCATCTCCCCGTGGTCAGACACGAAGATGATCACGGTCGGCCGGCTGCGCCCCGCATCCCGGAGCGCCGCCAGCACCTGGCCGATGTTGTCGTCGAGGTAGCTTATCGCGGCGTAATAGGCCCGCCGGGCGGCTCGGACCTCGGACCTGCTCAGGGCCAGGTCGTCGAAGCCGTGGACCTCCCGCAGCCGTTCGGACGGCGCGTCCAGGGGAAGGGGAGGCTCGGGAGTTGCCGGTTCGTCGATGGGTCGTTCCCGGTAGCGGTCCCAGTACTCGCGGGTGATGTTGAACGGGTCATGGGGATGGGTGAACGACACGGTGAGCAGGAAGGGACGTCCCCGGTCGCCGGCTTCCCGTAGCCATCGGACCGTCCGCCGGGTCACCTGGTCGTCGTACCGCATCTGGAGGGTGCGCTCCGACACGCCCGCGCGGGCCACTCCGCGCGCCGCGTTGCGCAGGTATGAGACGACCGGATCACGTTCGGGTTCGCCCCAGTGGGGTGTCCAACCGAAATCGGCGGGGGAGATGTCGGTGATGAGGCGCTCCTCGAAGCCGTGTAGCTGGTCGGGACCGACGAAGTGCATCTTGCCTGATAGGACCGTCCGGTAGCCGCGTACCCGGAGGTGATGAGCGAAGGTCGGCACGGCCGGGGACAGCGCTGAGGCGTTGTCGTGCGCCCCGATGTCGGATGGCATCCGTCCGGTCAGCATGGAATAGCGGGACGGCGCGCAGAGGGGCGAGTTGCAGTAGGCCGAATCGAAAACCGCTCCACCTCCGGCCAGTTCCGACAGGTTGGGCGCCAGCGTTACCGGGTGACCGTAGGCAGGCAGGAAGTGCGGCGCCAACTGGTCCGCCTGGATCAGCAGGATGTCCGGGGACTGGAACCGGCGACCGGGTGAAGCGGCCATCAGCGGGACCGGTCACCGCTAGTCGGCGCCGGTGAGGACCGGTCGCTCCGCCTCATGCCCCGCCGGCGGACATGGCTGGGTGGGCTGCTCCGAATGCATGGAGACTGCCCGGTTCGATCTCTTCAGGCACGTGACGAAGAGGGAGAAAGGGTTTGCGGGACTGATCGCTAGAGGAGGGTGTTTCTGTTCCGGGCACTCGAGTCCGTGTCGAAGTCCTTGTCAATTGCTACTTGTCAGCATGCTAGGGAATCCGTCCGGGGGGAATGATCCGACTGCAGCGGGGAGGCCGAGGAGCGATCGACGAGCAACGATCGCCACCGGACACCGGGATCAAGTCGAACTGGAACCGGCAGACGGCGACCCGCCGGACATCTTGGCTGAGGCGGTTCGACCCTAGCTGCCGGATGTCATCCGGCTACCTCGAACACCCTGGGCTCCGACACCTCGGTCTCGAGCGCTGCTACGGCCGTCTCCACCACCCGGCGCCGGAATGCCAGTTCGTCGGCCCGGTCCAGATCCGGGTCCCCGAAGGGATGGGTGACCGCAGTCCCCTGCACGATCCGGAGGACGCCCACCGACTCGGCCAGTGGTACGAGGGCGGTGACCAGAGCGGCCGGGATCCCCTCGTTCTCGATCGACTTCGCAAGCGTAGACCCGCTACGCGTACCCGTCCCTCAGGTGGACCCGACGATCACAGCCTCGACTCCGTCGGCTACCAGCACCCTCGCCATCTCCCGGCCGATCCGGGCCATGTCCCGCAGCGAACCCATGTTGCCGTTGGTGGTGAACAGGTAGTCGTACAGGGTGAACCGTCCCTCCGTTTCGAGGCCCCGGCTGGCGTCGAGGGGTACGTGACGGTCGGGGTCGAGGTTGGCGTAGCTGGTGTCGATGCCGCCATGCACGGATTCGAACTCCCCCTCCTCGAAGCCGTCCCGGTTCTGGATCGGGTATCTGGCCCAGTGCTTCGCCCACCCGGAAGGTAGGCGGTCCGGGTTCCCGACGGGAACTATCCCCGCCTCGCTGACCAGTGCCAGCCGGAAGGAACGCCCGGACGGGATCGGATCCGATGGTTCCGCGGCCTCGTACCGGGGTAACGGCCACTCGGTCTCGAACGGGTCGCCCCGCATCTTGGCGAGCAGCATCTCGATCGCCCTTGTCGAGCCACGCTCCTCCTCGAAGATGTTGCGCCGGAGGCCTCTGGTAAGGAGCCCCTCGTGCCGGGCGCCGTCCCGTGGTTGTTCCCCCCGGGCCAGCCTGGGGGCCAAGCGGCCCAGACCCTGCAAGGCTGCTCCCATCCCGGCCGCCGTCTCGGTGGTTTCGAGGATCGGAACCCACGCCCGGAACTCGTCAGCTCCGGGGCTGCCGGGCGAGAGAGCCGTCAAGGCGGGTATGCCCAGCCGATCGATCACCGCCCGGCAGACCGCGCCGCAGGCCAGGCCGTAGCGTCCCGAACCGAAGGCGGGTCCGGCGACCACCACGTCGGGCGCGTGGCCTGCTACCAGGTCGATCACCTCGTCAACGGCAGCGTCCCCGCCCTCCGCGATGTAGTTGTCGCCGCAGATGACAGTCCCGACTATCCGATCGTCGTTCTCCAGCCAGCGGGCCAAGCCCCTCCCTGTGCCGGCCGGGCCCGGCCGGGTGACGGGTCCGGTGCCTGCGATCTCCTCCCCGCCGAGACCACCGAAGAACTGGTTCACATAATGGACGATCCTCGTCATCGCTTCCCCCTCAATATTCCTCGCCGCGGATGTGGGTGTGCCCGAACTGGTGGGTGCTTGCCAGCACGATCGCCAGCGGCGCGTCGAACGCTCCGGCCGGATCTGCGTCGACCTTGATCAGGGAGTCCCCGCCGATCACCCGGTTGACCGGTTCGAAGGGAACCGCTTCCTCGTAGTTCCCGGTACTGACGATGGCGTCCGCCTCGGGAACGAAATGCACGAAGCCCGATTCGCCCGGATTGGACGCCATCTCCATCGACAGCATCGTGGTCGGTATCCCGCTCTTCTCCAGGTTCCGGCAGATCATCATGGCGTCGACCGCGGGGTGCCCGCCCCCGGCGTAGTTGATGAGTGCTCCCTCCGCGCCCATCATGATCGCCAGGCTCGCAGCGTGGTTGGCGAGGCGTTCCTTGCCGGCTCTCGTATCACCGTTGGTGAACAGCACGACACCACGGAAGTCGAGGTCAGTGCCGTGGCGTGCGTACAGGTCCTCGACTATGGCGTGGTTCTGCACCGTGTAGGTGAGTTCCCGCATGCAGGCGATGGCGTTCCAGCCACACACGAGCGCGCCGTCGAGCAGTTCGTTGGGGTGGATGGGGGTGGGGAGATGGGCGGACCCGCCGATCGCTCCGGCGCCGGGCGCTATCTCGCCGTGCAAGTACGGGATGGCGAGCTGGTACAGGTACACGACCGCCGGAAGGTCTCGCCGTGGTAGCGGCGTAAGGTCGAAGGTGTCCACCCGGTCGGGTGTCTGCCCGATCGTCGTGGCTGCCAGATAGGTGGCGGCTTTCAGCCCCGCCATCCGGACCGCCTTGTTGTATTCCACCGCCTCGGGCGTTCCCTCGAACAGGTTGGTGGGTCGTCCGGGGCTCTCGAGCAGGTCCCTGGTCGGCTCGCAGGACACCACCACGTTGAAGAGTTCGGAGAAGGGCGAGTACTTGGCGGCGGTGCCGGACATGTCGAAGACCGCCTCCCGCCAGTAGACGGGCTCGCCGGGCACCGGTAGGGCGGTCTCGACTACCGACACCCCCTTCAGGGCGTGGGTGGTGCCGGTCCCCACCTTGCGAGGAGAGGTCAGGAAGCCGGAGAAGTCGCTTCCGGGCGGGTCCACCTTGATCCTCGGCTCGACCGCGTCGATGGCGTTTATCACCCGGACGGAGTCCCCCGGCCGGACGACCTGCACCGAGACGGAGGCGAAATACGCCTCGTCGGCCAGGTGCCGTTCCAACTCCTCGACGTCGATGGTGAGCATCCCTCCGTCGAAGGCCGTGGCGGTGCCCGGACGGACATCGCGGACGTCGAACGATCCGATTTCCAGGACTTGGCGCGGCGGGCCCTGGCCGGTCATCGTACCGACCGGGCCGGGTCCAGCGGGTGCCGGGCAGCTCCGGCGTGCATAGCGGGGATCATGCAACCTGGGGGAGGCCGAGCATCTGGCGTGCCTGGGCCGGGGTGGCGATCTCCCGGTTCATCTCCTCGGCGATCCGGCGGATGCGGCTGACCAACTGGGCGTTGCCCGATGCCTTCTCGCCCCGCCGGTAGTAGATGTTGTCCTCCAGCCCGACCCGCACGTGGCCGCCCAGGATGATGCCGAGTACGTTCATGGGGATCTGGAACGGTCCCGTCCCGATCACCGAGTAAAGCGCTCCGGAGGGCAACTCGTTGATCAGCGACACGAGGTTGGCAGGGGTTGGGAAGGAGGCGGTCTGTGCCCCGAGGACGAACTGCACCATGTAGGGCGGCGTCACGTTGTTGTTGTAGATGAGGTCCCTGAGCACCCAGTACTGACCGGGATCGTAGACCTCCAACTCGGGTTTCATTCCGCGCTCGGCGATCACGGACGCGTAGTGGTTCAACTCGCCATAGGTAGTCCCGCTGCACATGTCGTACTCGATCGGTCCCCTGGAATGGGGCAGGTGGTCCGGCCTCGCAGGCATCGTGAACTTGGAGACGAACGGACCCAGGTTGAGGGTCGCAACGTCGGGAGCGGGATCGGCGAACAGCGGCGAGTAGCGCTCCTCAGTGGTCAGGGAGGGACCGCCCCCGGTGCTGTTGTTGATGATCACGTCCGGGCAGCGTTCCCGGATCATCCCGTTGACCAGCCCGTAGTCTCGCGGATTGCCGCTGCACTGGCTCCAGTCGTTCGGGTCGCGGACATGAACGTGGATTTGCGACGCGCCCGCCTCGTAGGCCCGGTGAGCTTCCTCCGCCTGCTCCTCGGGTGTCTCGGGGAGAGCCGCATTGGACTCCTTGCCGTGGCCGCCGCCGCTGATAGCCGCGGTGATGATCAGGGGTGGCAGCGCGCTCCGGGCTGTTTTCTGCATCCATACGTACGGGTCGCGAAAGTCCCAAGTCGCTTCGATATCGCCCATCGGTATTCCTTTCGAGACAAGTGACTTACTCCGACGTTGTCCCATCCCGGCTCCGAGAGACCGCCGGAACGGTGCAAACCGTATAGAACCTCCCCACTCCTGCCTCAACTTTAAGCATCCGAACCGGTAGCCGGTAGGTGGCCGCTCCTGGAGCTTGGTTGAACCCGGAGAACCGTTGGCTGATGATAGTCCTTGACCCGGCCACGGTCCGAGCCGGGCGCACAGCCCGCGACACTAGGAGGGTGCTGAACAATGACGGTTGCTTGGCAGGCCGCTGGTGAATTGCTCAGCACCCTCCTAGTGTCCTGTATCGGGAATTCGCTGGAGACAGCCTCCTTCCGCCTGACACGCACCGGTTCCGGGGAGCCGAGACCGCGAAAACCGTCGAGGCGGTCTCCTCCGGCGGGCCCTCCCCCAACCGCCACCTCCTCGGCGTCGAACGCGTCCCGCCGTACCCCCTGCGAGGGGCTGGGTGGACAACATGAACCAAATCACGGTCCGGTCGGTACCGAAAGCGGACCGTTGGCGCTTTGCGGTTATCTACAAGCATGCAACAGGCCTGTGACACAACCAACCCGTCGCATGACCGCACGTCTTCCAAACACAACCG
>JAPOQZ010000005.1 GCA_026710435.1 bacterium | reverse complement strand
GTCACGGACGCGACCTTCTATCCCCTGTGCGGGCCGGTTCCGGACAGTATGAACCCTGCCACGGTCCGCTCGACGTCGGAAACGAACCGCCGGTGTATACGGCTGTCTACCATTGTGCAACGAGCCTGTGACAGATACAGCACGCTCGTAGCGTTGGTCGGTTCCGGTTCGGCTCGTCAAGCCCGGAACGCAAGCGAAACAGAGATACAGGACACTAGACACCCCAGGCGCATATTTTGTCGAGTTGCGGTTTGGTCAATGGTCGTTCGGTCTTTGAGGCATTCGTGGAGGATGTCTACGAGGCGGATGGCGAGGGCTCGTAGGGCTTGGTTATGGAGTTCCAGGCGGGAACCGTCCACTGACACGGGGCAACTCCCATCAACTCAGGCGCCCTCGTCACGGGGAAGTCGCGCAATCGCAACCGGTCTCCTCACGACCACCGTCGCCTGGCTTCGACCACGAGGGCAGTCTCGGCATCGTGGATCCCCTCCTCTTGGTTCTTCGCCCACCGGCGAGCCGACATCAAGTCTCCTGCGACCGCCTTGCACTGGGCGAGCACCCTGCCGGGTGCGGAGCCGCCGCTGGTATCGCGACCCAGAGCCACAGTCCCGGGGTCCGCCACCGACCCCAACGCGTCTTCAAGCCCATCTGGCGCCTTGACCCCTATGACCTTGGCGGCGCGAACGAGGTCTCCGCTGGTCAGGGCCGTTCGGCCCGTGCGAACCGCGTCGGCCACTGCACGGCCGACTAACCGGTAAGCGGACCGGTAGTCAACTTCGTGGTCGAGAACGATCCTCTCCGCCAGGTCGGCTGCGACCGAGAAGTGCTCACCGGCCGAGGCGGCCAGGCGGGCTTCGTCGATCGTCAGCGACCTCACCACCTCGGAGCCCAAGGCGAGCAATCGCGTCGCCAGTAGGACCGATCGGTACGTTTGGCCGTATCCATATAGCCAGTTGTCCGTCCGGGCGGAAGGAGTTCGCTGGGTGACCATGAGACCGGTCGCCCGACCGATCAGGGTGCCGGCGCCTCCGCGGATCACCGACAGGGAATAGGGGTTCTTCTTTTGGGGCAGCATTACGGAGGCACGGCTCGCTCCACCTGAGAGCTCCACGTACCCGAACTGCGGGCTCGTGAACACCTCCAGGTCCTCGCATAGGCGGTCCAGCGTGGTGACCGCCTGTACCGATGCCACCGCTACATCCACGAGGCCATCTACCGCCCACATCCCGTCTCGGGCGTTTCGTGCCGGCCGGTCGAATCCCAGGGAGGTGGCCAGCCGATGCGGGTCGATCGGGATCGCGGTTCCCGCTACGCCGCCCGACCCTCCGGGAGAGACGTTCACCCACTCGAACGCCCGCTCGATCCGCCGCAGATCCCTCGTTGCCTGCTCGGCGAAGCCGGCCAGGTAATGACCGAATGTCGAAGGCTGCGCAGGTTGAAGATAGGTGGTGTCGTTCCAGACCGTACCCACATGCTGGCGAGCCCGACCAACGAGGCCGCCGGTCAGGTCTGATGCGACACCATGCAGGTCGAGCATCGCCCTGCGGAGGGCCACCCGGAACGCGATCCGTCCCGCCTCGCGGCGGGTACGCCCGGTGTGGAGCCATCCTGTGACGGCGCCGATCCGCCGCTCCAACTCGCGCTCCCGACTGTTGTAGGCGTCCCCGTAGACCGGGTCATAGGGGAAGTCCGATGCCGTCGTTTCGAGCAGGGCCAAGAGCTGGGTACCGAGCCGTCCGGCGTCATTATCGGGCACGACCCCGGCGTCCGAGAGTTCGAGGAGGTGGGCGAGGTCGGCTAGGCCGAGGCCGCGGTGGAGGAATTCGGCGTCGTCCACCTCGATGGAGTATCCCGACTCGACCAGAGCATCCGAGGGGCCCTGTCCGACGCGACCTTCAAGCCCGAGGTACCCGTCCGGTTGCGGGCTCACCGACCGGGCTTCCGGTTCCGGACTCTCAGTATCAGCCGCCACCTACCACTTTACCCATGGCAGTAATCCCGCAGTGCTCGTGAGCGGATCCTGGCCCGGGCCACAATGGGCTCCAGCGTCTCGAATCGCAACCGTGCCCGCAGAGCCTCAAGGGCCACCGCGTCTCGGGGTGACACGTTTCCGAGCCCCACGTTCACACCGAACTGGCGGATGAGCGAGGCCTGCTGCTTCTTCAGGGGCGCCTCCCAGATGACCCGATCGACGAGATCGCCCAAGGCCGTCCGGACCTCGTCGACTGCCCGGAGGTCGATCTCCCCGTGCTCGTCGTACAACCCCACACCTATACCCGACTCACGGCCCTCCACCACCACATGGTGCGCTCCGGCTTCGAAGTCCTCGAGAGCCTGATCGGACACGTCGGAAGGAGCAAGACGTCGGTAAGGGCTCTTCTTGCCAACCTCGGTGATCGCAATGAGTCCGCGCTCGAGGACTCCGGTGATCGCCGCCCGGCGGTCTG
Source organism: bacterium (assembly GCA_026710435.1). Lineage (GTDB taxonomy): Bacteria > Actinomycetota > Acidimicrobiia > Spongiisociales > Spongiisociaceae > JAPPFW01. The sequence goes on along the minus strand of JAPOQZ010000005.1, from coordinate 10,219 downwards.
CCCGGGTGAGGTCGATCGTGCCGTCCGATATCTCCACCGCGTTGAACCCGAGGTGCTTGATCGTGTCCAGGAATTGGGGCGTTTGCCGATCGAGCGCGCATGCTTCGTAGAGGGTTCCCCCGGGGTAGACAGTGATCCCATGCGAGCGGAGTAGATCGAGTTTGTTGCGGAGGACCTCAGTCGGGTAGATCATGGACGTTCCGAAGCTGAACTTCCAATGGTCGATGAAAGCGTTGGATGTGGCGAGGATGTCCCGAGTTGTCTCGGGTCCGAGGCCTGTATCGATCACCATCGTCACGCTCGGACGGTCCTGATCCAGGTCCCGCTCGGACTGCCACCGCCGGAATGGTGTCAGAGTCGTCCAAGCCTCGTTCAACGGGTCACGCCTTCCGGCTTGTCCGACGCCGGATGCCCGGTCATCGCTCGCCTGCCTCGGAGCCGATCCGGTAGGCCGGTCTCGGCTCTATTCGTGCTGTCGCTACCGTTCCGTACCCTGCGTCGATGCTTGGCTCCGGCGCCGGCTCGCCTAGCATGCTCCGACCAGACCCGTTGCTCTCTGCGCTCGCTCCCGTATTCTTCGATGTCCGTCCCCCGTCGCCTCGTTGAACATATCGACCACGTCGGTACTGTACCCGTTCGATGACTGTGGCGGACGGCGGTCGGGTAGGGTGCCGCAGTTTGCCGGCGCACCAGAGGGTTCCGCTCAGCATCCGCCCGCTACCCGATTTCGGTGCGTGCGAGGGCTGCACCCTCGGCAGTCGCCTTCAGCTTGAGGAAGGCGTGCTCGCGTTTGAGGTTGAGCAGGCCGCAGTCCCCGCTCGCGCATACCCGCTCGGCACCGACGATGTCCGCTGCCTCGAGCAGGCGGCTCGCTACGTCCTGCGGGTGTTCGACGACCGTGGTCTTCACGTCGATCACGCCCACGCCGAGACTCATATGGCTGGGCAGATCCTCGAGGTACTCCAGGTCACCAGGACCTCGACGCATGGTTTCGATGTGGATCTGATCCACATCGGCCTCGAAAGCGAAGGGGAACATGTCCTGGCCGCGCTGGTCGGCCACGCCTGGGTTTCCTCCCTGGTTGCCGTAGCAGATGTGCCATATACGGTGGGCATCGACGCCGGCGAAGGCGGTGTTGACCACGTCGAGGTACCAGGGCTCCTCGCCGTAGTAGGTGAGCGGTTCGTGAATCTGGATCATGTCGATCCCACGGGCGGCGAGATCCTTGAACTCCTTGTTGAAAGCTCTGGCAATGGCCATGGCCAGCGTGGGGAGATCGCCGTAGTGGTGGTCGGTCGAGGCGAAGGCAAGGAACAGCGGGCCCTGAACGGCGATCTTGGTGGGCCGGCCGTGGAGGCCGGCAGCCACTAGGAGCGCCTCGGCGGCTCCCGCATATATGGGGCGGACCCATTCCACCTCGCCGGTCACGAGCGGGGCGTGGAACTTCTTGTACAGGTCGATGGTGATCGGATCGCCCCATCGTTCGTAGCCGCCGAGGTGGTGGCCCCAGAAGTGGAACACCTGTCCGTACTCGTGCATCGTCTCGGCTTCGAAGTACTGCTGCCCGTCCGCGACGACATCGAGTCCGGCCCGAACCTGGTCGTCCACGCACAACTGCGTTGCGTCGAAGAAGCGCTCCTTCGAGTTGTAGTCGATGTAGTCCGGCTCGCCGAATTCCCCGAACACCTTCCCGCGCAGCCAGTCGGGTCGTGGATACGAGCCGACCATCATCGTCGGGAACAGGATGTCCTGTGTTCCAACCTTCATCTCATACCTCCTCCGGCCGGACGTGACCTCATCGACAATCCGGACGAGACTTGCCGGCGAGCCGGCTTACCATTCCAGCCCGACCGCGGTGGTCAGGAAGCCGGTTAACGGGGCCGCGACCCGGCAGGCTTCTTCATACAGGTCCATGAAGCCCGGCGAGCATGTCTCATCCTCGGTGAAAGGCGTCATGGCCACGAAAGACTTGAGTTTCAGGTACTCGATGTGGGGATGGGCGGCATCGAAGCCTCTCGGGGCGCGCTTGAGCATTTCTCCCTCGAGATCGAACCTCGCAACGAATTCTTCCTCGCCGACGATCTTCTCCCACTGCTGAGGGTGCTCGGTTATGGCGGTGCGGATCTTCAGGGCCGTCGCCCCGTTGGGCTTCCAGAGTCCTGCGCCGGCGAACACGTTGTCGGGCTCCAGGTGCAGGTAGAGACCGGGTCCGTGAACCTCCCGACCCACCTCGTGGCGGAAATGGATGCCCGCGTTGGTCTTGTAGGGCCGCTTGTCCTTCGAGAACCGGACATCCCGGTTGATGCGGAACACAGAACCACCGGACCGCCTGGGATCGGCGACCATATGGGGGCTGATGCTGTGCAGGCGATCCTCGAAGTCCGCGACGAACTGCACCATCGGATCCTGGACATCCCTCCGGTAGCGAACCTTGTTCGCCTGGAACCAATCGCGGCGGTTGTTGGCAGCCAAGTCTTCGAGGAATTCGAACAAGGCGGGGGTGAAGTGCCGCATGGCACCACCGTAACAGCGCGGTTCGGTGTCTCTGTCGGATGGGTTCAGGCAGCTTCGATCACGATGCCGACCAGGATCGTACAGTCTTGACCCGTACCTCGATCACCGGTCCGGGTGGCGGTTCGATGGTGTACACGTCGTATTTACCGGTCAGCAGAGCGAGGCCCGTCCGGAGACCGGGTCCTGACCGGACGACACTGGCGGTCCCGTCCAGCCTTACCCACCACAGCCGGGACCAGTCATCGTCGTAGTGGTCGACGAGTACCGAGACACTCGGGTTGGCCTCGATGTTTCGGAGCCGCCGGAGCCGGTAGGTGGACTTGGGCTTCCGGTCGACCGCGGTGTACAGCAAGCCCTCCTCGTACACGAAGACGATCGGGACCAGATGGGGCCGACCCGATTTCCCGACGGTACCCAGAGTGGCCGACCGGGCCGTACGGAGCCGGCGGTCGATCTTTAGCTGATGCATGAGACTTCCGGTCGCCATGCGAGTCTCGTCCCTGGCCAGAGCAGCGCGAAGATCCGACTCTCCACACATTCTCTTTCTCTTTCATCCACTCGATCGTTCTCCTCGGTCTGGGACGGCTCGCGACCAGGTCTCCGGTCGGCGTTCCGCCCGGTCGACCGGACCACCAGGGCTAGCCCTGGTTTCTTGATGTCTCCAGACAACCCAGGCAGCATGCCACACCAACCACATCACCGCGACTGGGACGACACGAGACTATCGAAACGGCCATAATCCCTGGCCGGAAGACAGAGTGCGTTCCGTTGCCGTACTGCTCCAAGTTCCCCGACACTTGATGATCCCATCCGGTCTCATGCCAAACACCCGCCGGTTGGCCGCTCGGATAACGCCCGGGGCGTAGGCTCACCCGATGAGCACCACCCGGTACAGGCTTCCGCGTGTGGTGCTGTTCGTCTTCGTCGGCACGCAGGCGATGGGGATAGGGGTGATCATCTCCCTGCTGGCCGACATACAGGACCGCTTCGGATTTCCGACCTGGTCGCTGGGGCTGATCGCCGGAACGTCGTTCGCCTTCACCCTCGTTGCCCACCTGTGGCTGGCGTCGTTCGCCGACCGCGGGTGGGAACGACCGATGATCGTGATCGGAGGGGTGCTAGCGGTGCTGGCGCTGCTGTGGATGGTGGTTGCCTCTGACCTGTGGCATTGGGTAGCAGCGAGATCCTTGCTCGGTTTCGCCGAGGGCATTTGCGTGGTGGCGGGTCGCCGGTTGATGCTGAGTTGGGATCCGGGTCGTCAGGGCAGGGCCCTCAGTTCCCTGACGATGGCGTTGATGATCGGGTTCTTGCTCGGTCCTCCGGTCGGCGGATTCCTCAACGAGATCGACAAGGGCCTCCCGTTCCTGGTCCCGGCAGTTGTGGAGGCGTTGCTCCTTCCGTTCGTGATCATCGTCAAGCCAGGCGAATACGCGCGGGCCTTGACGCGGTTGAGCCGGCGCCGCTTAGCGGCTATTCCCGGACTGGTACCCGGCCTGCTCCTGGCTGCTTCCCCGTGGTTGATGATCGGGATGCTGGACTCTCTGTGGGCTCGCTACATGACGGATCTGGGGGCTAGCCCGGCTGTCATCGGGGTAGGGTTCCTCGCTCTGGCACTTCCGAGCGTGTTCGTGACCCCGCTGAGCGGCCGGCTTGCGGATCGTGTTAACCCCATAAGGCTGGCGTTGGCCGGGGCGCTAGTGGAACTTCCGCTGGTGGCGGCGTTCGGCTTTGCCACCGGGGTGCCCTACCTCCTGGTGGTGGGAGCTCTCCACTCGGCGAGTTGGTCCTTCGTCACTCCTCCGGGTCAGGCCGCCGTGGCGAAGGTGGCTCCGCCCGGACAGGCCGCCGAGGCTCAGGGCCTCATAGAGTCCTACGGGCTGTCCCTGGCAACCATCGGTGCGCTGGCGGCACCAGCCATCTACGACATCGGCGGCCCCGTGGTGCTGTTCCCGGTTGCAGCCGGGATGCTGGCCATCACGCCGGCAGTAGTCGCCGGCTTACGCAAGGGTTGGCGTAGCGCCTTCTGAGAATTTCGAGCATCGTCAGGCGGTCCGGGATCACCGGATATCGGCTATCGTGCGGGGGGTACGACCCGAAGGGTGCTCATGCAAGAGAAATTCCTCTGGAAGGGCCGTCTCGGTCCGATCAGCCTCCGTATCTCGGACACGACTTTCAGGCCGTCGACCATATCGGCGCTGGTGGCCCGCGAGATCCGTGTGGACGAGGGGGACATCGCCATCGACGTGGGATGCGGTTCCGGGATCCTGGCGATCATCGCCGCCAAGTTGGGGGCACGGCATGTCTATGCGATCGACAAGAGTCCCGACGTGATCGAGGTCGGCCGGGCCAACGCGGAGGCCAACCGGGTCAGCGACCGGGTCACCTTCTACTGCGGCGACCTGTTCGAGCCGCTCGACCGGAGCATCAAAGCGGACGTGATAATCGGTGACGTCTCAGGGATTCCCGATGCTCTGGCGGATGAGAGCGGCTGGTTCCCGACCAAGGGTGGGGGCGGGGCTCGCGGCAGCGAGTTGCCGATTCGCATGCTGGAGGAGGCGCGCCGCCGGCTGGCGGCGGGAGGCCGGTTGCTGCTTCCCACCGGGTCGTTGCAGGACGAGACCTCGATCATCGAGACTGCGAAGGGCCTCTACACGAGGGTCCGGAAGCTGACCGAACGTCGGATCCCGCTCCCGTCAAAGATTGCCTCGAGCCAGGTATTGAGCGACCTCGCCGAGCGGGGTGTGGTCCGGATCACGACCCGCGGCTCCAGGGCGCTGTGGGAGGCTCGGGTTTGGGAGGTTTCCGGCATCGCCTGAGACCCGACCTCATGATCCGTTTCCTAACCGCTGGTCCGGTTACGATTCTTTCAAATGACCAGAGTCGGCGACGTGTTGGAGGCGATCGACGGGCGTGCTCCTTTCCGAACCGCGGCGGGATGGGACTCGGTTGGTCTGCAGATCGGTGACCGGACGAGCGAGTTCTCGATGGTCGCTGTGGTACACGAGATCACCGGAATGGTGGCGGAGGCGATTCTTGCCAAGCAATTCGATCTGGTGATTACCTACCACCCCCTGGTGTTCCGCCCGCTCCGTTCGGTGACCGCAGTGCCGGGTCCGGAAGGGCGATCGTTCGCCCTGGCGGCAGCAGGTGTGTCGGTCATCGCCGTCCACACCAACTGGGATGCAGCTGCCGGGGGAACGGCCGATGCCTTGGCGGAGGCCCTCCTCGTGGAAGGCGCGGAAGGGTTCGCACGGGCGGATTCATCCGCCGGCGACGGTGTCTGGATGGGACGTCACGGTTCGTTCGCCGGTGACACAGGCCATTTTCTCCAGGTTGTGCGGCAAGTCCTGGAGATCCGCCCGCGGTTCGCTGGTCTGCGCGACCTGAGCAGGCCCCGGGTTGCGGTGCTGCCGGGTTCGGGCGGTTCCCATGTCGACGATGCGGCGTCGGTGGGCGCCGACATCTACCTGACCGGGGATCTGTCCCACCACCAGGCCCGCAGAGCCCTGGACCGCGGGATGGCGGTCGTGGACGCCGGGCATGGACCGAGCGAGCGGCCCGGAGTCCGGGCGCTCTACTCTTTGCTCGACGAGATCGTGGAGGCGCCCGTCGATCTCGTGGGGATCGACGATGACCCGTGGGAGGTCCAATGGAACGGCTGACCAGCTTTGCCGACCTGCTGGAGTTGCAGCAGGTGGATGCAAGGATCGACCAACTACTTGAGGACCGTCGCTCCCTGCCGGAGCTGGCGGCGCACGCGCAGGCCCGCAGAGCCGCGCAAGTTGCAGCCGCAGCCCTGGAGGAGTCGACCAACCTACTGAGAAGCTTGGACCGAGACATCACCCGGCTGGATCACGAACTCCTGATGAGCGAGCAGAGACTGGCGGAACAGGAGCGAAGGTTGTTCGCCGGCGGTATGAACGCTCGGGAGGCTCAGAACATGAGGGCCGATGTCGACAGCCTGCGTAGGCGGATCTCGACGATAGAGGACGAGTTGCTGGAGTTACTCGAGCAGCGGGAGGGCCGGCAGGAGAAGCAGAAGGTCCTGCAGAAGGAAGCCGACTCGACCAAGGAGGTCGAGCGGGATCTTGCCATCCGGATCTCCGAAGCCCGCTCCGCCATCGATTCCTCAGTTGGCCGTCACCGTGAACGCCGTGGCGAACTCGCCGGCGTGGTTGCTCCGGAGTTGCTGCGCATGTACCGGCGTCTGCGCGAACGGAGGGGCGGCATAGTGGTGGGAGAGCTCTCAGGGCGTGTCTGCGGTGCTTGCCACCTCGCCATGTCGGTAGGCGAGTACGACCAGATCCGCGAGGACACGATTCCGCAGTGCATTCACTGTGCCGCAATCCTGGTGTTCTGACCGTCGGTCGTACCGGACCGGCTAGCCGAGTGATCTCCGCACCGGGGTACCCGACTCCTTCTTGACGGCAAGCACCGACAGTGCCTCCATAACCACCCGGTTGGCTGCCATGGAAGTCAGTTCGGCATGATCGTAGGGTGGGGAGACCTCCACCACGTCCATCCCGGCCAGGTCGACGGCGCCGACAATTCGGCGCACCGCCGCTAGCAGTTCCCGGGTGCTGAGCCCGCCCGGCTCCGCTGTACCTGTCCCCGGCGCATGCGCCGGGTCGAGAACGTCGATGTCAACGCTCAGGTAGATGGCATCGGCTCCATCGAGCGCCTCGTCGATCGCCTGGTCCACGACCGCCTCGGTGCCATGCTCCTCGATCTCCGTGATGAAGTGCGAGCGGAAGCCCTTCTCCTCCATCCACGCCAGTGTCTCCCCGTCCGGCCAGTAGCCGCGGAGGCCAACCTGGACGAAGTTAGGTCCCGCTATCGCACCCGACTCCAGCAGCTTCCTCATGGGTGATCCGTGGTTGGCGATCGGACCGGTCACCTCACCCGTGTCGGCGTGAGCGTCGAAGTGAACCATCCCGATCTTCGCCGGGTCGTTGACCTCGGCGATGGCGGTGGCCGACGGCCAGGTGATGCCATGGTCACCTCCGAGAATGATCGGAACCGCGCCGGTCCTAGCCAGGTCGCGAACCTTCCGGTAGATCATCGCGTAGCCCCGTTCCAGCCAAACCGGCTCGATGTTGGCGTCGCCGGCGTCGACCACGTCGAGAACCTCGAAGACGTCCACGCCCAACTGCAGGGAATAGAAGACCCCGTAGTTGTTGTTGGCTGTCCGTATGGCCCTCGGGCCGAACCTGGCGCCAGGCCGGTAGGTGGTCCCGTCGTCGAGCGGGGCACCGACGATGACCGCATCCGGTGACCGGGCGGCGACTTCCCCGAGGTCTTCCACCAGGGGCAGCTTGGCGAACGTTGTTGCCCCCATGTACGCAGGCAGAAAGGCGTCCGGGCTCTCCACGAAGTCCTGGCGGTCCCATCCGTGCATGTCGCCGTAGTCAGGCATCGATCTCCCTAGGAGGGTGCTGAGCAATCCACCAGCGGCCTGCCAACCGCCCGCAAAATGCCTGGGCTGGCGGGCGGCAGGCCCGAGCAATCGTCATTGTTCAGTACCCTCCTAGTCATCGAGAGGCGATCGAACGATAGACGGCTTCAGCGCTGTTCGTAGCACGGCTCCCGTGGTTGGTCGCCGCTCGCAACGCAGACCGACCACGATCAAGTAGCGTGAGCACACGAGGTGCCGCCGACCTGGTGCGCGACCCTACCGTCCGGCCACAGCAGCGCACCTATCCGGAGACCTCGTCCAGCGCGGCCATCTGATCTTCCGTGAGGACCAGCCTGGTGGATTCGATCAGGGGTTCCAACTGCTCCGGATTCCGGGCGCCCGCTAGCGAAACGCCAACCCCCGGTCGGGCTGCCACCCACGCCAGTGCCACGGATGCCGGCGAGACTCGGTGAGCATCGGCCACTTCCTCCATCGTGGCGATGATGCGCCTTCCCTTTCCGGTCAGGTAGGCGGAGGCGGACTCAGCCCGGGGGCTGTCGATCCGGTCGCCCGAGCTGTACTTGCCGGTTAGGAAACCGAGCGCCAGTGCGTAATAGGGGAGGAAAGCCCATCCTTCGCTCTGGGCGATGGGGAGGGTGGTCTGCTCTACGCCCCTCTCCACCAGGCTGTACATCTGCTGCAGAGCGATCGGACGATGGAATCCACCGGCCTCGGTAATCCTCGCCCACTCCTCCAGGCGTTCGGCCGAGTAGTTGGAGACACCCAGGTACCTCACCTTGCCCTCGTCCACCAACTCGGACAACGTGCGGACGGTCTCCTCGAGTGGCGTGCCGGGATCGTCGAAGTGGGCATAGTAGAGGTCGATGACGTCGACTCCCAGACGCTCGAAGGAGGCTTCGATAGCAGCTCTGATCGTGGTGGGGGCGAGACCCAGGTACTCGGGATGCTGGCTGACCTTGGTGGCGATCACCATGTCGTCCCGGTTGGCTCGGCTCCTCATCCACCGGCCAATGATGGTCTCGCTCTCCCCGCCCTGGTTTCCGGGCACCCAGACCGAATACGAGTCCGCGGTGTCGAGGAAGTTCCCGCCGGCTGCTGCGTAGGCATCCAGGATTGCGAAGGAGGTGGGCTCGTCCGCCGTCCAGCCGAAGGTATTCGTTCCCAGTGCAAGCGGAAACACGTCCAGATCCGAGCCGCAGAGTCTGTGCCGAGGGGGAGTGGTCACCGGTAGCGCCTTCCTGTCGTCGTGATGGGTATTCAAGCAACGGCAAGCACCATCTCCCAATGGTCCCCTCCAGGCTGCTTGCTTGGAGCCCGCGAGGGGGGAGAGGCGCACCACCCGTGCCGGGGAAGGAGACCGGCAGCGGATGCCGAGTCGCCTCGCAATGGCAGATCCGCCAGCCGGAGAGTAGCGGAACCAGCAAGGTCGTATAGTGACCGATCCATGACCGGACCAGGGCGCACCCACGCTATTCGCAGTCGTTGCGGTATCGCGGGTCCCGTAGTGACCACGATCAAACCAGCCACTACCTGCGATCGCATGGGCACCTTCGGCAGGGAGGTCTCACCACCATCCGGACCTGACTGATGCTGTTGTGGCACGTTGGTGGGGCGGTCTTCCTGTTCCGGACGGTTTTTCGGGATCCCGAGGTAGATCTTCGATTCCTGGTGGCCGGAGCCGTGCTACCGAACGTGGTCGACCTACCGGTCGGCCTTCTCCTGCATGCCGAGCCTCACCGCATCGGGCGCGGGCTCGGCCACACGCTGGTGCTGGCTGTGGCGCTCATGACGGTGGGGATGTGGGTCACGCGAGTCCGCAGCCCAGCCCGCCGGCGAGCGGTTGCGGTGGCCGTGGGTGTGATGTTCCACCTGCTGCTGGACGGGATGTGGACGGTGCCCGACCTGTTGCTGTGGCCGTTGCCGGGATGGGACTTGCCTAGAGGCGTGAGCGGCGAATGGTCTGGCCTGCCGGGTTCGGTGTTCGAGCACCCGATCAGGCTGGGGCAGGAAGTGGCGGGCCTGGCCTACCTGGTGTGGTTGGGTCACAGAGCGCGCCTCGTCGACCCGGCATGGCGCTCCCGCCTGTGGAGGACCGGAACGATCGAGTCGTGATTACTGGGTCTCGGGGGTTCGGGTTCGATCCAGACCTTAACCTTGATTCTTCATGTTTCCCGACATACCCGCGGCAACATGCCACATCAACCACATGATCGAGACTGGGCCTAACTTCACCCGACGGGTGAAGGTCCCGCCGGGCCGAGACAGGACTGTCGAAACACCCGTAGTGCC
>JAPOQZ010000037.1 GCA_026710435.1 bacterium | reverse complement strand
CGGGCAAGACCGTGGCCATGCTCCACGGCTGGCTGTGGCGACCTGTCGAGTCGGACATCGGTATGCCTCCCGGAGTGAAGGTTCCCCGCTGCCTCGGCGACTTCGGCGTTCACCGGTGGGAACCGCGGATCGGCCTGGACCGGTTCTGCGGGCTGGCGATGTGGCAGGGGACCGGCGATCCGGCGCAGCACCGACAGGGAAGTACCGGCGTGTAGGTGGGCGACCAGCCAGGTGGAACGGGCACGCCGCACCGACAGGGTACGGCCACTGATCCCGACCTGGCGGCACAGCATGTACACCGCGGTGCGGTGCGTCGCCGTAACGAACTGTCCGCCGTCGGCCAGCTCCACAGCTTCCCGTACGAGGGAGGTGTAATCGTGGCGTATCGGCACCACACGCGGATGCGTGCCCCCGACCCGTATACCGAGCCGGTCGTTTCCGAGGTTGACCAGATCGCCGGTCTCGGCTGCTGCGACCGCTGGGCTGAGCAGGCCCGCCCCGAGAGTGGCAGCGACCACCCACCGTCGGCCCGCGGGCTCCACCCGGGCCGGCAAACGTGCCGACAGCCGGAACGCTGCCTCATCACCCGGCATGTAAGGGCTGGACGGGGGTCTACGCCCGATCGGTTCCCCAACAGGGACCTCGACCCAGCCGTCCGGGAACACAGCCCGCCCCACTTGACGTAGAAGCCACCTGGTATGGTGCCGCCACACCAGACTCTTATGAGCGTTCACCTTGAACGCCCAGTACTCCACGTTGGCGGGACACAACATCCGGACATCCACCGTCGCCGACACCCCGAATATCCAGGCACCGAACCCCGACGTAACCCGAAGCATCTCGCGGACCATCGAAACGCTATCCGGGTGGGCAGCCGCAACCCAGCAACGAACCGTCGGCCATACCAGCGTTTCGAGGTCGCCGCTGTCATCAGGATGGATGTCCCAGACCGGTGGGCGCCACAACGACAGTTTCGCCAGCACGTCGGCGGGCAGGTCCGTGGATAGCGGAGCCTGGGTGAAGCAGGTCACAGCCGCGACCTTGACCGTGGGGAGGCGGTCAGCAACACGAACCGCCACGACTGCCTCGAAAACGGGGGTAGCTGTGTTATACTAGCGATCGTAAATCCCCTTTGTGGGTGTAGGCCCGTAGTGCTCGTTAAGTGTGCAAACTTGAAGCGAGCACTTCGGGTTTTTCTTCCGTGAGTAGCCTTTGATTATAGCCGCGGCAGGCCGATGGCCAGGTCTTTCGCCCAAGCGATGCGGCAGATTGAGACCGACCGCAGGGCAAGGGCCGGCACGATGATCTGGGGTTATGTACCCGCCCAGAGACTCCGTGGCAGGACGCCCACAACCCGTGGAAATGATCTGTGATCTGGGGTTACGCACTCCGCCGAGAGACTCCTGTAGCAGGGCACCCGGAACCCGCCAGCACCGGCCCCGAAGATCGCACGAGCCCGCATGCCGCAGCTGCGCCGATAAAACACAAGGACCTCGGCGCGCCTCCAGAGGTACCCGGGTTCGTCGCGACCCGCACATTGCCCATCGGACACCTGCTGTATTTCCTGTGACCATAGACACTATGATACAGAGCGAGTGAGACATAATACGGGGCTACAGAGCGGACTGTTCGACGCATCCCGAGAAAGACCTACTTCACATGGACGACACCACCCAAGAGGTCATCCGCAACGTCTCCAAAACACTCTGCGGAGCCCGGCACCGCCTATCGGTGGCCATCTGGATCCGAACCCAACCCCAAGACAGCAGGTTCTACCAGCGGCAGATCGCGGAAGGCATCGGAACCGACGCCCGCTACGTACGCCGCGAAATGCGGATACTCCAACAGCTCGGCATGATCACACCCCAACCCCCCACACGCGATGTGCGACGCTTCTACCAAGCCGACCACACCCACCCACTCTGGACGATCATCGACGCCACCCTGACCGCATGCGCCGAACTTGACCGACAAGGCGGCTAATGGGAACGGCGTCAGACCATCGTTCGCAGGCAGGGCGGCTGTAAGTGGCTCGCCCTCTTATGGAACTAGATCGGAGTGAGAGTGTCTAGGCCCCTCCCTGATTCGGCAGGTCGCACGCCGTCGACGCACGCTCGCGACTTCGCGCCTACACCGATCACACCAGGGCAGCGGGTGCGGTTGCCTGGCGAGTCAGGGATCGTTGTGGTTGACCTTGCGATGCACCGGCATGGCCGTCTTCAATTGTACGTTCAGGACGATGAGTCCGTGGACACGTTCCGCAGAGTGTCCCTCACTGTCGAGCAGGCAGCGCGCGTTGAGGTTGTTTCGGAAGATGGAGCAGCCGCACCGGACGTCGTGATCGCGGGGCTGTGGACGGAGTGGATGCTAGGCGCGGTGCGTTCGGCCCGGTCCACTGTGTTGGCATCCACACCGCTGAGGCCGTTCCCTCATCAGATGGCGGCGGTCTACGGGCAGATGATCACACAGCCGTTGTTGCGGTTCTTGCTGGCCGATGAGCCGGGTACCGGGAAGACCATCATGTCGGGGCTTTGGCTGCGGGAGGCACAGCGCAAGGGCCTGGTCAAGCGGGCTCTGGTGGTATGCCCGGCGCATCTGGTCATCAAGTGGAAGGCCGACTTCGAGCGGTTCTTCGGCGGCGGACTCCGTGAGGTCACAGCGGAGACGATCCGTCAGGGGGCGCTGTCGGTCGAGGGCCAGGATCTGTGGGTGGTGTCGCTGAACCTGGCCGCGGTGAACCCGTCGGTGCGAGAGGCGCTACGCCCGGACAACGCGGGGTGGCACGCGATTATCTTCGATGAGGCTCATCGCATGACCCCGACTGCTCAGACGTTCCACAGAGTCGGCAGAGAACTGTCGGCCAAGGTACCTCACGCCGTGTTCTTGACCGCGACTCCACACCGCGGCGACGAGTGGCTCTTCCGGGAGCTGTTGCACTTGGTCGACCCTGATGTGTTCCCCACCAGCCGCGACCCCGAAAGCGGCCTACCAAGACGGCCACGCTCGGACAACGACACCCCCAGATCTGACGGTCCGCTGAAGCCGGGTCCGTTGCATTTCCTGAGACGAATGAAGGAGCAGATCTTCGACTACGACTCCCGGAGCCCGTTGTTCAAGGAGCGGGAGGCCGGGAACGTCAAGGTGCCGATGACATCCGAGGAGCAGCGCTTCTACGACTGGGCACAGGACTTGGTGAACGAGTACTTCCCTGTGCAGGGTCGTGCTCTCGCGGCGATGGTGTACGGCAAGCGGGCCGCCTCGTCGCTGTATGCGTTGGCCCTGACTCTCCGCCGCCGGCTGGTCAAGATGGGCACAGGCGACGCGCTCGGTGGGGAGGACCATCCCGAAGAGGACGACGATCAGCGTGAGGAGCGGGTCGTGACCGCACGCTCGCTCAACGCGCGCGCTGAGCGGAAGGCGATCAACGAGATGCTGGCCGAGCTTGAACCGATGGTCGGCTTGGGCTCGGACCAGCTGGTGTTAGGGGATCTGGACGTTTCCAAGTGGGAACCGATGCTCGGATGCCTCCGCGACAATGAGATCTCTCCCGGGTCGGGGCAGCAACTCGTGGTGTTCACCGAGTACGCGGACACTGCCGACTGGCTGGTCGGCATGTTCGCCAACGAGGGGTTCACGGCTGAACAGTACTCGGGCAGCCACAACCACACCGAACGTGCAGCAATCCAGGCACGGTTCATGGACGGCCGTTTCGAGGTCATCGTGTCTACCGACGCGGGGAATGAGGGTATCGATCTTCAGGCCGCTCATGTTCTTGTCAACTGGGATATTCCATGGTCGCTGGTGCGCTTGGAGCAGCGCATGGGCCGCATCCATCGTATCGGCCAGCAGCGCAAGGTTTACCTGTACAACCTCGTCGCTTTGGGGACCCGCGAGGGGGATGCACACGCGAGGCTGCTGGACCGGCTGATTGAGGCGGCCAACGAACTCGATGGCAAGATGTTCGACAGTCTCCAGGCCATCATGGAACGTGTCCGCTCGGGTGACGGCGCCGGTGAACACGAGAGGCTGCTGCGGCTCTTCTATGACACCGACTCCGGTGTGTCGTCCATCAGTGACTGGCCTACCCCGGACGAGATAAGGCAGGCACGCGACGACCACTACTCGGAACTCCGCGCTCTGAGTAGCGAAGTGGACGCACCAGCGGCCTACGCAGCACTCCACGACGATCACATCGCCCGCGTGAACCCGATCATCGTCGAACGGTTCCTGGACCGTATCAAATCCAGCGGTCTGATGGAGTGCAAGCCGGTTCCGATAGATGACGACGGTTTCTACTACCTGTCGGCCTCGACAGCCGAGCACGGTTGGGAACTCCCGGAGGCGCTACGTCCGTCCAACGGTTCCGCCCTTGTAGCGACCCGAGCTGACACCCGCCAGGAAGCGATAGCCAACGGCCGCGAACGCGCCACTGAGGCGCTGATGCTAGGACCGAGCGACCCTGCGCTCACCGCGCTCGTCTCCGGCCTACGCGAGAGGGTCACAACGGAGATGTGGCGAGGCGCAACCCTGGGGGATAAGAGCGCTCGGACCGACTACACGCTGTTCGTCTACGAATGCGACATCACCGAAGGCTCAGACGGCAACCACCACCGGCAACACTCCAGCACCGTCTCATGGCTGATCCGGGTGGACAGCACAGGCACGGCACAGCCTGTTTCATGGGATACGCTCCCCAACGTCGCCCCTGTACCCGACCTGACTCCTGTACGTCTCCCGTCCACAGTTGCGGAAGCCGCCGCGGAGCGGGCCGATCGGGCAGCCACAGAGGAGCGCGATCGCCGCGCCGAAGTACGAGACGGCTGGGTCAAGCAACTCTCCACCCAACTACGGCGACTACCGAACGCTTTCACGGACACGATAAACGACCGACAAGTCAGACTGGCACAACGCACACACATTAAAACGACCATCAAGAAACGCATCCGCCAAGCCAAAATGGCCGCGTGGGTCACCCGCGGTGAGCCTCGCCGCGTCGGATGGGCACACGTCATAGCCCTCTCTCAGGACGATCCCGACGCCACCGCGGATGAAGAAGCCGACAGCGAAGCCGCCTCCATGGCTCTGGTAACCGCATTGCTCGAAAGCGACGGCTGGCGTGTTGACGACGTCCATTCCGAGAGGCGCGGCTACGACCTCCTCGCTCGCCGCGGCGCGGAGCAGCGATGCGTGGAAGTCAAGGGGTGTCAAGAAAGAGCAACCAGTGCCGGGATCGAACTCACGGGAGGCGAACTCCTTAAGGCTTCCCAACTCGGTGACGACTATTGGCTGTACGTGGTGGAAGGCTGCTCGGATGGGGTGGGCCGACTCTTAGGACCATGGCAGAACCCCGCAGAGATCTTCCGTGACCGCTTCAGGGACGTGCAAATCGTGCGACTGCCCGGCAGCGCACTCAAAGCAGCCCTGCCCAAGCAAGGAGAAGTCTCGTGACTACCCGGATGATCGAACGATGGTTCCCCTGCGCCGAGGTTTCCAGACACTCGGCCAAAGGGTGGGGGTCCGGCTTCGCCGAGAAGAGCTTGTTCACCTGGTTCGCATCCCGACCGCTCGCTCAGGCAAGAGCAGCTGTCATCTGCTCTCTGCTCCCCTGGCCCGACGATGACCGGGAGCAGGAACGGCTCAAGAAACTGGTGCGTGAGACGATGGAGGGCTACGACGCCAAGAACAGCGAACTTCGCGACGAGCTCGCGAAGCATTACCCCAAAGGCGCCAAAATGTGCGACCCGTTCTCGGGACGAGCGATGATCCCGTTAGAAGCGGCGCGTCTTGGAATCCAATCGT
>JAPOQZ010000087.1 GCA_026710435.1 bacterium | reverse complement strand
CGTGACCCTCGGAGGTGGCGGCGGGGGTGGGATCCCAAGGAAAGAGGCACCTTCCGGTGATTTTCGCGTTCTCGGGGTTCGGTGGGGTGGAGGTGTAGCCCGCTCTTCTATGACGAACTCCCGACTCGGGACACTAGGAGGGTACTGAGCAATCCACCAGCGGCCTGCCAACCGCCCGCATAATCCCTGGGCCGGCGGGCGGCAGGCCCGAGCAATCGTCATTGTTCAGCACCCTCCTAGAACTCGCCCGCATGTTCCCCGACGAAGACTCGGCCCACCAATGGTTCGAGAACCAGATATGGCCGGACGGGCGACGAGCCTGCCCACGCTGTGGAAGCGTCAACACCCACGAAGCCAGCCACGCCAAGATGCCCTACCGCTGCCGCGACTGCCGCAAGTACTTCTCCGTCAAGACAGGCACCGTCATGGCCGGATCACCCATCCCCCTCCTCAAATGGCTCTACGCCATCTACCTCGACACCACCAACCTCAAGGGTGTGTCCTCCGTGAAACTCCGCCGAGACATCGGCGTCACCCAAAAGACCGCCTGGTTCATGCAGCAACGCATCCGGGAAGCCTTCACCCAAGCCGGACCGCAACTGTTCGCCGGACCCCTCGAAGTAGACGAGACCTACGTCGGTGGGCTTGAGCGCAACAAGCGCAAGAACAAGCGACTCAACGCCGGACGCGGACCAGTCGGCAAGACCGCCGTCGTAGGCGCACGAGACCGAGCCACCGGCCAAGTCATAGCCAACACCGACGCCGACACGCTACAGGGGTTCGTCGAAGACAACCGCGCACCCAACGCACCCGTCTACACAGACGGCGCAATCGCCGACGACGGCCTACCCGACCAGCACCTCGTCCGCCACTCCGTAGGCGAATACGTCCGCGACATGGTCCACACCAACGGCGTCGAGAGTTTCTGGTCGATGTTGAAGCGGGCGCACAAGGGCACGTTCCACCCCCCTCGTGGGCTGGGCGGTGATTCGGTCGTGCTGGGTAGCACCCCGAGCGGTACCAGGCAGAAATCAACCAATGTTCTATAACGTGGTAGGGTTTAGTGTCAGGAGCCAACGAGACAAGGAACCACCGAATGGCCACCGATCTGGATCGGCCCGTACACGGATACATGACCCTTAAGGACGCCCTAGGGGCCGTCTTCGACAAGCTCTTCCGTCTTGAACAGGGTCAGAGCAAGCTTGAACAGAAGCTCCAACACAGCGAACAGTTGGATCATGGGCGCTGTCGAAGCCTTGGCTACCGCCCACGGGAACTTCGCGACGAAGGTTCTTACCGTACTCGGCGAACAACCGGAAGGGCGACCCGGTTCGGGTCCGTCGATTGCGGCGAGGGTGGTAGGTTGAGATGAGTGATGCAGCCACGGCCTTGGGGGGCTGGCAATCAATGGTGCGTTCCAAGCTTGACCTAGAAGGCGCCGAGCGTACTTTCCGGTTCGTCTGGTGGATAGAGGTATACACCGGCGCATCGGACCCCGATGACCGAGAACGGCTGACCCTGGACGTAGTCCCTTGCGCCGATCCGCCCCAGAGGTACATTGTCGGAGCCTCTAGGAGGGTGCTGAGCAATCCACCAGCGGCCTGCCAACCGCTGGCATTCTTCCTGGGCTGGCGGGCGGAAGGCCCGAGCAATCGTCATTGTTCAGCACCCTCCTAGAGCCGTCCCGGTGGCGGCTGCAATAGTTCCAGGACGATCTGATCTGGATCGTGGAAGTAGACCGCGTAACCGCCTTCGTTGACACCGGCCGTTATCCGGTTCGGCTCTGAGAAGAACGACACGCCCGCAGCGCTTAGCCGCTCGTACCATCCGTGAATGTCGTTGACCGTCATCGCAAGGTGGCCGGCGCCCGGATTGGCAATATTGACGTCGCCTCGCTGTCCCCGCGGTGTCACGTACTGCACCAGTTCGAGGTCGTGCGTGGAGAGGTGACGCGGCTGGCCGGGCACGGCTAACTGGGCAACAACGATCCGAGCGTCCGGATAGCCGACCAAACGTCTTGTGTACGGGTTGTCCTGGACCTGGCGATGCACCAGTTCGAACGACAGCAATCCAACGTAGAACTCGAGGGACCGATCCATGTCGGAGACGGTAAAGCTGAAATGCCATACACCGTGCATGGTTCCGATCCATGCCGTCATCCGGCGCACCTGTCGAACGAACGGAGGTCGGCCTGCGTGGCGCCGGACGCTCCCGGTCGAGCGGCGGTGCCCAGACCGGCGGTCACCTTCGCAGCGTCGATCAGGTTGGTGTCGTTGGATGGGAGCCTGCGCTCGGCGTTCAATCCACCTCCTCGCGGTGACGCCGAAGACACTCCGCCAACGGGGAAGCGTGGTGATCCCCGTGACCTACGGAGCTTGCCGCCTCGGCGACCCCGACGTTGACTCTAGCCAGCGCCATATCCGTCTCCAACATGTTGGTACGCCAGGTCTCTACGAACTCGACTCGATCCATCCAACCTGCCACACATCGAGGAAGTCACCTCTCGGATCACCAACCAGCTATCACCCGGATGCAGAATCACAACAGGGCTGGCTTGTCGCAACCGGTCTGTAGCCAACCGCCCGAGGCATCGTTGCCAGGGCCGGGCAGACTCAGTTTCTCGACTATTTCGACTACATGCAGGGCCACATCGGCCGCTGCACGTGGAGTTCTCCCTTGGCGTATGGCCTGCGCCATGTCCGCAACTCCGACTCCGCGTCGATTGACACCTCGGCCATCGGGACTGTGCTCCTCGGACATCCATCTCCACGAGCCCTCACCATGCCGACGCCAGCGAACACCAGCCGAAAAGGTATCGGGATTCGGAAAGCACAACACCCCTTGGGTACCGAACACCTTCAGAACCGGAACCTCCCCTGAAGGTGTGCCACCCCAGCGTAGCGTTAGATCACACAGAACATCGTCCTTGAACCTCAGGCTGCCGGACGCAAAGATCGGACGCTGATCTGAGGGCGTCGGGACGCGACACAGCCGCGACATCCACGCCACCGACGTGACGGGTCCAAACAGGTTGATCAGAGCAGAAAGGTAATACGGTGCCATATTGAATAGGGGTATCGCTCCGGTACGGTGTCGATTTAGTACGGGTAACGGCCGCAACATGGAGGCAGACGCGGAGAGGGGATTACCGATCACACCCCTTTCCAACGCACGGCGGGCGGTTTGGAACCCGACACCCAGAACTGTGTCCGGTGCACAACCGATGCTCAGACCCATGCGCTCCGCGGTTGCCAGTAATACAGAACCCTTCTCTGCGCTCAGGGCGAGAGGCTTCTCGCTGTAGAGGTGCTTGCCAGCTTCTAGAATACGCAAACTTGTATCGAAATGCGCCGGGATAGGCGTGAGATTCACGATCAGGTCTATCCCCTTGTCATTGAGAATCTCCTCACCTGGAAACACCTTCGGGATGTGATGGACTTGAGCCAGCCGTTCGGCCCCTACATGATCTAAGTCACCAACACCGACCAGTTCGATCTGATCACTAGCTAGCAGGTTCGGTAAGTACTGCCCTGCGACCTCTCCGGCACCGAGAAGACCAACCTGTATCGGTCGTGTTCCCACGATGGGTTCCTCCTTCAGAAGGTCGGCCTCACCCCCGCGTACAACTTGTACTCGACACCCACCACGTATGAGGGAGCACATTCTCTACATGCTCTGGTTGTATCAGACATGATACTCGCTTGACTACGCGGTTGTCCGCTGTCTTGACTATCTTCCGCGTCATTTCATCGCTCCTATTCGGAGACCCTCTGTGAGCTTCCTCTCAGTAAAGGTATACAGGACGAGTATAGGGACTATCGTCAGGACGAGGGAAGCGAAGAGGGCGCCATAGTCGGAACCATACTGGCCTCGGAATTGTGTCAGACCAACGGGGAGTGTTCGACTGTCCGGGCTTAGCAATAGGACTTGCCCAAGTCCGAGTTCATTCCAAATGAAGATCACCTGAACCAGACCAACAGCAATCACACCTCCCCACGAGAGAGGCCACACAATACGTAGGAAGGCCGTCAACTCACTCGAGCCGTCAATCTGTGCTGCCTCGATTAGGTCCAGAGGAAACGAGGAGAAGTAAGCGCGCATCATGACGGCTGCGAAGGGTATTAGTCTCGCTGCATACATCACACCGAGCGCTAGCGGGTTGCTCAGCACACCGAGGCGGTCCGAGAGCACGAAGAGTGGTATCCATGTCACGATGAACGGCAAGGTGATCAGGAGCACGAAGTAGCGGTTCAGTAGCCCTCCGAACCTTGTCCGGCTTCTGACTATCGCATACCCGGCAAACACGCCCGCTCCCACTCCGAGGACGACTCCGACGCTGGTCGCGATCACGCTGTTCCGTGCGAACAGGATCAAGGGCTCTCCCAGGTTGGTGCCCTCCCAGGCCCTGTCATAGTTATCAAGACGGAGTCCCGCCGGGAGCTCCAGCGGTTGTGAGATGATCTCCGTCTGTTCTTTGACGGAGGAGAGCACGCTTCCTATGACCGGTATGATGGTCGCCAAGGTCCATAGCAGTAAACACGCAAAGCCAACAACCTTGAGAGCCCCTACTGATAACTTCGTTCGTTTCGACATTGTGTTCGGCACCTATCCGGATCGCTCAAGGCGTCTTGGTCTGATGATCGTTAGATACGCCATCGACAGAACGGCAATGACCAGACTCGTGACAATCGCCTGGGCTGTTGCGTAGCCGAACCTTCTGTTAACGAAGGCCTCTCGCCATACAAAGGTCGCTGCGACTTCTGAGAACCGGCCTGGTCCACCTCTAGTCATGACAAATACCTGGTCGAATACTCGAAAACCAAACATGAACTGGATGAGAGTGATAGTCGCAATGACATCTCGGATAGATGGGATACTGATGTGTCGTACCCGCTGGAGTGGTGATACTCCATCTATGGTAGCCGCCTCATGGATGTCGCGAGGTATGTCCCGTAGTGCGGCAACCAGGATCACCATTGGAAAACCGGCGAACTGCAGAACGCTGACCAAGATGATCACGAGATTTACTGTGGCAGGATCGCCGAGCCAGGGGCGAGAAAGAGATGGATGGATCCATCCGAGAATATCGTTGATCCCTCCGAAATTGCCGTCGAGGAAGAACGCCCACACGAGACTGGTAAATACGATCGGGAGTAATACAGGTAGGAAGACTAGGAACTTGAATGTAGAGGCACCGGGGATCCTTCGATCGATGGCCAGTGCTATAGCGCCCCCTATCCCGACAGTTCCCATCGTCATTCCAATCGAATAGACGAGCGTGTTCCGGAGGGCCAGCCGCGCAATCGGGTCACGAACTAGGTCGTAGTAGTTTTCGAGTCCGACGAAGGTCCCCTGACCGGTGCCTGTCCAATCAAGCAACGAGATCCGCGCCGAATCTAGGAATGGATATAGGAGAAGGAACGCCGATAGGAACACCGCGGGTACCGCAAACAGGATCCAGACCCAAGACGACCGGAGACCTCCACCCAGTGGAGGTCTCCGGTTTGTCTGGTGAGATGCCGAGTTCATGGTTACATCTGAGTCACGGTATGCTCGTTGTTGGCCGTCTCCTAACCGGCTCGGAGCTCATCTGCGATTCGCTCCAGTTCAGCGGCGAGGTCGGCGGCGGTTATCGTTCCCACGAGCATCTCCACCCATCCTTCCGCAATTCGATCGCGAAGCCGGATGTGGAGCAACGTGTTCGGGGCAGGCTGGCCCGCGAACTCATCAAGGGCCGCGAGTTGGGTCAGAGCTAGTGGAGGAACGGTCGCCGGGTCAGGAACCACGTCCTTCCGCCCTGAGAACCGGGAGTACTGGGCCATATAGGTCTGAAAGTCTGCGCCGGCAATGTAGGAAATGAAGTCTGCTGCCAACTCGGGATTGTCGCTATTGGCTGCTACTCCCAATCCGTCAATCGTTGCCAACTGGAACTCGGTCGGCGCTGCTGCCATGGAAGGCATCAGCAACCAACTTCCTTCGAAGGGCAAGTCCGCGGCGTTGATCGCTGCTACCTCCCAGCTGCCACTCATGAACATCCCTGCTTCTTCTGTGAAGAACAGAGTCTGTCCGATATCGCGACTCACGGTCGACGGTGACTCGCCATAGACACCCCGCTCATTCCATTCGGTATTGATGAGCTCAAAGGCTTCTACGGCACAGGCATCCGTAAACCTAGATGTCGGAGTTGCTCCGGGTAGCCATCCTTGCTCTAGTGCCAGCGCCCAGTCGGTACCACAGTTGCTCGCCATGTACTGGCCTGTGAACCACATCGTGGCTCTGAAGCCGCTGACGGCTAGCGCTAGGGGTGTCTTACCCGCATCCTTCAGGGCATCGGTGATCGCATACCAGTCGTCCATCGAAGCGACTCGACCGCCGTCGGGGGCGTCGATCCCCAACTCGGCGAACATGTCCTTGTTGTAGTAGACAACCGGGATCCAGTTGAGACCGACGTTTATTGCAGAATGCCCGCCATCTGCGTCGGTGTAGGTTGCAACCACGGGACCGAGAAAGGCATCCCGAAGCCCATCCTCGACGTAGACGTCGCTGAGGTCTAGCAGCGTCCCGGTATTGACCAGATCTTCCCAAGTACCGGCGAATCCCACTTGGAGCACGGTCACGTCCGGTGCCTCGTCGGTCGCGAGGATCCGCGGCAGGGTAGGGAAGTAGTCGTTTCCACCGACTATGGACTCCAGAATGATCGTGGTCCCCGGGTTCGCTGCCATGTACTGGTCTGCGCCATCATGTATGAAGTCCCAGTCTGGGTGGACAGCCACCGTGATCTCGCCGGTAGGTCCTGCAGCAGCGGTCGTGGGCGCCGCGGTCGTCGCTGCAGAGGTGGGCGCCGCGGTCGTGGCTGCGGTCGTTGCGGGAGCGTCCTCGCCCCCACATGCGGCAGCCAGGACAAGTAGGGCCACAAGTACAACCCAGCCTTTGTGCTGACCTGCAATACTTCTCATACTTTCCTCCAGGTTGTGGATCGGCGCCGGTGGATGTCAGGTACCACGTCGCGCCATACACCCGGTGGAGCCGCCTGCCGTTCACTATAGAGGTGTACGGGTCTTTCATGCCTTTGTAAGGGCGTTTCTCTTGATTCCAGACAGTGGTTGGAGCAGAACCAGTGGCACGGCCACCGGAGGCTTGTGCCGAGGCTGCTCACCTCCAGTTCGCGGACTCTATGGGTAGCCTGTCCCATGCCCGATAGCAGTGAATTCACACCGGCGGCACGGCGACCACTCCCGGTCCGCTTCACCCCGGGGAACAACAGTTCCAGGATGAACAGTCTTGTCGGTTTGATGCCGGACTGAACAACGGTTGACGACCACGTCTATCGTCCGGCATGGTGCCGGGTACCGGAGGCGCGCCGTCCCCAGTAAGCATTCGCAGCCCCGCCATCGTTCGTACCTGCCGGCTTCCACCCTTTCTGATGTATTCGGTCTGGGCGGTCACGTCAGTTCGTCAAGTCGAGGCGAGATGAGCAGCGGTGTATGAGCCGGCATCGAGCTTCGCCTGTAGCACGCTTTTGGGGCTGTCATGGAAGATGGTGGTAACAGACCACTTGGACTTGGCTCAATCGTGCCAGACACCGATCCCGGCCACTCCGAGTCCCCTGGAGAGTCGGACGCTCGTGGGCTCCTCCACTCTCCCCCAAATGCGGGGCGGCCCAGACTCGGTACTGTATCGTCACGTTCATGGTTGAACCTGTGGTGGCCGCTACCGAATCGGGGGCGTTCACCCTTCTCGATGAGCACCAGTTGCTTGTTTTTCTGATCCAGTTGGGATTGCTGGTGGGTGCTGCCCGGCTGCTCGGGGGTCTTGCCAACAAGCTGCGCCAGCCGCCGGTAGTGGGCCAGATAATCGCGGGAGTGGTGATCGGCCCGAGCGTCTTGGGCAAGTTCTACCCGGGAACTTTCGAATGGATATTCTCGGATCCGACGGTCGGGTCGGCGATCTACGGGCTTGCATGGCTGGCGGTGATCATGGTGCTCGTGGTTATCGGCTACGAGACCGATCTGGGGATCATCATGCGGCTGCGTCGGGCCGCGGTGAACGTCTCGGCCGGAGCCTTGCTCGTGCCGCTGGTCGTGGTCGGGCTGGTCGCCCTCCTAACCCCCTCATCGTTCATCGGAAACACCGGAAGGGGCCTGTACGCCGCCTTCATGGCGCTGGCCCTCTCGGTGGCGGCCCTGCCCGTGGTCGCCAAGATCCTCCTTGACCTGGGGATGCTGCGGCGCAACTTCGGCCAGGTGACGCTCGCGGTGAGCATGACGATGGACTCGGTCGGGTGGCTCATCCTCGCCGGCCTGGCGGGCATCGCACGCGAGGGTTTCAGACCGTCCGACCTCCTGAGCTCGCTCGGAGGCCTGGTTCTGTTCGTAGCGCTGGCGGCCACGGTCGGCAGGTGGATGCTGAACCAGGCAATGCGCATGGCACTGCGGAAGGGACAGAACGTGACGGCGGCTCTCACGGTGAGTCTGGTAGCAGCCATCGCCGGTGGGGCTGTGACCCACGTTCTGGGTCTCGAGGCCATCCTCGGAGCATTCATCGTCGGGATCATCCTGGCCACGCTGCGCTACCAGGTGGGGGCGGTACGGCACGTCCTGGAAACAGTTACAGACTCCTTCTTCGCCCCCGTGTTCTTCGCCTTCAGCGGACTTCGGGTCGACATCGGCCTGCTGGCGAGCCCCAGCGCAATCATCTGGACGGTGGTGCTAATCGTGCTCGCCGTGGCCACCAAGGTCTTCGGTACGTTGGTGGGCGCGCGCCGATCCGGACTCAGCTTCCGGGAGGGATTGGCCCTGGGATCCGGCCTCTCGGCGCTCGGCGCTATGGGGATCGTGGTCGCCCTCGTGGGCCTGAGCCTCGGAGTTCTGAGTGATACCGGGTACACCGTCATCGTGCTGGCCGCCATCGTCACCTCACTCGTCGCTCCCATCCTGCTGAAGATCGCGGTTCGGGGAATGGAGGCAGGGGGGGAGGAACGGTCCCGGCTCGAGTCGGAGGCGATCCGGTCCCAGGCACAGATTCTGGGGTCATCCCGGATTCTCCTGCCCACCCGGGGAGGCACCAACAGCGTGTACGCCGCCAATCAAATAAGGACCCTGTTCCCAGAGGCTGAAGTAACAGTCCTGACGGTGGTCGCCCAGCAGACCAGTTGGAGGAAGACACTCAAGGGCGTTCTCACCGAAGAAGATGCCGGACCTGAAGAAGTGCTCAAAACGCTCGGATCAGAGCGTCACCGCCTCATTCGACGGAAGCGGACGTCCCCGGTGGAAGCAATCATCGACGAAGCTGCGCTGGGCTACGACCTCGTCGCGCTGGGGGCTACGGAACCCGCCGACGGGAGCGAGGTCTTCTCCTCGGTGATCGATAGGGTGCTGGCGAGACTGACGCTACCGACCCTCATCTTCCGCTACCCGGATCCCGGTGATCAGGACCGGGTGGCGAACGCGGCCTCCCACAACGTGGGCAGGGTGTTGCTGTCGGTGGAGTCGAACCGGGCTTCGCGCGCCGCCGAGGAGATTGCGTACTCTCTGGCGGCCCATAACGACGGCTCGGTGCTTGCGCTGCACCTCATAGCCGAGACCATCACAGAGCCCGTCTACTTCGACGCCGCGAGCAGCAATCAGGATTACGGGACCGGCTTGGAACTCGTGGAGGAGTCGGTCGCGTTCGGCAAGCGCCTGGGAGCAAGAGTGGACGCCGACCTGAAACCGGTCACCCAGCCGGCTTCGGACCTGGTGGAAACGGCCAACACCGGCAGTTGGGATCTTCTGGTGATGGGCGCGACCAATCGGCCGCTCACCAGACGACCTTTCCTCGGATACACCATGTCCCACGTGCTGAAGCGTGTTCGGATACCCATCGTCATCGTCGCCATACCCGACATCGTCTCCCGATACGCGTCCCCAGAACCACATTCGAGTCAACCCGGCCGATCCTTCGACAGTAAGGACACAAGGGAGTAGGGAACGATCAGGTCGACCTCGGACCTACTGGACGATGCGGGGAAGTCCGGAGTCCGGCGGTCGACGTCGCGCGGTCAGCGACCCTCGGCTACGAGGGCCTCGTTGAACGGCTCGATCATGATGCACTCGCCGGGGCACTCTTCGGCCGATTCGATCACGTCCTCTATGAGGCTGTCGGGAACCCGTGCTACCCCCCGGGGCCCTTCGGGACCATGGCCGTCCCCTCCGGCGTCATCGAACACGAGGGTGGAGCCGAAGTATCTGGCCTCTTCCTTGACAACCCAGAGGCCATCGTCCCGGCCCTCGAATACGTCCGGTGCGATCTCCTCGCATATCCCGTCTCCGGTGCACAGGTCCTGGTCGATCCAAACCATCATCTTGTAGCCGGCCATCGTTGTCTGACTCCTTCGGCTTATGCGTCCCCATTATGGCCGCCGTCGAGCCTGATACCCAATCAATCGACGCTGCTGCAGGCTGCGGGAACCGCACCCCACACGCTACCAGGGATCAGCGAGCAGGCACGGACCCCGGGACGCGTGAGCCCCAGGCGTCCCGGGGTCCGATAGCCGCGACTTTTCATGCAGGGGTTTGTCCCGGGCGAACGGGGCGTGGGATACAAGCTTCTGACCAGGGATGGCGGCCGGGTCGAGAGTCCCGTATCGGGCGGGCGCGACCTTCACCCGGTGGATGAAGCACCGCCCGGTCATGATGATGCAGGTGATGTGGCATGCTGCGGGGTGAGTGTCCGGGTGCCTCAGGAAGAATCAGGGCTGGAAAACCCTGAGAAAACACACGGGTATACACTTCCGACGCGAACCGCCGAGTGGGGAGTGTCACGTGTCAATCGGTCTTATGGGCTTCGGCCGGATCGGACGCAACGTCTTCCGCCAACTTGAGGCCGATGACCGGGACCATGTGGGGGCGGTTGTGGACATCGCCGATCGGGAAGCCCTCGCCTACCTACTCAAGTATGACTCCATCTACGGACCATTCCCGGAACGCGTCGCCCTCGACGACGATGTTCTCCTCGTCGGTCAGCGCCGTATCCCGCTCATCCACGCCGTCGAGCCCGGAGAGGTGAACTGGGCGTCGCTCGGCGTGGAGACCATCGTGCAGGCAACCGGCAAGTACCGGACGGCGGAATGGTGCGCCAAGCATCTACGAGCAGGAGCCAGGAGGGTGATCCTGGCATCGACCACCGAGGAGCCCGGAGAGCTTCCCCTGCTGCTGAGCGGGGTCACAGACCATGTGCTCGACGAGGATCCGGAAATGGTGGCAATGGGCTCGAACACGTCCAACGCCATGGCTCCTCTGGTCGAGATCCTGGACAGGTGCTTCGGTATCGAGGAGATGTTCTTCACCACGATCCATGCGTATACGAACCGGGCCCGTCTCGGCGACGTGCCTACCGGCGGCTTCCGGTCGAGCAGAGCCGCGGGGGAGAACATCATTCCGGCCACCAGCAATTCCGCAGACATCCTCAAGGGGGTGTTTCCCCATCTTGATGGCCGGATCTCCTCCAAGGCCCTCAACGTTCCGGTGGACGATGGATCGACTGTCGACGCGGTGACCCGACTCCGCACCTCAACGGACGCCCGTGAGGTGAACGAGGCGGTGCGGGAGGCGTGCCGAACTGACTACCCGGGTGTATTCGGGTTCATCGATGACCCGATCGTCTCGAGCGATGTCCGGGGCTCCACGTACTCAGGCACATTCGACAGCTTGTCGACCATGGTGATCGGCGGGAGCCTGCTCAAAACGATCACATGGTTCGATACGGGATGGGGATACTCGGCCCGAATCGTCGAGTTGCTCGATCGATACCACCCGAAGGAAGGCTGACATGGTGATGAAGGTCGCCATCAATGGCTTCGGCCGCATCGGGAGAGCGGTGTTGCGCATCATTCTCCAGCGGCCCGAGTCCGCTATCGACGTGGTCGCCATCAACGACCTGGCCGACCACGACGTTCTCGCCTATCTACTCCGGCGCGATTCGGTGATGGGCGCCCTCGAGCGCCGGGTCAAGGTGGGGGAGGGAAGGATGACAGTCGGGGGTCATCACATCCAGATGCTGCAGGAACGAACACCCTCGAAGCTTCCCTGGCGGGAACTAGGGGTGAACGTCGTCATCGAGTCGACCGGAGCATTCCGGACCAGGACCGCCCTGGAACAACACTTGGCGGCCGGCGCGCAGCGGGTCCTGCTCACCGTTCCGGCCAAGGACGAGATCGATTGCACGGTGGTCCTCGGAGTGAACGACGGCGATCTGAAGCCTTCCGACCGAATCATCTCCAACGCTTCCTGCACGACCAACTGCCTGGCTCCGATCGCGAAAGTACTGAACGACGGATTCGGCATCGTCCGGGGCGTGATGACCACCGTCCACGCCTACACCAATGATCAACGACTGGCCGACGTGCCGCACAAGGATCTGCGCCGTTCCAGGGCGGCCACCGAGAACATCATCCCCACGTCCACGGGCGCCGCCCGCGCTGTCGGGAGCGTGCTACCCGAGGTGTCCGGAAAGCTGGACGGGATGGCTATGAGGGTGCCGGTACCCGACGGGTCGCTGGTGGAACTCGTCGTCGAGTTGGCCGCAACGGTGGATGTGCAGACGGTGAACAGCGCATTGCGGACTGCGGCGCGGGGGCCGATGCGCAGGGTCCTGCAGTACTCGGAGGAACCCCTCGTGTCCTCCGACATCATAGGGAACAGCCACTCGAGCGTGTTCGACGCGGGCGGGACGGAGGTGCTGGGTGGCAGGTTCGCCAAGGTGGTGGCCTGGTACGACAACGAGTGGGGATACTCCAGCCGGGTAGTGGACCTGATCGATCACCTCGGCTCGATGCCCGCGCCTGTCTAGCCTTGATTCTTCATGTTTCCAGACACACCCACAGCAACAGGCCATATCAACCACATGATCGTGACTGGGCCTGGCTTCACCCGACGTGAAGGTCCCGACGGGCCGAGACGGGATTGTGGAAATGGCCGTAGTCCCTGGTCAGAAGCCTATATCCCTCACTCTGCTCGCCTAGTACAAGCCCCCGCATGAAAAATCGGGGCTAGGAGGGGTGCGGAAGAACATTGGCTTGGGTTGTCCCTCCGCCCGCTGACCTGCGATTCTGCCAGTGACAGTCGGGCCGACCGGGGGTTTCTCAGCACCCTCCTCGGAGAGGGTGCGGAACAATCCACCAGCGGCCGGCCAAGCGCCGGCATGATTCCTGGGTCGGCGAGCGGCAGGCCCGAGCAATCGTCATCGGTCACCACCCTCCTGAACACCCGTTGAGGCTCGGCTCCCGGCTCCGCACAGGCTACGCGAGGGCCGTCTTGCGCCGGATACCCGGGCTGGTCCTCGGGCTGATCCTCTTCGGTGCGGGTATCGCACTGAAGCTGCGCTCCGATCTGGGCCTATCGCCGTGGGACGCCTTCCATCAAGGGCTCGCACGCCATTTACCACTTTCCGTCGGGACGGTGACGATCCTTGTGGGTGGGCTGGTTCTTCTGGCCTGGATCCCCCTCCGTCAGAGGGTCGGGGTCGGCACCGTTCTCAATGCCGTCGTCGTGGGCGTGATCATCGACGTCACGCTGTACGTAGTGGGCGACACCGAATCGACTCCGATTCGGTGGGCGTACCTTCTGGGGTCCATCGCGTTGATCGGCGTAGGATCGGGTTTGTACATAGGGTCGCGCCTCGGACCCGGCCCGAGGGACGGAGTGATGATGGGGTTAGCAGCCCGGGGGATCTCGATCCGTCTGTCCCGCTTCCTGATCGAGGGAACGGTGTTGGTGGCCGGATGGTTGCTGGGCGCTACGGTCGGGATCGGAACGGTGGTATTCGCCATCATCATCGGACCCCTGGTCCAGTTCTTCCTCCGACTTCTGGACCGTGGCCCCATAAGCGTCGTGCAATCGACACCTTCCGCGTCCTCCAGCGCCTCGTGAGAGACCGTTGATCCATCCGAAGACGCCTCTGCACTTAACTGAGCGATGCGGCGTCGGAAGGCTGTCGTGCACTTGGGGAGTCCTTCGCTTCGAGTATGAGAGCGGTGCTTGCACAGCCGTATCCGGTACCCGGATGGAGCCTGCGCGGGCAGCCGGACGTTGGCCGGCAGGTCACTCGTGGGGAACGGTCGCCCTGCTCAGAGCCCCGAACCACTAACCCACTCTTTCGTAGGTCGTGTCAAACAGAGCAGGAGTTCCCTGATCGTTCGATTCCGCTGCAAAGACGAGCCTTCCGTATGTTCCAGCCCGTGGCCCCGGTCTTGGTGCGGGGAGTTTGTACTGGGCGGACGCAATCTGGGATGTGAGCCTTCTGACCAGGTGTCACGGCCGTTTCGATAGTCCCCGTTTCGGCCCGGCGCGAGCTTCCCGGCGGGTGACGCCCGGCCCGCTCGCGATCAAGTGGTTGATGTGCCATGCTGCGGTGGGTGTGTCTGGAGACATGAAGTGTCAAGCTTGACGGAGAGGGGACAGATGACGGTCGCGGGCATAGACGAGCCGGCTGTAAGCAGCTGGATAGCCGGACGAGTAGACGGCGCCGAGCCACCATTCACCTTCGACCTGATCCCGGGAGGCAACTCGAACCTGACCTACCGGGTGCAGGGCAGGGGCGATGCCGATCTGGCTCTGCGCAGACCGCCTCTTGGCAACATCCTTGAGAGCGCTCACGACATGGCGAGGGAATTCAGGGTGATCTCCGCCCTTCACGGCACGGGCGTCCCGGTGCCTCGGGCACTCGGGCTCTGTACCGACACTGAGGTGAACGGAGCGCCCTTCTACGTGATGGACTTCGTCGACGGGCTGGTCCTGCACGACCGCGGGGCAGGGGAGCGGATTCCTGCAAGCCGGCGGCCACCGGTCGGGCGGTCGGTGATCGAGGTTCTGGCGACACTTCACTCTCTTGATCCGGACGAGATCGGCCTCGGAGATCTCGGTCGGCGCGAGGGTTACCTGGAGCGCCAACTCCACCGTTGGACTCGCCAGTTCGAGGCCTCCAAGCAACGTGAACTGCCCATCATGGATCGGGTGCGTACGCTGCTCCAGGATGGCGTCCCCCGCCAGGAACGAGCCGGAGTGGTCCACGGCGACTACCGCCTCGGCAACCTGATCGTCGCCGGGGGTAGGGTCCGCGCAGTGGTGGACTGGGAGTTGTGTACGTTGGGTGACCCGCTGGCCGACCTCGGGTACCTTGCCAACGATTGGATAGCACCCGGCGAGCCGACCCTGTGGCGCTCCTCGGCTATCCAGGCAGGCGGGTTCCAGAACCGGCGCCGGCTGATCGAGGAATACGCAGAACTCAGCACACTCGACGTGTCGCGGATCGGTTACTACCAGGCGTTCCAGTCGTGGAGGCTGGCCGCCATCCTTGAAGGTGTCTACTCCCGGTACCTCCACGGGGCGATGGCGAACATCGCAGGGGTCGACCTGGAGGGTCTGGCAAGGTCGGTGGAGCGCCTTGCCGACCATGCCTTGGAACAGCTCGAATCCTGACGCATGCCAGACCGACGATGCGAGCCTGATGGAACCCGGGCAACGGGTCCTCCCCACAGACCCGGTGACCGCCGAACACCGTAGAGCAGTAACGCCACTAGCCTGACCGGGTGCTTCGCTTCAGGGCGTTCGGATTCCCGATCCAGATCCACTTCAGCTTCCTTCTGCTGCTGGTCCTGTTCATCGACTCGGGTTTCAGCGCCATCGCGATCGCTCTCTGGACGGTGGCGATCCTCATCTCCGTAGTACTGCACGAACTGGGCCATGCAGCCACAGTCCGCCGCCTGGGAGGCCATGTCGAAGGCATCACCATCTACGCACTTGGTGGAGCAACCATGTGGAGAGAAAGGGAAACCCGCCTCCGGAACTGGAAGCACTTCGTTATAGCCGCGGCCGGCTCGGCAGTCGGCCTGTGTCTCGGGATGGGCATCTACCTGTTCGTGCGTGCGGGAGGGATGGGGGAGACGGCCAGGTTCATCGTGGAGTCCCCGTGGCGCGTTGACCTGCGTCTGGCAGACCTCTCCGGCAACTACCTCATCTTTTTCGTCAGCGCCTTCATCTGGGTCTCGGTGGTGTGGGGACTGTTCAACTGGATCCCGATCGGGGGCCTCGATGGTTCGAAGATGCTCCGGGTGGTGCTCCTCAAGGTGCTGGGCCCGAGCGGCGACCTCCACTCCCGCATCATCGGTATGGTTATCGGCGCCGGCGCCGCCGTATGGTTGTGGCAACGGGGAGCCCGGTTGGGCGCCATGCTTGTCTTGGTGTTCTCCGCATCGGACCTGCTCTCCTACCGCCGCTCCGGATCGACTCCCACATAGACGGGATGACGGACAGGTCCGGGCGCGAGAGATCGGAGACAATCGAACACCGATCTTGGACTCCATCCGGCGTGGGTTGCGGTGTCGGGGCCATCGCGCTCCGGTAGATTTGTCAAACGAGTCCCCATGTCCCGCGCAAGGAGATCGAGTTGTCGCCCCAATCAGCCGGCCGTGGCCGCCCGGCCGCAGCGCTGCCCGCAGAAGCCGATGTGGTCGTCGTCGGCGGGGGAGTGGTCGGACTCTGCACCGCCTACGAACTGTCGCTGCACGGCCGCGAGGTGCTGGTCATCGACAAGGGTCCGATAGCGCGGGGGAGCGCCTCCGGGAACGCGGGCTTCATAGCCCCTAGCCACGTCATCCCTATGGCGGCTCCCGGTGTTCTGTCAGGGGTGATCAAGGGAATGCTCCGGCGTACCGGGCCGGTCGTCGCGAGACCCTCGCTAGACCCCGCCTACTTGCGGTGGATCGTCAGGTTCATGGGTTTCTGCAACCGAAAAGCAGCCCACGCAGGTTCGGTGACGCTTGCCGCGCTCGGGTTCCGCAGCGCGGAGTTGGTTGCCCGGTGGATCGCCGACGCGGGCATCGACTGTGGATACCGTCCCGACGGGCTCCTCCACGTATACGGCACTCGCGGGTCCTTCGAAGCGGGCAAGCTGGAAGCGGCGGAGATGCAGCGCTACGGCGTGGGAATAGAGATGTTCGGGACCAAGGAAATCCGCGAACTGGAACCCTCCCTCAACGAGGAGGTGATCGGAGGTTTTCTGTGCACCGACGATGCAGGGCTGGACCCGGCCCGGTTTCTCACTTCGCTTGCCGCTGTACTGGACACTCGGACAGTGACGCTGGTCCCCGACACCGAACTCCTGGCCATCCATAGCGGATCCGGCGTGGTACAGCGGCTGGTGACATCAGGGGGCGATGTGGCAGCCGGCCAGGTGGTCGTCGCCACTGGGGCATGGGCCCCCGGAGTCGCCTCACTTCTGGGAGAGTCGTTACCCGTCCAGCCCGGCAAGGGCCACAGCATGACGGTCGCGAGGCCCGATGTGGGTCCGCGGCGGAACATTCTCATCGGTGACCGCTGGGTAGCGGTCAACCCGATGGGTGACCGGTTGAGGATGAGCGGCTGGCTCGAACTGGGACGCCTCGATACCAGACCCTCGCTCCGTAGGCTCGCTCGTGTCGAAGCCGGAGTCCGGTCCCGGATCCAGCTCGATCCGGACCTGAGGGTCCTCGAACGATGGGCGGGCCTCCGGCCGATCACACCGGACGGGATACCCATAATCGGCCGCTCCCGCCGATGGGACAATGTCGCCTACGCGGTCGGGCACGGCAAACTAGGGCTCTCTCTTGGCCCGGTGACGGGACGGATAGTGGCCCAACTGCTGTGCGATCTTCCCACTGACCTGGACCTGAAACCATTCTCTCCTGCGAGGTTCGGATAACGACGGTCCGGCCTGGACCGCCATAACCGGTCCCAGGGCCGTGATCTGCAACCGCTTGGTGCGGTTCGCGTGGTTCGCCGTCTCCCCCGTGTCACTCCGTCCGTCCGATGGGTTGGCTTTTTCGGAAGAGCGACATATTTTGGTGTAATACATGGGTAGTTAATTGAAACCACTCCTATAACCTCTTGATAGTTGAACAGGCGGAGGAAGACGAGAGGTCCCGATGAGCAGTCCGCTGGAGCGAAGCCTCATCATTGTTGTCTTGGCGGGAATGGCAGCCGTGGTAGTGCTCCTGAGAGGAAGCGGCGGACTGCCGACCACCACCACGTCTCTGACAACGCCGAGCGCGACCACCCGGGCAGCGGCGCCTGCCGGCTACGTGATCGAGGAACCGGTCGGGCCTCCAACCACCGTGAGTCGGGATCCGACCTCGGCCGGAGGTAGTCGGGCCAGCGATCTCAATCCGACCGGGCGACCGAGTCCCATCAACGCCGATTCAAGAAGGACCGAAGGGCCGATCAAGCCGGAGTCGACTCGGTCCACCCTCTCCATCGCTGATCCCTCGCCGGCAATTCCCTCCGCCACAACGCCGGCGGCACCTCGGTTGACCGGTCAGCCGACACCCATGACCTCGCAGCTTCTCTCCTCCCTTCCGGCGGACTCCAGCGTCCAGCCGGAAACCCCCCTCAGTTGCGCGCCGGTCCGTGAACTATGGGAGGCGGACGGCTATCCCGTCGAGGATCCCTGCACGCTGGCGGAGGTCAAGCGGGTGTTCCGGTGGGCGTGGACCGGCAGCGACCAACAGCGCCGATCCGCCATACGCAACAGCCACCTGCTCGACACGGTCTTTCTTGCACTCGACGAGTACGGGAGGACGCAGACGGCAGGACTGTTCGATCCGGAGACCCGTGGTGACTGGTCGGTGGTGTTCGACGACATCCGATGGCGGGGCGGACCTCGACCCGACCGCGCCGTCGTGGCGGTAACGCACGGCTTCGTACACCGCGACTACCCGCACAGTCCACGCTGGACCAGCACGGCCGTTCAGGTCGAAGGAGAATGGAAGCTCTCCTACCGGAGATCGTATTGCCTGCAGGCGGACCTGATCCTGGAGAACACCGGCAGCGACGTACGATGCCCGCCGGATCCGGATCCGGAACTCAACGAGCACGAGGACCCGGACATCATACGGGAGCACGAGAGATGAGACGCCCCCCTGGCTCCCGGCGCCCTGCTCTGCAGCCCTCCGCCGGGATGGCATGCTGGGTGGCCGCCGGAATGGTCGTCGCCGCTTCCGTCTGGGCCTCCGAACCCGGCGCGGCGGACCCGCCCGCCTCCACCTGGGCACCGGGCCGAACTGTGACGACCTGGGACTGGGAGCGGCATTGGAACTACTGGATGGAGTGGGTGTGCAGTTCGCTGGCGACTGCGCCCGGAATCGGCAACCAGGTCTGTTACTCATGGTCAAGGGTCGGGCCCGCATGGAAACCGTGCGGCCCAGAGGTCCGACCGCCTCAACCGGGCCGGATCAACACCTGCAACATCGGGCAATCGGGAGGTCACCGTCCGCATGGTGACAACATCAGGGAGCGTTACACCTATCTTGGGCAGCACGAAGATCGCACCGGGCCCACCTACCCGATCTGCGCCGACGCCCCCGCCCTGCCCGCCGACACCCGTCCCGGCAACTGCGGGACCTGGGTGGAGTTCCCGCACTCCCACTGCCCCGGCGACACGGAAGCTCACCCGCCGGACTGTCCGCCCGTAGCAACCCTTCCGGCAGGTGAGTCCACCGCTTGTGCTGACCCCGCGGTGGCAGGTGCATTCAAGGAGACCGTCGATCGGCAGCCGGACCCGGGCCATGGCTTGCAGCCATCCGCCAACGGGTACGTCAGGGTTCCGCTGAGTGCTCTCTACCCGCATGATCCGGTGATCCGCTTCAGCGCCAGGATCGGAGACGATATAGTCGATCTGCGAATGTGGATAGCCGATGTCACCTGGTTTCTCAGCAGCATCGGCACTATCGACGGTTCCGACCTGGGAGTCCGGAACTTCCGCCGGCGCGTGCCGGACCGCGACAGTGCCCGGGATCTGAACATGCCCACCGCAGTCATCATCGGTGGCCGGGCAGCCGTCTACCTCCGATCCTCGCTACGGGCCGGGTATCCCGCTGGTTACCAGGTGTCCGTGGCCGTCACATGGAGAGCGGACTGCCGGAAGAGCGGCAGCCCCGGTATCGCGGATGTGGGTGAGGAGGTCCGGCGGTTTGACCATCGCTACAAGGTCTACGAAATCCGCAGCCGTCCCGAACTGGTCGGCCTCTTCTCCCATCGTGGAGCCGTATCAAGTACCGGTGGTCCGCTCCGGACGGATCGGGTTCACGCCACCGGCGGGCAGCACTCCTGACCTGACTAGGAGGGTGCTGAGCAATCCACCAGCGGCCTGCCGATCGTCGGCATGATTCCAGGGTCGGTGGGCGGCAGGCCCCCAGCAATCGTCATTGTTCAGCACTCTCCTAATGTCCCGAGTCTTTAGTTCGGTTGTTTCTGGAAGACGTGCAGTCATGCGACAGGTTGGTTGTGTCACAGCCCTGTTGCATGCTTGTAGATAACCGCAAAGCACCAACGGTCCGCTTCCGGTACCGACCGGACCGTGATTTGGTTCATGTTGTCCACCCAGCCCCTCGTGCAGGGTACGGCGGGACGCGTTCGACGCCGAGGAGGGGGCGGTTGGGGGAGGGCCCGCCGGAGGAGACCGCCTAAACGGTTTTCGCGGTCTCGGCTCCCCGGAACCGGTGCGTGCCAGGCGGAGGAGGCTATCTCCCGCGAACTCCCGATACAGGACACTAGGGCGGGTTCACGCTATGCGCAGACGCCAACGGTACCGCGGGTCCGGTGGTCGGTCTGTGGGGCGGCGCCATGTCCCACCGCCCGCAACGCAGACTGACCACGATCAACTAGTCTCGATCTTGTGTAACCGACCCGGCCTCCGGGTGACCGTCGAAAGCTTCCTTCCCTATGAGCGATGTTGTAGAACGGGCACGAGCGTGGATCGAAGCTGATCCGGACCCAGTGACCCGAGTCGAACTGAACGCCCTGATCGAGAGTGGCGACCTGGCTGAGCTATCAGACCGGATGGACGGAACCCTCACCTTCGGCACTGCCGGGATTCGAGGGCCGGTAGGGGCCGGCTCCAACCGCATGAACCGGGCCTCGGTGATCCGGACCACCAAAGGACTGGCGGACTACCTGCTCGCGAAGTACGGAGAAACTCCGCCGGGACCCGTGGTGGTGGGCCGGGATGCGAGGCTCACCAGCCGGCGGTTCATGCTCGACGCGGTCGGGATACTCGCTGCCTCGGGTCTCCCGGTGCGGTACTGGAGCGAGGAGGTCCCGACACCGCTCGTTCCCTACGCGCTCTCGGCGCTGGGTGGTTGCGCCGGGGTGATGATAACCGCCAGCCACAACCCTCCCCAGGACAACGGATACAAGGTCTACGACGCGAACGGCGCCCAGATCATTCCGCCCGTCGATTCGGCTATCGCCTCCGCCATCGACCGGGTCGGGCCGGCATCCGCCGTTGACCGGGTCCAGAACGTACTCGATGACCACCGTGCCGGGATCGCGCCGATCGAACTCGGCACTCTCCAGGATTACCGGAGCACGGTACTCCAAGGCCGGTACCTCACCGGACCACCGGCCCCGCTGAGAATCGTCTACAGCCCGCTGCACGGTGTCGGCTGGCAGCAGGTACGCGCCATGCTCCTTGGGGCCGGACACGAGGATCTCCACCCGGTACCCGAACAGGTAGACCCCGACGGCCACTTCCCCACTGTGGCGTTCCCGAATCCCGAGGAGCCAGGGGCAATGGACCTTGCGCTGGGTCTGGCCGCGCAGGTCGACGCCGACCTGGTGCTCGCCAACGACCCGGACGCGGACCGCCTAGCCGTGGCGGCGCCCGGACCGGAGGGATGGGTTTCGTTGACCGGCAACCAGATCGGGGTTCTTCTAGCCGATTACATCCTCTCGCACCACCGCGGACCGCCTACGAGCCTTGTGATCAGCTCCATCGTCAGCACCCCGATGACCGCGCAGGTAGCGTCCGCCTACGGGGCGCGCTTCGAGACCACGCTGACAGGCTTCAAGTGGATCGCCAACGCAGCGCTTGGAATCGAGGAGTCCGGCGAGGCTCGGTTCCGCTTCGGGTTCGAGGAGGCGCTCGGCTACACGGTTGGCAACACGGTCCGGGACAAGGATGGGGTATCGACTGCTGCCTACGTTGCTGACCTAGCCGCCGAGTGCCGGCATCAGGGTATTACCCTGCTTGATCGTCTGTCAGAACTCTACCGGCGGTTCGGGCTCTGGGTCTCCGTACAGAGGAGCGTCAGGAAGCCCGGTCCGGCAGGAACGACGGCCATCGGGGCGGCAATCCGTTCCCTCGGGGAAGAACCACCCAGGTCTCTGGCAGGAATGGCAGTCGCTTCGGTGACCGACTACCGGCGGGGTGCGTCGGAGCGCCCCCCCTGGCTCGGGAGCGCGCCACTCATCGAACTCAACCTGGAGGGTGGACACCGCGTGCTGGTACGTCCCAGCGGCACCGAACCGAAACTCAAGATATACGTCGACGCTCGTACTCGGGTACCTGAGTGCGGCGATCCGTTCGAGATAGAAGGAATCCTCGTGGAAGAGGCCACTCGCATAGCGGACGAAGCGGTCCGGCTGCTGGGCATCTGAAACGGGGGACAGGAACAGGGAGGACACATTGTCGGTAACGAACGAACTGTTGCGGGACACCAGGACCCGCCTCCATATCGGGGGCGACTGGACCGAAGGGGAGGGCCTACTCGACGTCTTCGATCCGGCTACCGAGCAGCTGCTCGCCACGGTTTCTGTTGCAGGGCTCGACCAGGCCAGATTGGCCGTCGACGCAGCGTGGGAGGCAGCGCCTGGATGGGCTGCAACCGCCCCCAGGCAGCGGAGCGACATACTCCGCCGGGCGTACGACATGATGATCGCCCGGGAGGACCAGCTCGCCGAGTTGATCATCCTCGAGAACGGAAAGACCTACACCGATGCGATAGGCGAGGTCAGGTACGGAGCGGAGTTCTTCCGTTGGTTCTCCGAGGAAGCGGTCCGGATCATGGGGGAGTTCCGCACCGCACCGAGAGGCGACAAGCGGATTGTCGTCATTCCCGAGCCTGTCGGGGTGTCGTTGATGGTCACGCCGTGGAACTTCCCCTCGGCAATGGCCACGCGCAAACTCGGTCCGGCGCTCGCTGCCGGCTGCACCACCATCCTGAAACCAGCGTCCGACACACCACTCTCCGCCCTAGCCGTGGCCGACATCCTGGCGGAGGCCGGATTGCCGGCAGGCGTGGTCAACGTGGTGACGTCCAGAGGCTCGTCAGGGGTGGTAGACGCCATTCTCGCCGACCCGCGTGTGAGGAAACTCTCCTTCACCGGCTCGACCGAGGTGGGACGCTTGCTCATGGCCAAGGCAGGCAGCCGCATCATGCGCACCAGCATGGAACTGGGCGGGAACGCCCCCTTCGTGGTCTTCGAGGACGCCGACATCAAAGCTGCCATCGCAGGCGCGATGCTCGCCAAGATGCGCAATGCCGGAGAGACCTGCGTGGCGGCCAATCGTTTCTATGTCCATGCCGGCATTGCCGGGGAGTTCACCTCACGGCTTTCGGATGCGATGTCCAGCCTGCGAATGGGTCCGGGAATCGTACGCTCGAATCAGGTGGGCCCGATGATCAACGCGCAAGCCATCGAGAAGATCGACGACCTCGTCAACAGCGCCGTCGACGATGACGCCACGGTCCTCACGGGCGGTCGGGCACCCGACGGACCCGGACACTTCTACGAACCGACCGTTCTCTCCGGCGTATCACAAGACTCGATGATCCTCGGGCACGAGATCTTCGGACCGGTGGCCCCGGTTGTCTCTTTCGAATCGGAGGAGGAGGTGGTGAGAGCGGCCAACGACACCGAGCACGGTTTGATCTCCTACGTATATACCGAGGATGTCAACCGGGCGTTCCGCATGGCCGAGGCCATCGAGTCAGGCATGGTGGCTCTGAACCGAGGGATCATCTCGGACGAGGCAGCGCCCTTCGGCGGTGTGAAGCAGTCCGGCGTGGGACGGGAAGGCAGCCATCACGGTATGGAGGAGTTCCTGGAACTCAAGTACGTAGCCTGGTAGGCAGCTACCGGTGCTCGGTCGGAGGCGGAAGGTACAGCTACGGATTAACGGGCAGCGAACCGAACTGGTCCGCGGTCGGTTCCGCTCAGCAGAACCACGGTTCTGTCAACCGTGGCCTCCCGACCGTCGCTCCCTGCGGTAGCGCTTCTGCCTTCCCGAGGTCGTCGCCGACCGCTTCGAGGACGGCTTTGCGCATCTGGATGAACGTCTCTCTACCAGATGCGCAGCGGCCTCGCTCGGCGATGCGAGCCAACTCGGCAGCCAGGCGTTCTACGCTCGGATCTGGTGAGTTCCACATGTAGGTGGCGGCCGTCCGGTCGTAGTCTCCTCGGTGAGCGAGGAACGCGGGCTGGTCCGCGAGGAGCGACCGGGCCGGTACGAGAAGCCGAATGCTCAACTGGACGGGGTCGGTCAGGTCCACCAGGTCGTGGAGGACGATGAAGTCGAAGACATCGGCAACATCCTGGAGCGACGTCCAGGGTGTGAAGGGCAGCCAAGTCGGCCGGATCTCAAGACCTGCCGCCCGGACCGAGTGGACAGCCTGGGCCGCGTCCCGGGCGGTGTGTCCCTTGTGCAGGATTCCGAGGATTCGATCATTGAGTATCTCGAAGGCGGAGACAATGAACAAGCAGCCGGTCTCGCTAAGGGTCGGGAGATCTCGGGCATGTCGCTTGAGATGCTCCACCTTGATCGTGGCATCGAAAGTCAGCTGAGGCCACCGGCGGTTCACTTCCTCGACGATCCTCACCGAGTGGCGGGGACCGTTGAAGAAGTCGGCGTCCCCGAAAGTGATGTGCTCTGCGCCGGCCCTTACCAGCCGCTCGATGTCGGCAAGGACGATGCGGGGAGGAACGATCCGGAACCGCCCTTCGTAAACGGTCGGGAGCGGGCAGTGGCGGCACTTGTGCTTGCACCCGTGACTAGCTTCGACCGATCCGACCAGCACTCGCCTCGAGCCGTGCTCCAAGCGGGCGTAGTGCTCGAGGCCGGGAAGGCCCACCCGGTCAGGCTCGATGAATGCAGATCGCCCCCGGAAGGTTGTAGTGCCGGCCGACGGCGACCCTTCCTCCACCGATGTGACCCACTCCAGAAGCTGCTCCTCGTACTCACCGGCTATCGCCCTAGTGAACGGGCCACCCGATCCGGCCACCGCTGCGTACAACCCGTACGCGACGATCGGTATCTCGCTTCTCCGGCGCCTTACGCGCTCGGCCGCGACGGTTGCGAGACGAAGAGCCGTATGCATGGGAGTACTGAAACCCACGACGTCGGCCCAGTCGACCAACTCATCGTCCCAGGACTCCACGGCCAGATCGAGAGTCCGCACCTCGTGACCGGCCTTCCGGATTCGGCTGGCCGGAGAAGCTAGATGGACCGGTTGGCGGCCCAGCTCGTAGGTCGAGATCAGCGCAACACGGATGGGCATGGCAGGCCAGGTACTCGCTCGGAACCGTCGCCGACAGGTCTCGCCTCGTCAACGGCTAGCCCCGACTCTTGATGCTGGGGTTTGTATTGGGCGAACGGGGGGTGGGACATGAGATTCTGACCAGGGACTACGGCCCACTCGATTGTCCCGTCTCGGCCCGGCGAGACCTCGCCCGCCGGGTGGATCCGGGCACGGTCGCGATGACGTGGTTGAAGTTGCATGCTGCCGTCGGTGTGTCTGGAAGTATGAAGAATCACGGCCATTGGAGATGCGGAGGGCGTGGCGGTGCGGTTCATCGCGTAGAACATACGAAGCCGGGTGGCGAACACTTCATTGCCGTCCTTCTATCCGTGTGCCCTCATCCTACGTGGTCGGCAACGGAGCTACGCTCAGCGCCCGAATGACATTCCGATACGCGCGCCGACCAGCAGCCATCCCCTGGATAGGACTTGTGTTGCTCGTGGTCACCTCCGGATGTGTCTCCGGTACGAGCGGGCCTGCTCCGGCGGACGCGGATGCCGCCGGGGTGCCAGCCGACGGCCCTCCGGCCATCGCAGCCGATCCGGCTGGCGGGACAGATGCGATCGAGACACCCGCAACAGCCGTCGGGACGACCCTTGCCGGGCCAAAGGCCACGACCACCCTTCCCCCGGAAGCCCCGAGTTCCACGGAAGAAGCCGGTGCCCCGGACGACGCCGTCTGGTCCCTACCGCCCGAGAAGGCTTCCGAGATCCTGGAACTGATGACCGTCGTCGCGTCTCTGCGCGGACACGATTTTCTCGCCCGCCCGCCCGTCGAGATCGACGCGAACGGCGAGCGGGCGGCTGCGTCGGGCCCTCGTCCGGGATGGCTCTCGCCCGAATACCTGGGACGACATCTAGCGCTCGCGGACTTCCTGGGAATGTCCTCAGACGGAGTCGACATGCAGTGGGTCCTGGACACGCTGGACCCGGCAACATACGAACCCTTCTACGATTTCGAGCGCCGGACGATCGTGTTGCCGGCCGTGGCCGGACCCTTGGACGAATACCAGAAGTGGATACTGGTCGGTGAACTAGCCCACGCCCTCACCGTGCAGCACGAGCCGGAGGTGCTGGCGGGCCTTGCATCAGCCGGCGGCGATCATGACGCGGCGGCGGCTCTGGCCGCGCTCTTGGAAGGTGAGGCGGCGCTCGTCCAGTCTCTGTATCTCGCTTCCCTGCCACCCGAGCGGCGTTCCGAGGTAGCCCTGCAAGCGACCGAGCGACCCCGCATCTCACTTGACGGGCTTCCTTCCATACTTCGCGAGATGCTCCTGTTTCCATACCGAGAAGGATCGTTCCTGGTGGTGAACCTCTACCGGCTGGGCGGAACGGAGGCCTTGGACCGGGCACTCGAACATCCGCCCGGCACCACCGAGCACATCCTCCACCTGGACAGGTACCGTGCGTTGGAGCCCGCCCTAGCGGTCCAACCCTTGAGGGTTGCCGCCGACGGCTATGTCCTGGTGGAGCAGGGAACCTGGGGAGAGCACCGCT
This sequence comes from bacterium, assembly GCA_026710435.1. GTDB lineage: Bacteria > Actinomycetota > Acidimicrobiia > Spongiisociales > Spongiisociaceae > JAPPFW01. The sequence goes on along the minus strand of JAPOQZ010000087.1, from coordinate 7,553 downwards.
GGCGGGCACTGCTCGACCATTACAGCGGACCAGGGGCGGCATCCCTGGCAGCAGAGGGTTGGGGGGGAGACCACTACCAACTGCACATCCACCCGCTCACCGAGGATCTGGTGTTCGTAGCCCGGTACGTCGGAGACTCCTTCGCTGACGAGGCGGAGATGAACTCGGCCATCCGGACAATGCTGAGCTCGGGAATCGAAGCCGGGCCTTCCCAGGTGATCGACACCATCACCGAGTGGGAAGGCGGAACCGACTACGCCCTACTGGCGTGGGATGTCGACGCCATCACCCTCGTTGTAGCCTCGGATCCCGTTGTCGGGAGGATGATCGCCTCGCAACTCGGCATCTCGACATGACGATCGGATGTCTCGTCCTGTGCGGCACCCCGATCGGGCATCTCGACGATGCTTCCAGGCGACTTGCCGACACGCTTGCGGGTGCGGACACCATATTCGCGGAGGACACCCGCCGGGCCCGGGTGCTCTTGGGACACCTTGGAGTAGGCACCCGGCCGGAGTCCTACTTCGTGGGAAACGAATCGGCCAAAGCAGGGAGGTTGGCGAACTTGCTGCGAGACGGGGCAACTGTGGCCCTGATCTCCGATGCCGGAATGCCCTCGGTGGCCGATCCGGGACTGGCCGCGGTCCGGGTCGCTAGGCGGGTCGGCGCCCGCGTCTCGGTCGTACCCGGCCCCAGTTCGGTCGTGGCTGCTCTGGCCGTATCGGGTCTGCCGGGGGATCGCTTCGTGTTCGAAGGGTTCATTCCCCGCAGCGGAAGCGACCGCTCCAGACGACTGGAGGAGATCGCCGCCGAGACGCGGACCATCGTCCTTTTCTCGGCTCCGAACAGGCTGGTCAGCGATCTGGAGGCATTGGTGACCGCACTCGGCCCGGACCGCCCAGTCACGGTGGCCCGTGAACTGACGAAGCTCCACGAGGAAGTATGGTGCGGAACGATCTCGCAGGCGGCCCGGGAGTGGACCAACCGACGCCCACGTGGAGAGTTCACGCTGGTGGTGGGAGGATCGACCGGTCCCAGCACACCGTTGGGCGCGGCCCTGAGCGAGGTTGCCGCGCGGCGAGCCCAGGGGCAGCCGATGTCCGAGGCCGTCCGGCAGGTGGCCGATGGTCTGGGGTTGGGTCGGCGGGCACTCTACGAGGCCGTCCTCCGGAGAGACGCTGACTAGGAGGGGTGCCGAAAGACGGGTGTAGAGGTTGACCCACCGTCCGCTTGACAGGCAGTTCCCCAGCGGCCTGCCAACCGCCGGCATTATTCCTGGGTCGGCGGGCGGCAGGCCGGAGCAATCGTCATTGCTCAGCACCCTCCTGGGGCGCGTTCACGCTACGCGCAGTCGTTTGGTACACGGGTCCCGTGGTTGGTCGATCAAACTATCCCGGAACCATCTTTCTCGTAACCGGATCCAAGCGTCGCTACGCTCGCTCCATGTTTCGCTGGGTGGATACGCACTGCCATCTCCAACTCGACGGCCGCGAGCCGGCATTGCTGCTCGAACGAGCCCGCGACGTTAGGCACGTGGTCGTTCCCGGCATAGATCTGGCCACCAGCCGGGCCGCCAGGGTGCTCGCATCCCTTCATCCCGAGCGGGTCGCCTTCGCCGCCGGCCTCCATCCTCACGATTCAGCCCGCTGGAGTGACCAGCGGAGGGAACTAGTGCCTTTGATGAACGAAGCGTCGGCAATCGGCGAGACAGGACTGGACTTCTACCGCAACCTCTCCCCCCGCAGCGCGCAGATGGAGAGTTTCGTGTCCCATCACCGGCTCGCGGTCGACCTGGACAAGCCCCTGATAGTCCATTGCCGGGACGCCTTCCGGGAGGTCTACGACGTTCTGGATCGCAAGGGTGCCGGACCATGGGTGGTGCTCCACTGCTGGACCGGCGGGCCAAGATGGTCCAGACGGTTCCTCGATCTGGGCGTCAGCTTTTCCTTCGCCGGACCGGTCACCTTCGAGACCGGGGATACTGTGCGGAGGGGAGCGGCTGTCGTGCCACCCGACCGCGCCCTCGTAGAGACCGACACCCCTTACCTGGCGCCAGTACCCCATCGCGGAGAACCCAACGAGCCGGCCAACGTCGCTCTGGTCGGCCAAGCGCTTGCTCGGGTGTGGGGCATGGATGCCGGCGAGGTTGCCCGGCTTACGACCAGCAGGGCTGCGAAGTTGTTCGGCCTACGAGGGTGCACGGATAACGGGAGCCCGACCGCCCCTGTTGGCGACCGCATCCGGTCTCCGGTCGGAGAGACCGCGGCTGTCGAGGGTGCCAACGACCGGCGCCCGGGGTGTTCCCCCAAGTGAGCAAGTATCCGCGCACCCCCTTATGAGCCAGACGCGCTCCGAGATAGCCGACCTGCTCGCTAGGCACGGCATCGTGCCGCGCCGCAGGCTCGGGCAGCACTTCCTGGCGGATCCCAACATCATCCAGAAGATCGTGGTGCTGGCCGGCGAACCCGAAGGCGCCAGGGCGCTCGAAATAGGGGTCGGTACCGGAACTCTCACGAGGGCCTTGATCGAAGCCGGATTCCCTGTGACAGGCTACGAGGTCGACCGCCGCTTCGCACCACTTCTCAGGGAAGCGTTGTGGAACGTGGAGGTCGACATACGCTTCGAGGATGCGACCGGCCTCGACTACAGCGAGTTCAGCGGGGAACATCGGTGGGTCTTGGTCGCCAACCTGCCGTACGGTGTGGGTACCCCTATCCTCCTGGACCTCCTGCGCCGGGCAGCCGGGCTCCGGAGGTTCGTCGTGATGGTGCAGCGCGAGGTTGCCGAGCGGCTCACAGCCGGGCCAGGTTCCAGGACCTACGGGTTTCCGAGCGTGGTCATAGGGCTCTACGGAACTGCCAGGCTCGCGTTCCGGGTAAGTCCCCACGTATTTGTCCCACCGCCGAACGTCGATTCGGCCGTAGTCGTGATCGAGCGGACCGCAGCCCCCAGCGAACTACGCGATCTAGCCGTCCGGGTCGCCGCAGCCGGGTTCGGACAGCGTCGCAAGATGCTGCGGTCGTCACTCCGCTCGGTCATCCCGGACGGGTTGGCGGATCGGCTCATGAAGGCCGGGATCAGCCCTCGCCTCCGGGCCGAGAGCGTCAGCCCGGAAGGCTTCCTCGACATTGCCAGAGTGCTGGGCCGCGCCGCCTGATGGCCGCCCACAGGGCCCTGGCCCCCGCCAAGCTCAACTTCTCGTTGGAGGTTCGACCCAGGGACGGCTCGGGCCTGCACCCCGTGCGAGGCCTCAGCCAAACGATCGGATGGTACGACCGGCTAACGATGGAGGACTCCGACACCGACCGTCTGTCCGTCCATGGCGCCGACCTGACCTCCGGAGAGGACAACCTGGTGTGGAAGGCAGTACGGGTGCTCCGCGAACAGACCGGGCACGACCGCAAAGTGGACCTCGGTCTCTGGAAGCGGTTGCCCCTGGCTGCGGGAATGGCAGGCGGGAGTTCCGATGCCGCCGCCGCCCTCCTCCTGTACGGCAGCCTGATCGGCCTGGATGCCGGTACGCTCGACCGCCCGGCCGGGATGGTCGGCGCCGACGTGACCTTCTGCCTCCATGGAGGCCTGCGGTGGGTCAGCGGGTACGGTGAGCGGCTCGGACCACCCATGGGGGAGAGCGCCGGCCTGTTCGTCGTGGTGAGCGTCCCACCATTCCTGCTGGACACGACCCGCGTTTACCGCGCCTGGGACGTTCTTGACGGACCGAGGGGCCCCGACGTCGCCGGCTACCAGCTACCACCCTCCCTGCGGGTTCATGGTCCATTACGAAACGACCTCTACGTGGCTGCGGTGGCTTGCGAGCCCCTGCTCGACGATTGGCGCGCCGAGTTGGAGAACCGATGGGACCGCCGGGTGTTGCTATCGGGGAGCGGGCCGGCACTCTTCAGCTTCTTTGTGGATGAACGGGAGGCCGGCGAAGCACTCGCACTGGTACCCGCTGAGGCGCGCTCCGCATTCGCCGCGCCAACGATCGATCATGGAGCGCGCGCCGAGACCTGACCGGCCACCGATCCCCGACGAAGGGCTGGAACCAAGCCCATTGGCCCCGATGGCAAACCGCCCACCGCTGAGAGCAGACCGGGTCACCAGGCTCTCCGGCATGATCCCCCAGACCGGGAGGTAGACCGATACACGGATCCGGCGGGGAGCCGTCGCTGTACCTCACTGCAGTTCCAGCGGCGTCATCCCCACCCCCGGGCGCGCACCGTACGCCGGGCAACGAGCCCTGTTGCACTCATAGCGCGGGGTGCCCCTCCTTGTCTCCAGACATACCCACGACGACATGCCACATCAACCACATCATCGCGGCCGGGCCAGGCCCACGCGACGCGTGGAAATCGTGCCGGACTCGACAAAGGACTATCGAAACGCCCCTGCACCCTTGTCCCAGACTCACATGCCGCAACCCGTTTGCCCGGTCCAAACCGCCGCCACGAAGAACCGAGGCTGGAAATGGCGGACCCCCAATAGGAGGGCGCCCGAGACCCCGGGCCAAGCGGTTGGCCCAACCTGCAGAGCCTGTACCAGGTAATTTACCATCGGACGACTGGCCGGCACGGAGTTTCCCACCACCCTCCTAGATTGTTGCTCAGCACCCTCCTAGACTCAGGCGCGTCCGCGTGGACGCGGTGGGGGGTGGTGTAATTGGCAGCACAGCGGGTTTTGGTCCCGCCGGTACGGGTTCGACTCCTGTCCCCCCAGCCCGACGAAGGAGCTGATCCATGGCAGTGAAGGCAGTCGTGCTGGGCGCGGGGGAGGGCACGCGCATGAAGGCCATCATCCCCAAGGTGATCCACAAACTGGCGGGGCGGCCGATGATCCTGTGGGTACTGGGTGCGGTCGCCCGGCTCGAGCCGGTTCAGACCGTGGTCGTGGTGAAGCCGGCGGCCGACCAGGTACGAGCAGTGCTACCCGCCACCGTCACCCCGGTGGTACAGGAGCGACAACTCGGAACGGCTCACGCTCTACAAGTGGCACTCGATGTCATCTCGCTGGATCCGGGGGATCAAGTCCTGGTGGTGCCGGCTGATACGCCGTTGGTAACCAGCGAGACGCTCAAACGGACCGCCACCCTGCACCGGCGAACCGGCTCGGCCGGCACATGTATCACCGCCAACATGGATGACCCGACGGGCTACGGGAGGGTGGTGAGGGATGGCTGGGACCGCGTACGGCGCATCGTCGAACATACCGACGCTACAACCCGCGAACGTGAGATCAAGGAGATAAACGGCGGAATATACATGTTCGACGGGGACCTCATCAGGGACGCCGTCGAACACGTAGGTCGTAACAACGCCCAAGGCGAGTACTACCTGCCTGATGTCCTTGCGATCCTCGGCACCGAGGGTCACAGTATCTCCGCCTACCGGACGGACGCCGAGGAGTTGTCGGGCGTCAACACACAGGACCAGTTGGCCCAGGTCGCGGCGATCATGCGCAACCGCATCAACGAGACGTGGATGCGATCCGGAGTCTGGATGCAGGATCCGAGTCGCGTCTACATCGATTCGACCGTCTGCCTCGATGCCGGCGTCCTCCTCTATCCCGGGGTTCACGTCGAGGGAAGCACCACTATTGCTTCCGGAGCAGAGATCGGTCCCGACGTCCACATCAGAGACAGCCGCATCGGAAGCGGCGCCAAGGTCTGGTACTCGGTTCTGAGAGAGGTCTCGGTTGGCGAGAACGTGGAGATCGGCCCCTACGCCTCCTTGCGGCCGGGCGCGGAGTTGCTCGATGGATCTAAGGCAGGCACGTTCGTGGAGGTGAAGAACTCGGTGGTGGGCAAGGGTGCGAAGGTTCCCCACCTCGCATACGTGGGTGATGCGGAGATAGGAGACGAGTCCAACGTCGGAGCCGGGACGATCACCGCCAACTACAACGGCTTCGAGAAGCACCGCACGAAGGTGGGTCGACGCGTGCAGGTCGGTTCGAACACCGTACTCGTAGCCCCGGTCGAGGTCGGGGACGACGCCTACATCGGAGCAGGCTCGACGATAACCAGGAAGGTGTCGGAGGGAGCTCTGGGGATCGAACGCTCCCCACAAAGGGAAATCTCCGGTTACGCTCACCGTCGTCGTCTTCGACACGAACTGGGCTGAGAGTGGAACTAGTCAACCGCAAACGCTTCATGCTCTTCACCGGTTCCGCCAACCCGGAGTTGGCCCAAGACGTGGCTGACGAACTCGGCGTGCGGCTCGGGAACGTCGAACTATCCCAATTCGCCAATACGGAGGTGTACGCGCGTCCGCTGGAGTCTGTACGTGGAGCCGATTGTTTCGTGATCCAGAGTCATGCGCCCGAGATCAACTTCCATATCATGGAACAACTGATCCTGATCGATGCCCTTCGCCGGGCTTCCGCTCACCGCATCACCGCGGTCGTGCCGTTCTTCGGTTACGCTCGGGCCGATAAGAAGGTCTTACCCCGTGAGTCCATTTCCGCCCGGCTGATGTGTGACCTGTTCCTGGCTGCCGGAGCCGACCGGATTGTCTCCATCGATCTCCACACCGGCCAGGTCCAGGGGTTCTTCCCCAAGCCGTTCGACCATCTGACCGCCCTTCCCATCGTCAGCGACTATCTCAAGCTACGCCTCGATGGCCCGACCACCGTCGTCTCACCGGACGCCGGAGGGGTTAAACGAGCTGAGAAGTACGCCCGGTACCTCGGTGCGTTCGTAGCCTTCGTTCATAAGCGGCGCGCTACCGACGTCCGCAACCGGTCCGAAGCTCTGACCATCGTCGGCGCGGTTCGGGGCAGGCATGCGGTGATCGTCGACGACATGATAGATACCGCCGGAACCGTGGCGAACGCAGCCCGCCTCCTGAGGAGCAAGGGAGTCCGAAGCGTGTTCGTCGCTGTAACCCATCCCGTGCTGTCCGAACCGGCTCTCGACCGGCTGAAGAACGCCCCGATAGACGAGGTAGTGGTGACCGACACCCTCCCGATCAGTCCGGACGCTCTCAGGTTCGACAAGTTCACCCGACTCTCGATCGCCCCCGTGCTCGCCGAGGCCCTCCAGGCTATCTTCATGGACAGTTCGGTATCGGCAATCTTCCTGGGCGACAACAACTGACTTCCATGGACACGCAGGTCTTCCGTATCCGGACGGGTGGAGTAGCCGGCGTCTTCGATATCACCGGGCGGGTAGGTGAATTCGTCCGGGGGAAAGGGCATGGTCTGGTGTCGGTGTTCGTTCCCCACAGCACCGCCGGCCTGGCGATCATCGAAACAGGGTCCGGCTCGGACCACGACCTGGCCAACCACCTGGAGGAGTTGTTCCCGCGTGACTCCCGGTGGGCCCATCGTCATGGTTCAATGGGCCACGGTGCCGACCATGTCATCCCTGCATTTATCTCACCTAGCGCCGTCATCCCCGTAATAGACGGAACCATGGCCCTAGGAGGGTGGTGTTTTTCGCGGGGGTTGGTAGAGTTACAGGAGTGTAGTTCGGGGGTGTGGCTGTGAGTTTGGGTGTGTCGCCGGTTCAGGCAGATTTGTTGAGGGGTACGGGGTTTGTGGCTGATCGGGTGGGGGAT
>JAPOQZ010000025.1 GCA_026710435.1 bacterium | reverse complement strand
TTGGACGCCCGCACCGTGGCGAAAGCGGCCGCAACATCGCGATGCGGCAGGGCGCGGTGGTGCTTCTTGCCGCTGTTCTGTTTGCCGAGAGCGGCGGTCACGGCGTCGCCAGCCGGGTTGTCTGCCCGGTACCCCTGAGCGGCGGCCCATTTCATGACAGCGGCGATCCGTTGCCGGATCCGTTTTGCGGTTGTGGCCTTCGTGTGCCAGATCGGCTCGAGACAGCCCATCACATCGGCTGTGGTGATCTCATCAACTCGTTTGGATCCGATGGCAGGAAGCACGTACATCTCGAGGCTGGAGCGCCATGACTCTTCGCTCTTACCGCCCGGTTTCCACTTCCCCGCATGTATGGTGATCACCTCTTCTACCGCCCGCGCGAAGGTTGGTATCCCGCCGGATCGGAGCGCCACCGGATCTCGCCTTTGCGGGCGGTCTTGCGATAGTCGAACGCTTTGGAGCGTGCTTCGGCCAGTGTCACATACGGGTAGCCGCCCAGGCCGAGGTCACGTCGCTTGCCGTTGACGGTTCCCCGCCAGATCCACTGCTTCGATCCAGACGGCTGAACCCGCAGGATGAGGCCATGCTGGTCGCCGTACTTGCCCGGTTTGGTCACTCCGCGCACGAACGCGGCGGTCAGTTTCGGCACCGGACCCTCATTCCGATGCCTTTTCTGTACCACTTTATGTCCCACATCTCGACGTAACTACCAGAGACATCTCGGGAAGGCAAGAAACAGCCCGACTCCGCTCGCTATCCGGCGCTGTCAGGTACGTCGATCAGAAAAAAGCCGTTTGACCTGGGACTATAGGACATCAGGAAACAATGTGAAACGATTAGCAACTCGGTACCGGGAATGGGACTCGAACCCATACGCCCTTGCGGGCACCGGATTTTGAATCCGGCGCGTCTACCAATTCCGCCATCCCGGCAGGGGGACCACGATCTTACCCGAACGGACGGACCACGAAGTGGGCGGATGCCACGTACCGTCGATACGGCGGGAGCCGGTTACCATCCCGACCATCAGCCCCTCGGGGTATCCGGCAGGAGCACCTACACCGGTCTTCGGACGCAGGCAGAGTGCCGGAACCGCGGATCGTTACCGGGGTTCGAGGTCATGGATCAGTCCCGCATACGCAACGTCGCCATCATCGCCCACATCGACCACGGCAAGTCGACCCTGGCCGACCGGCTGCTGGAACTGTGTGGAGCGGTGGAACCCCGGGACATGCGCGCCCAGTACCTCGACTCCATGGACCTGGAGCGGGAACGCGGCATCACGATCAAGCTGCAGAGCGTCCGCCTCTCGTACGGTCCCTGGTGGATCAACCTGATCGACACCCCCGGCCATGTGGACTTCGGATACGAGGTGTCCCGCTCGCTGGCGGCATGCGAAGGTGTGATCCTGCTGGTCGATGCCGCCCAAGGCATCGAAGCCCAGACCCTCGCCAACTGCACCCTGGCACTCGAACACGACCTGGAGATCGTGGCTGCTCTCAACAAGGTGGATCTGCCGGCCGCCGATCCGGACCAGGTGGCCGGGGAAATCGAGCAGGTCATCGGGATTCCCGCCGCCGAAGTGCTGCGTATCTCGGCCAAAACGGGCCAGGGTGTGCGGGAACTGCTCGACGCGGTGACGGAACAGGTTCCACCGCCTTCGGGCAACCCGAACGCCGCCCTGCAGGCTCTCGTCTTCGACTCCCATTTCGACAGCTACCGCGGGGTGGTGAGCTCGGTGCGGGTGGTACAGGGCACCCTGCGAACCGGGTTCAGCATGCAGTTGATGCAGACCGGAGCAACGCACGGTGTCCAGGAAGTGGGGGTCCGGACCCCGAGCCCGACCCGTGTGGAAGAGTTGGGGCCGGGTGAGGTGGGATACCTGATCGCGGGCGTGAAGGACACATCCGAGGCCCGCGCCGGTGAGACCGTCACCGATGCCCGCCGCCCTGCCCCGGCCCCGCTGCCCGGCTACCGGGAGCCGAAGGCGATGGTCTTCTGCGGGCTCTACCCGGTCGACGGTGACGAGTACCTCAACCTCCGTGACGCTCTCGACAGGCTACGCCTCAACGACTCCAGTTTCAGCTACGTGCCCGAGACCTCCGCCGCGCTCGGGTTCGGCTACCGCTGCGGCTTCCTCGGCCTGCTGCACATGGAGATCATCACCCAACGGCTGGAAAGGGAGTTCGGACTGGACATCATCGCCACCAAGCCGTCTGTCGAGTACCGGGTCCGCAAGACAACAGGCGAGGTGGTGCTAGTAGACAGTCCAGCCCAGCTGCCGGCGGCGGGCGAAGTGGCGACGATAGCGGAGCCGATCCTGCTGATGACGATCATCGCCCCGTCGATCTACATAGGGAGGCTCATGGACCTGTGCCAGACCCGCCGGGGGCGACTCGACCGGATGGACTACCTGTCTCCGGAGCGGGTGGAACTGCGTTACCGCGTGCCGCTGTCGGAAGTGGTTACCGACTTCTACGACCAGTTGAAGAGCCGTACCCGAGGGTATGCCAGCCTGGACTACGAGCCCGACGGCTACGTCGACGCCGACCTGGTGAAGGTGGACATCCTGCTCCACTACGATCCGGTGGACGCCTTCAGCGCCATCGTCCACCGCAGCAGCGCCTACGCGTACGGACGGGCCATGACCGCCAAGCTGTACGACCTCATCCCCCGCCAGCAGTTCGACGTGCCGATCCAGGCCGCCATCGGGAGCAGGATCATCGCCCGGGAGACGGTGAAGGCCTTCCGCAAGGACGTGACTGCCAACCTCTACGGCGGTGACGTGACCCGTAAGCGGAAGGTCCTGGCCCGCCAGAAGGCCGGCAAGAAACGCATGAAGGCCATCGGCACCGTCGACATACCAACGGAGGCGTTCATCTCGGCGATGCGGATCCCATCAGGCTGATCCTGGACACCACGAGCCATGGGAAACACCTTTTCCCGGATCCGCCGTGTCCTTACCGTTGAGGAGCGGGTCGGCGCAGAACAATCCCCTGGACTCGGGGGACCTGATTGATGGGTTGGTTAGCTTCCTGTCCGCAGGCCGGGCGAGATGGCCTCCGCGAGGTGACGGGCAGCGACCGCGATCTCGGACACCGGATCGTCCGAGTAAAGGGCCCGGCGGACGAGGGCCGATCCGACGATCACCCCGTCCACGTAAGGGGCGAGTGCGGCCGCCTGCTCGGGGGTTCCGATACCGACTCCCATCACGAGGGGGGTGTCGGTGATGGCCCTGATCCGGGTGGCCAGGGTGCGGGGATGGTGGGACGTCTCCTCCCGCTCCCCCGTCACACCCATCTCGGCCACTCCGTAGATGAACACCGGCGCTTCGGCCGCAATGAGGGTCAGGCGCTCGTCCTGGGTGGTGGGAGCGGCGAATAGCACCAAGCCGATCCCGGCCCGCTCGGTCGCCTCCATCACCGGCGACGCCTCCTCGAGTGGGAGGTCGGCCACTATCAGCCCGGATGCTCCCGCGTCCGCGGCCCGGCCGGCGAACTCGTCGGGACCCAGCCTGAACACGGGGTTGGCGTACGACATGGCGAGGGACGGGCGCCCGGTCGCCTCGACCACCCGCCCGAGTGTCTCGAACCCGCCCCGCAGGTTCATACCGTGCTCGATCGCCTTGGCGCTGGCCAGCTGGATCGTGGGTCCGTCCATCAGGGGATCGCTGTAGGGGATGCCCACCTCGAAGGCGTCGGCTCCCGCTTCGGCCATCGCCACGAAGGTGTCCACGGTCTGCTCAGGAGTGGGCAGCCCGGCGGTCATGAAGGGCAGGAAGGCGGTACGGCCCTCAGCCCTCACTGTTGCGAACAACCTGTCGAGATCCTTGCGACTCATGGCTTCACCTCATCCCGGCCTTGTCGGCGATCATCTCGACGTCCTTGTCTCCGCGCCCGGACAGGTTGATGAGGACGGTGCGGTCCCGCAAGGCATCGGCCTCCTTGGCCACCCAGGCAATCGCGTGGGCCGACTCCAGCGCCGGGATGATGCCCTCCGTGCGGGACAGGAGATCCACCCCTTCCAGCGCCTCGTCGTCGGCGATCGACACGTACCGAGCCAGCCCCGTGTCGGCGAAGTAGGCGTGTTCCGGTCCCACGCCCGGGTAGTCCAGTCCCGCCGAGATCGAGTGGGCCTCGAGCACCTGGCCCTCGTCGTCCTGCAACATGTAGGTGCGGGCGCCGTGGAGGATCCCGGGAGACCCCGCACCGATGGAGGCGCCGTGGCGCCCGGTCTCGATGCCGTGGCCGCCTGCCTCAACGCCGATCAACTCCACGTCGTCGCGCCCGGCGAACGCGTAGAACATCCCGATGGCGTTGGAACCGCCTCCGACACAAGCCACCACCACGTCTGGTATCTCCCCGCCCAACTGCTCGACGCTCTCCTCCCCGATCACCTTCTGGAACTCGCGCACCATCCAGGGGAAGGGGTGGGGACCCACCACCGAGCCGATTATGTAGTGGGTGGTCTCCACGGTACGCACCCAGTCGCGCATCGCCTCGTTGACGGCGTCCTTGAGGGTGCCTGCCCCTGAGGTGACGGGGATCACGTCGGTTCCCAGCATGCGCATGCGCTGCACGTTGAGGGCCTGGCGTTCGATGTCCTTCTCCCCCATGTAGACCAGGCATTCGAGCCCGGTGTAGGCGGCGGCGGTGGCGGTGGCGACCCCGTGCTGCCCGGCGCCGGTCTCGGCGATCAGGCGGGTTTTGGAGGTGCGGGTGGCTAAGAGGGCCTGGCCGAGCGCGTTGTTGATCTTGTGGGCGCCCGTGTGAGCCAGGTCCTCGCGCTTGAGGAGCACCCGGACGCCGATCTCCTCGGACAGGCGGTCGGCACCGTGGAGCGGGGTGGGCCTTCCGGTGTAGACATCGAGCAGGTGATAGAAGGTGTCCACGAAGGCGGAGTCCGCCCACGCCTCGGCGAAGTCCGCCGCCAGCTCCTCGAGGGCGGGCATGAGCGTCTCGGGAGCGAACATGCCGCCGTAGTCGCCGAAACGCCCCCGCTCGTCGGGGCGGTCGAGCCTGAGGCCTCGCCGGGTTGCGGTCGTTGCGGTCATCGCTGTATCTCCACCTGCTTGGCGTTCCTGACAAAGTCCCGGATCCGGCCATGGTCCTTCACGCCCGGTGACGACTCCAGGCCGGACGAGGCGTCGACTCCCCAGGGACGGTACCGGGCTACCGCGCCGGCAACGTTCGAGGGATCGAGACCGCCGGCCAGCACGTAACGGCTTCCGGGTGGTGGGAGCCATCTGGAGTCGATGCGCTTGCCGGTCCCTCCCAGACCGCGTGAAGAATACCCGTCTAGCAGCGCTGTATCGGAGAGGGGGATCGTCGCAAGGTCCACCGGCCCCCGTACGCGGATGGGTCGGAGCACGAAGGCCCCGGCCTCGGAGGCCGCCCGAGCCGCCTCGGGTACGTGCTCGCCGTAGGGCTGCACACCGGCCGCACCCACCTGCTCCAGCAGGTCCACCAGACTCCCCGGACTGGCGTTCAGGGTCAGGATCACCGACGGCACCCGTGATAGGGAAGCCAGGCGGGCGGCATCGGGGACTTCCAGGTAGCGAGGGCTTCCGTCTACGAGCACCAGACCCACCGCATCGGCTCCAGCTTCTGTAGCCGCCTCCATGTCCGACGGGTTCCGCATCCCGCAGACTTTCACCCAGGTCATGCCACACCCCGCAATCCGGAGATGGTATCGGCAGGGTCGGGGGACCTGGACAGGTACTCCCCGACGAGGACCGCGTCGTAGCCGGCTGCCCGCAACCGGGCGGCGTCCCCAGGACCCTTGACGCCGCTCTCCGCGATCCGCACGTCCACACCGTCCAGCAGGGGCGAGATCTTCTCGGAGGTAGCCAGATCCACGCGGAAGGTCCGGAGATCCCGGTTGTTGACCCCGACGACCGTGGCACCCGCGCCGACCGCGCGGGCCGCCTCCTCGGCACTGTGTACCTCCACGAGGGCGGCGAGTCCGGCTTCGGCGGCCGTGACCAGCAGCCGGGAGAGCAGATCGTCGTCGAGGATTGCCACGATCAGCAGGACCGCGTCCGCGCCCATCGCCCTGGCCTCCCAGACATGGGCGGGGTCGAGTGTGAAGTCCTTGCGGAGGGCAGGCAGCGACGTGGCAGACCGGGCCGCGCGGAGATCGGCGGGGCTTCCCATGAAGTGATCTGGCTCGGTCAGCACCGACATGGCGTCCGCTCCACCCCTTTCGAACGCGGCTGCCCGGTCCGAAGGTTGCATGCCCGCGTTGATGATCCCCTTCGACGGGGACGCTCTCTTGAACTCGGCGATTACCGACAGCCCGGGCACGGCCAGAGCCGAGGCGAAGTCACGCGCCGGCGCCATGGTCTCGGCTGCCTCGCGAACCTGCTCCTGGCGGGCCAGCAGGTCGGGAAGGCGGCGGCGGACGGAGGAGATTATGTCATCGAGCATTGTCCCGGAGGCTACTCGGCTTCCGGAGAATGCCATACCGGTCCTGTCACTAACTGGTCAGGCGATCACCGATCAGGGGAAGTTCCTCGATGACGGCCTCGACCGTGGCCCCGTCCCACGACACGGCTACCCGGGTTCCCGGAGGCGCTTCGCGGCGGATCAGGGCCAGCGCCACGGGCGCCCTCACCGCCAGGCTCTCCCCCACCGAGGTGAGGCTGCCCACCGCCTTGCCGGGGAGGGTCACGCGCGCCCCGACCGGAGGGATGACCGGCTCGAGGACCCGCACCCCCCGCAGGTTGCGGTTGACCCGCCCGCGGCTGTCGATGCGGGCCGCCAGTTCCTGGCCGAGGAAGCATCCCTTGTCGAAGGAGACCGCCTGGGCTACGAGTCCCGTCTCCTGGGGAATCGTCCTGCCGTCGACGTCGATCCCGATCCGGGGCTCGCCGGTCTCGATCCTCAGCGTGGTGGCTACCTGGCGCCCGATAGGACGCATGCCTCTCGACTGCAGTTCGGCCGAGTCGAGACCGGCCACCAGACGGCAGCGGAGAGGCTCAGCCGGGACGCCGGCTACCAGTACGCCCCCCTCGTCCCGCCATCCGCCCCCCACGGCGAGGGATGCGGGGGCGGGACCCCACACGTCGAACATCTCTCTCGGATCGGCTACGAACTCCACGTCCACCCGGAGGCGCCAGCGTGACAGGGCTTCGATCGTCGCGTCCCTATGGTCGGCGTCGGCGACGAGTCCCACACGGTCCTCGGCCCGCAGCACCCACAGCAGCGCTTCCAGCTTTCCCCGGGGTTGCAGGAGGAACGAACGGGCCACCTCGCCGGGGGTCATGGACTCGATGTCCTGGCTGAGTATGCCCTGCAGGAAGCTGACCGCATCGCGACCCACCGCCCAGGACAGGGAGTGAACCCCGCCGACGAAACCGGCTCCTTCATGGGCGGAGGCGTACTCGCCCGTAACGTCCCCGAAGGTCTCCGGCCAGCCGCTCATACCATTCCCGCACCGGCGATGGCGGCGAGGGCGGCAGCCGCCTTGTCTTCAGTCTCCCGGTACTCGGTGGTGGGATCGGAGTCGGCGACGAGCCCCGCTCCGGCCTGTACCCAGGCGGTCCCCCCGGCGATGACGACCGTCCGCAAGCAGATGGCGGTGTCCACGTTGCCGCTGAAGTCCAGGTAGCCGGCTGCGCCGGCGTAGGGACCCCGGGCCACCGGCTCCAGCTCGTCGATGATCTCCATGGCCCTCACCTTCGGCGCGCCCGACACCGTCCCGTGGGGGAACACCGCCCGCACCACGTCGACCGGGCCGAAATCCTCCCGGAGGCGCCCGGACACCCCGGAAACGATGTGCATCACATGAGAGTAGCGTTCCACCACCATCAGGTCGTCCACCTTGACGGAACCGAACTCGCAAACCCTGCCGAGGTCGTTACGGGCCAGGTCGATCAGCATCACGTGCTCGGCTCGTTCCTTCGGGTCGGCCAGCATCTCCTCCTCCAGTGCGCGGTCCTCCTCCACGGTCGCGCCGCGGGGCCGGGTGCCGGCGATCGGGCGGGAGAACACGGTCCCATCCCGCACCCGGGTCATCAGTTCGGGTGACGAACCCGCCACGGTCAGTTCCGGGTGGTGCAGGTAGAACAGGAACGGGGAGGGGTTGATGAGGCGGAGCGCCCGGTAGAGACCGAAGGGATCGCCCTCGAACGGGATGGCGAGCCGCTGGCTGAGCACCACCTGGTAGGCGTCGCCGGCCCTTATGTAGTCCTTCACCGTCCTGACCGCAGTCTCGAAGACCTCCTGGGTCATCGTGGAGGTGACCGGCGGCCGGGCGGAGCGGCCCAGGTGGAACGGACCGGCCGGACGGTAGCGGAGCGCCGTCCCCAGACGGTCGGCGGCCGCGTGCAGACGTTTCACCGCCTCGTCGTAAGCTGCGTCCAGGTCCTCCTCGAGATCGGTGAAGACGTTGCGGACCAGGGTGAGGGTCTGGTCGAAACGGTCCAGGGCAGCCAGGCTGCCAACGAACTGCCACATCATCTCCGGTAGTCCCCGATCGTCGGCAGGTCGGTCGGGAAGGTGCTCGACGTAGCGGACCGTGTCGTAGGAGAGGTATCCCACCGCACCGGAGTGAAGGGGAGGCAGGCCCTCCATCGGGCCGGTCGCGTAGCGAGCCAGCAGCTGCTCCAGCACCTCGAGCGGATCCCCAGCCGGGAGCTCCACCCGGGCGTCGTCGACGCGGGTGACGCCGTCGTAGCTGGTCAGCGTGAAGACCGGATCCCACCCTAGGAACGACCACTGGGCCCACCGCTCGCCCCCTTCCAGGGACTCGAGCAGGAAACCGGGCGCATCGCCGACCAGCTTCCCGTAGGCACTCACCGCGGTCTCGCGGTCCGCCAGCACGGTCATGGTCAACGGGACCACCGGGAACGACTCCGCCAGCCGGCGGAACTCCTCGGGTCCGGGAACTACCTTCATCTGCCCAACGTTACCGACGTGACCGTACGATCCCGAACCGGCGGGGGCTCCCGTCCGGGAGGCGATCAGCCTTCCAGGAGGAGACCCAGGTTCTCCAATACCTCGCTCAGGACCTTGGGAGGAGCATGGGAAGCGAAGCGAGCACTCCGTGCTCTCCAATCCAGACTCTTGACCTGGTCCGACAGGACCACTCCGGTGACAGGGCCTTTGGCGGGGAGAGCAACTTCGAAGGGGTAGCCCTTGACCTTGGACGTAATGGGACAGACCAGACCTAAGCCCGTTCTCTCGTTGTAGATCCGCGGGCTTAGGATCAATGCCGGGCGGTGGCCTGCCGGCTCATACCCGGCCTGAGGTGTGAAGGTGAGCCAGACAATGTCTCCCCTATCCGGTACGTATGAGTGCCGCCTTACCATGCCTCTTTGCCGGCCGGGGGACCGGAGTCGAACTCTGGATGGAGGTTGGCATCTGTCACTCTGGCCAGCATCTCGGCCAGATTTCGTGGCCTCTTGCGCAGTATCACCTGGTCACCACGCGACACGATCTCGATGGCCGAGCCCTCGTGGACGCCCCACTGCTCGGCGATAGGTTTGGGAATGCGTACAGCCAGACTGGTGCCCCACTTCCCAACATGTGTGTTGGCTCCCATCAGGTCCCTCTGATATCTGTTTTATATATGGTAACCGGTCAGACCGAGAACGGCACGAGCCTGTTCAGCCTAGAAGGGTGCCTAAGAACGAGGATAGAGGTTGCCCCTCCGGCTGCTGACCTGAGAGTCTGTCACCGGCCGTCGGGCCACAGGGGGTTTGAGCAATCCACCAGATCGTCGCGCTCGCCGGTGGTAAGACCCGCAGAAGCGGTGAAAGCGCCGATCCGCCGGGGCAGTTCCACATGTACCTCGGCCAGGGTGTGCTCGGGTATGAACAGTTCCAGTCGATGGTCCCTGAGCCTCTGCCGTCCCTTTGCCCGTAGCAGATCACCCACCAGCACACTGGCGTCGACCACAAGCAGCATCAGGCCTTCTGGTAGTCCTAGGGCGCCAGAGCGTGGACGAGCTCCTCCTCGCTCAGACCGGTACGTTCCAACACCCGTTCGACCACCTCACCAACGCGGTCGAGCGATTCGGTGGTTTCCGTGCGGTTGTGCTTGGGCGTCGGGATCGGCACGAAGAAACCGATCGGTTTGCCGTTCCGCTCTATCCGTATCGTCTCACCGAGCTTCATCAGTGTGGTGGCCTGATCCCTGAATTGCCTGATCCCAACGGTGCGCACTGGAGGCCTCCTGGTGTGACCACCATCGTAGCCACTTTCACTTCCCCTGCCCATCCATGCGAAATGATCTCGGTGCCTTCGCATCCGGGGAGTATCTACCGGAAGTTGCGGGCTGGCAACGGGTCGGCCCGGAGGGGGACGAAGCCTCTGGCCACCAGGTTGGTCACGCCGTGCCGGTACTCGAGGGGGCCCTCGATGATCAGGCCGGGATTGCGGCGGGCCACCTTGCGGTGCTCCTTCCATACCTCCGGCAGCACCACCACGTTCAGCAGACCGGTCTCGTCCTCCAGGTTGAAGAAGACGATCCCCCTGGAGGTGGCGGGACGCTGCCGGTGGGTGACCACTCCTCCCACGCTTATACGGACCCCGTTGCGCCGCAGGGCGAGCGCCTCGGCGACGGAGAGGCACCCGGCCGCGGCCAGAGTAGGACGGGCGAAGTGGACGGGATGGCAGACCGATATCCCGGTGGCCCACAGCGACGCCTGATAGGCCTCCCGGTCGCTCATAGCCGGCAGCACCGGTGGGTCCAGCCCGGGTACCAGCGGTAACCGCTCAGGGCCGGTGCCGGCCAGGGCGCCCGCCATCCACAGACCCTCACGGGGGGAGATGCCCAGCGATCCCAGGGCTCCGGCAGCGGACAATCCCTCCAGGGCGTCGGTCGGCAACCCGGTCCGCTGGACGAGGTCGGCGGGATCGGCGAACGGTCCCCCGATCTGGCGCGCCACCAGGATCCGTCTCGCCTCCGCCTCCCCCAGGTTGCGGACATAGCCCAACCCGAGCCGCACCGCCACCGGCTCCCGGAGAGGGTCCCCTACCGGACCTCGTCCCCGGCGCCATCCCATGCCGTAGTACTCCACAACGTCGTCCTCGCCCCACGGGTGAGGTTCGATGGTGCATTCCTCGAGAGAGCGGTTCACATCCGGGTCGAGTACCACCACCCCGTGGCGGAGGGCGTCCTGTACCAGGGTGTTCGGCGAGTAGAAACCCATCGGCTGGGAGTTGAGCAGCCCGACCAGGAACTCGGCCGGGTAGTGGTAACGCAACCATGCCGACATGTAGACGATGTAGGCGAACGACATCGAATGGCTCTCGGGGAACCCGAACGAGGCGAACCCCTGCAGCTTCTCCCAGATCTCCCGGGCGGCGGCGCCGGTCACCCCCTTGGACCGCATACCCTCGAACACCTCCTCCTTCAGCTTCCCCATCGCCTCGTCCGACCGCTTGTGGGTCATGGCGGAGCGGAGCCGGTCCGACTGGCCCCCGTCGAAACCGGCGCATATCCGTGCCAGTTCCATGAGCTGTTCCTGGAAGACCGGTACCCCCAGGGTGCGCATCAGGACCGGTTCGGCCAGAGGGTGGGGATAGCGGACCGGCTCCTTCCCGTTGCGCCGGCGCAGGTAGGGATGGACGGAGGCGCCCTGGATGGGACCGGGACGGATCAGGGCCACCTGCACCGCCAGGTCGTAGAAGGTCCTGGGTTTGAGCCGCGGCAGGGTGGCCATCTGCGCCCTGGACTCGACCTGGAAGAGCCCCACGGTGTCGGCCCTGGTGAGCATCTCGTACACGGCCGGTTCCTGGGGAACGGTGGCCAGGTCGATTCTCAGGCCGTGGGCCTCCTCGATGGTGTCCACCGTGAGGTGCAGGGCCGCCAGCATGCCCAGGCCCAGCAGGTCGAACTTGACGATACCTATGGCAGCGCAGTCGTCCTTGTCCCATTGCAACACAGTGCGGTCCTGCATGCGGCCCCATTCGATGGGAACCACCTGCCACAACGGCCGGTCGGCTATCACCATACCTCCGGAGTGGATCCCCAGGTGCCGAGGAAATCCTTCCAGACGATGGCAGACGTCGTAGACCAGCTCGGCGGTCAGTCCGGCCGGGAGCGGATCTTCGAGGGGCAGTTCCCCGGCCGCGTGGGTGTCCACGTACCGGGTCATTCCGTCGGCCTGCGCCTGGGTGAAACCGAAGGCCTTGGCCACGTCCTTCAGCACCGAGCGAGCCCGGTAGGTGATCACGTTGGCCACCATGGCCGCCCGTTCCCGCCCGTAGCGGCGGTAGCAGTACTGGATTACCTCCTCGCGCCGTTCGGCTTCGAGGTCCAGGTCGATGTCGGGTGGGCGGCCCCGCTCCTCGGAGAGGAACCGCTCGAACGGGAGACCGAGGCGGATGGGATCGACCCGGGTGAGGCCGAGGCAGCGGCACACGGCCGAGTCGGCGCCGGAACCCCTTATCTGGCACATGATGTCCTGGTCCCGGGCGAAGTTGACGATGTCCCACACCACGAGGAAGTAGCCGGGAAAGCCCAACCGCTGTATGACGTCGAGTTCGTGGGCCAGCCGGACCAAGGCCCGCCCGTCGATCTCCCCTCCCCGGCCCGGGTATACCTTCCGGGCACCCTCGAAGGTCAGGTGTCGCAGGAAATCCATCTCGGTGCGGAAGCGGTCGGGCATCGGGAAGTCGGGCAGCCGGGGTGCCACCAACCGCAGGTCGAAGGCCATCTCCCTACCCAGGTAGGCGGCCCGCTCCACCGCTCCCGGATAGTCACCGAACCGGGCCGCCATCACCGCGGGCGGCTTCAGGTAGCGCTCGTCGGTGGCGGGCCGGAACCCGTCGTGCTCGGTCAGGGAGCGGCGCCCCCCGACCGCCGCCAGCACCTCGGACAGGTCGGCGTCCCGGCGGTCGGCGTAATGCACGTTGTTGGTGGCCACCACGGGCAGGCCCAGCCGGGTGGCCACCTCCC
Source organism: bacterium (assembly GCA_026710435.1). Classification (GTDB taxonomy): domain Bacteria; phylum Actinomycetota; class Acidimicrobiia; order Spongiisociales; family Spongiisociaceae; genus JAPPFW01. The sequence goes on along the minus strand of JAPOQZ010000025.1, from coordinate 1,343 downwards.
ACAGCAGGTCGTTACGGCGGTCGTCCTCCGGCATCCGGTGGTCCCAGAGCTCGATGTGGAAACGCCGCCCGAATACCTCCCTCAGGCGGGAAGCAGCCCGGAAGGCGGCGGCCAGATCGCCCTGCTGGGCGGCGTGCGGGACCGCTCCCCGCCAGCATCCGCTGAGAGCCACCAGATCGCCCCGGACAGCCGCCTCGGCCAGGTCCTCCCACCGGTAGAGGGGACGGTTCTTCTCCCCGCGCATCTGGGCCAGGGAGACCAGACGGCTCAGCTGCGCGTAACCCTCCGGGGAGGGCGCCAGCACCACCAGGTGTTCGGTCTCCGCCAGCCCGGCAACCGGTTTGGTCCGGTGGCTTCGGCGGGGACGCAGACCGTTGCGGCGGGCAGGGTCGTCTGCCGATGGCGGGCTCCGCGTCGTGTCACGCCTGGCTGCCTCCTCGAAAGGCGTCGGAACTCCCTCCTCGGGCGAACCGGCGAGAGGGAGCGAGAGCTCCACCCCGTACACCGCAGGCAACCCGGCCTCCCGGGCCGCCTGCCAGAACTTCACCAGCCCGTAGAAACCGTCATGATCGGTGATCGCCAGAGCCTCGTAACCGAGCTCTGCGGCCCGCTCCACCAGCCGCTCGGGATGCGAGGCACCGTCCAGGAACGAGAAGTTGGAATGGGCATGCAGTTCGGCATAGCGAGTATCCGCCATCCCTGCAGGCTAGCTCAATTAACGAACGTATGTTCGCTAACCCTGATTCTTCATGTTTCCAGACACACCCACGTCCGAAGGCCAGATCAACCAAATTATCGGCGGCCGGGTTAGGACTCACGCCTCGGGTGAAGGCCGCCCCGGGCCGAGACGGGACAATCGAGTGGGCCGTAATACCTGGTCAGAAGCTCATAGCCCACACGCCGTTCGTCCGGCAACCCCGATTATTCACGGCGTTTGGTGGCGGGGGTGTGTGTTTGACGCGGGAATGCCCTTCTGACCTGCGATTATGGACTGAGACATTTGATGTCCGTGATCGTGGTTAGGAGGGCACCCGATGGTGAAGGTTAACAGCACGGTATCGGTGGGGGTAGAGGTCGGGGAGTCGGGGGTTGTTTCTCATGTGGGGTTGTGGGCTTTGGGCGGGTTCGCGGATCGTTTGGGGTTGGGTGCGGCGTTGTCGGAGGCGTTCGGGAAGGCCAAGGTGGTGCATGATCGGGGTTCGGTGTTGGTTCATGCGATGTTGATGCTGGCTGGTGGTGGGGAGGCATGCACCGATGTGGAGCATCTGCGTGCCGAGCCGGACTTGTTCGGCGAGGCGGCGTCGGACTCGACGCTCCCTCGGCCGCTGCGCACCATCGAGACA
>JAPOQZ010000006.1 GCA_026710435.1 bacterium | reverse complement strand
GGACAGTATGAACCCTGCCACGGTCCGCTCGACGTCGGAAACGAACCGCCGGTGTATACGGCTATCTACCATTGTACAACGAGCCTGTGACAGATACAGCCCGCTCGTAGCGGTGGTCGGTTCGGCTCATCAAGCCCGGAACGCAAGCGAAACAGAGATACAGGACACTAGCGGCCCAACCATGAGACCCCTCATGGCTGTACACCGGCTTGGGCTGGGCGGCCACCGCTGAGACGGCAACGATTCCCGCGTGGGAGGGCGCCAACGAAGGAGGCTGGGGGTTTCCCGTGTTCGATGCCCGGGGGAACTTGTCACTGCCGGTCGAGGCTCAGGGCGATCTTCGGCGCCCTCCCTGCGATCCTCTCAGGATCAAACCGCCACCTGGCTTTTCGTGCATGGACTTCTCCCTTCGGCCGGTGGCACCCAACCGGATCACACGTACCCGGTAGGTCAGGACAGGTCAGCGACCGGATGGGGCGAGGAAAGGGAACTCGACGCGAGTGGAGGACACGGACATACCCCCGTCGCTGTCAGGCGAAACGACCACGTTGCGCAACCAGCGTCGGTCGTCGCGGTGGGGGTGATCGGAACGATGATGCGCTCCCCGGCTCTCGGTCCGGTACAGAGCGCTGCGGCAGAGAGCAGCCGCCACGACCAGCAGGTTCTCAAGATCCATCGCCTCGTTCCACCCCAGGCTGTACTCGCGACCGCCGGAGGGCTGCACCGCCGCTAAACGCTCTCCGAGTTCGTGCAGTTTGCCGAGAGCGCGATCGAGGCCCTGGCGGTTCCGCACGACCCCGGCTCCCTCCCACATCGCGTCCTCGAGGGTCCTGCGCAGGAGGTGTGGATTCTCCGTACCACCCGGCTCGCCCTGCAACGCCTGCGTCCGGTTACGTATCTCGGCGGCCTGCCCGGGTGCCACGGCGGGCAGGGACGCCTTCGAGGCGAAGCGCGCCATTGCTTCGCCGGCCCGAGCCCCGAATATGGTCGACTCCGCTACCCCGTTCCCTCCCAGCCGGTTGCAGCCGTGAACGCCGCCCGCGTCCTCGCCCGCCACGAACAGTCCCTCGATGGAGGTCCGACCCATCGGGTCGATGGGTACGCCTCCCATGTGGAAGTGCGATGTAGGAACGACCTCGATCGGTTCCCGGGTGAGGTCGCGTCCTGCGAGGGATGCGCGCTGTACCATGCCGGGGAACTCGGACCGCACCTCCCCCGCTCCGAGATGGCTCACATCGAGGAACACTCCGCCCTGCGGGGAGCCACGTCCCTCCATCACTTCCAGGTAGATAGCCTGCGACACGATGTCCCGTGTCGAGCGTTCCATCCTCCCCGGATCGTGGGCTGCCATGAACCTGTCCCCCGCCATGTTGAGCAGCAAGCCACCAGCCCCTCGCAATCCCTCCTCCACCACCGATCCCGTGAGGACCGAGTCACCCGCGAGCAGCCCCGTCGGATGGAACTGGAGCATCTCCATGTCCATCAGGTCCAGCCCGGCCCGGAACGCCATGGCCACCCCGTCACCCGACTTCTCCATCGAGGGAGACGAGTAGCGGTACATGCGGGCTCCGCCCCCGGTCGCTACCAGAACCGCTCTCGCCCGGATAACCAGGAACTCGCCGGTTCGAATGTTCACGGCGACGGTTCCCCCGGCACGGGCGCCGTCGCCGGCCAGGAGCAGGTCGATTGCCCGGTGCTCCTCGAGTATCCGGGCGCCGGATCGGGTCATAACGTGGTCCGCCAGGCGGGAGACGATCTCGATGCCGGTCAGGTCCCTCCGGTGGACGGTGCGGTCCCGTGTCATTCCTGCGAACGGTTTGAAGTCGTATTCGCCCCCGGCGGTCCTGTCGAAGCGGCAGCCCAGGACCTGTTCCATCTCTTCGACCAAGGCAGGAGCGTCATCGGCGAGGGTCTTGGCGAGATGCTGGTCGTTGAGGTAACCACCCCCTGCGATGGTGTCGTGTAGATGGATCTCGGGGGAGTCCCCGGCATGGAGGGCGGCGTTGTATCCCCCTTGGACCATCCGGGTGCATCCGCTCTTGCCGAACAGTCCTTTGACAACGACGGTCACGTCAAGGTCGGCCGGGTGCGCGGTCGCTCGAAGGGCCGCGAACAGCCCTGCTCCACCCGACCCGACGATGGCGATGTCGGTGGTTACTTCGTTCACGGCCCCACCCGGAGGCCAAAGACCCTGCGGGCTGCCATCCGCTTGAGCCTGGAGATGGCCTGGGGGAGGGCTAGGTCCTTCGGGCATACGGTGAGGCAGTCGAGATGGCCACGGCATCCGTAGATACCGTCGGAGGTCGCCAGCCCTCTGAGGCGGGTCTCGGCTTCGACCCCGGTCGCTTCTTCGACCAGCCGTAGGCCGCGGAACAGCGCGGCCGGTCCGACGAATCCCTCGTTGACGGCGGACATCGTGCAGGCGGACAGGCAGGCCCCGCAGGTGATGCAGTCCCCGGAGGTCTCGGGACCGCCCGGTTGGCCTCCCGCAGACCCCGACCCCGCCGGATCTACCCTTCTGTACCGATCGAAGAACGGAGTCGTGTCCACGACGAGGTCCTTGATCACCGGTACGTTACGCAACGGTCCCACCCTCACCGTATGCCCTGGCGGAGGGGCGGGCGTCTGGCAGGCCAGAGCCTCCCGACCGTCCACGACAACTGCGCACGTTCCGCACATACCCACCCGGCATGAGGATCGGAACGAGAGGGTCGGGTCGGGCCCCTCCACGATCATTCTGAGCAGGTCGAGGATCGAGACCCGTGCACCGGGGGCCACCTCGTAGCGGGCCTCATGCTTGCCCTTGGAGGGGTCGAAGCGGGATACGAGAACATGAACCGTCTTCACAACGCGATCACCGCGCCCCAGACGGTGACAACCGTTGCGAATACGGCGAACGGGACAGTGAGGCGCTCGGCGGCCCGCACCCGGCCGAAGTCGATCATCAGTGTCCGGATGCCGAAAAAGGCATGAAACGCCACCGCCGCGATCAGCACCACATCCATCGCTCCACTCGTGTGAATGGCCGACATCACGTCCTTGCCCGGCATGGCTCCCCGGAACGCCCAACCGCTGATGACCTTCAGAGGTACGAGAACCAGCAACAACACGGATGAGATGCGCTGAACCACCCAGACAACGGCACCGGGGGTCGGTCGGCGGTCCCTCCACCGAGAAATGGCCCGAGCGGAGGATCCGCCGGTCAAGTCTCCGGCCCCGACGCGGTCTGCGAGTGCTTGCCGGGCAAGCGACGCGGACGCCGGCGTAGCCGAAGGCAACCCTCCAGCAATGCCGGTGCCCTTCCCTGCACCAAGCTCACCGGCCATCTCGGATAAGCGACTCCGGAGCGATCAGCTGGCCAGGTACGGATCCGGAAGGTTGTTCCCGTCCGCACCGCTCCCGCTCGAAGACCTCATCCTGGGCCACAAGCATCACCGATCCCGCCCGCATTCCTGAGGATGGTACTCGCCAAGGGGAGACCCGGCCGGTTCGGTCCATCCCGCGGAACCACCACCCTCCGTCCACTGGAAGGTCAGATGCTGGTAGGAGGGTGCTGAACAATGACGATTGCTCGGGCCTGCCGTCCGCCGACCCAGGAATCATGCGGGCGATTGGCAGGCCGCTGGTTGGATTGCTCAGCACCCTTCCCGGACGGCAGTAAGGTCGGAGCATGATGACCGGTGCTCGTGCTCTCGCAAGGATGCTGCACGCATACGGTGTTACCCACGTCTTCATGGTGCCTGCTGTGCTGCGTCGCACCCTGGCGGAAATGGAGAGGTTCGGCATCCAGCGTATCCACACCCACGGGGAGAAGCCGGCTGCCTACATGGCTGATGGCTACGCCCGCATGGCAGGCCGACCGGGAGTCTGCATGGCTCAGGTAGTGGGAGCGTTGAACCTGGCTGCCGGGCTGCGCGACGCGTATCTCGCCCACTCCCCCGTCATCGCAATGACCGGAGGCCGCCATCCAGCCTTCCGAGGACGAGGCGTCTACCAGGAACTCGATGACCTGCCGGCCTTCGCCAACGTCACCAAGTTCAACCGGGCAGTCGACCGGGTCGAGCGCATTCCCGACCTGGTCCGGTCGGCGTTCCGATCGGCGGTCTCGGGTTGTCCCGGTCCGGTCCATCTCCAATTCGCGGGTAACGAAGGACAGCTAGAACTCGAGGAGGCAGACCTCGATCCGTACATCGAAGAGGGTTTCTCAAGGCTTCCCCCCTTCAGACCATGCCCGCCGGACGCGGATATCGCTGCCACACTTTCCCTTCTGGACCGCGCCCGGCGTCCGGTCATCGTGGCCGGTGGAGGGGTGCGAGCCTCGGGAGCCTCCGCCGCGTTGGTAAGTCTCGCCGAGAGACTTTCGGTTCCCGTGGCCACCTCGCTGAACGGCAAGGGCACCATCCCCGGAACACATCCGCTATCGGTCGGGGTGGTAGGCACCTACTCGCGAGGCGCCGCGAACCGGGTCGTGAACCGGGCCGATCTGATCTGTTTCGTCGGTTCCAGCACGGGCAGCATGACCACCCATTTCTGGCAGGTTCCGCGTCCGGGCCTCCCCACCGTCCAGATCGACATCGACCCCGAGGCGCTCGGCCGTAACTATCCGCTCGCAGTAGCCATCAACGCCGACGCGAGAACCGCATTGGCGATGATGCTGGAACACGCACGGGCACCTGCGAAACTGCGGGACGGATGGCTCGAAACGGTCCGGCAGGAAGTCGCCTCCTGGCGCGCCCGGCACGAAACCCACATGCAGTCGGAAGCGATCCCTATCCGGCCGGAATACATCTGCTCCGAACTCACTGCGGTGGCGCCGGACGATGCTTGTGTCTTGGTGGACACAGGACATGCGGGCATGTGGATGGGCGGCTTCTACGACACTCGCACGGAACACCAGACCTACCTGCGCAGCGCCGGACATCTCGGCTGGGCCTTCCCCGCCGCGCTCGGCGCCAAGTGCGCCGCTCCCGAACGTCCCGTGATCTGCTTCACCGGAGACGCCGGCTTCTGGTACCACCTGGCCGAGGTTGAAACCGCGGTCCGCTGGGACATCGCCACCGTCACGATCGTCAACAACAACAGTTCCGGCAACCAGTCGGCTCGGGGGTTCGACCGCGCCTACGGCGGGAAGCAAACGCCGGAAGGCCGCCGTCTCTGGACATTCACCGATGTGAACTTCGCGAATCTTGCCGAGGGTATGGGCGCCCTAGGCCTCCGGGTGGACGAGCCCTCCGGATTCCGCCCGGCGCTCGAACGCGCTCTCGCAGCCGGTCGTCCGGCCGTGATCGACGTTGTAACCGACATCGACGCAATGGCGCCCCTAGCACGGTGCTGAACAATGACGATTGCTCGGGCCTGCCGCCCGCCGACCCAGGAATAATGCCGGCGGTTGGCAGGCCGCTGGTGGATTGCTCAGTACCCTCCTAGTGTCCCGAGTCGGAAGTTCGTCACATAAGAGCGGGCTACACCTCCACCCCACCGAACCCCGAGAACGCGAAAATCCCCCGAAGGTGCCTCT
>JAPOQZ010000094.1 GCA_026710435.1 bacterium | reverse complement strand
GGGCGACTCGTACGATAACGCCCTCGCCGAATCTGTCATCGGCCTTTACAAGACAGAACTCATCCACAAACGCGCTCCCTGGAAGGACCTCGACCAGGTCGAGTACGCCACCCTCGAGTACGTCGACTGGTTCAACCACCGGCGCCTCCTCGAACCCATCGGAGACATCCCACCGGCAGAAAGGGAGGCCAACTACCATCAAGAGCACACCCCAGCCCAGGTAGCTGGTGTCAAGTAAAACACTCTCCGGGAAACCCGGTACGGTTCAAGGCGTGGGGTTGGCGGGATGCTCCAGGAACGGTGGGGGGAGCTGCGGGTTGCCGGGTGTGTACTTGGGTAAACGGGGGTGGATACGTGGGTAGACGGAGAGTGCCCGAGGAGGGATAGGCGGGGGTCGGGAAGGCGGGGGTACGTTTGCATTAAAATGCGGACACAGGTAAACACCCCCTGTTTACCGCAGTACACACCTCGCAGGTACCGAGGTACCCACCCGCTGTCCGCGCACCCCCGCCGGGTCCACAGAAACCACCGTGCAATCACCCGCGGACGGCTGCGAGGTTTCTCCCCGACGGCAGCTCTTATCGAGACCGGGTCGGACTTGCGTACTGAGTTGGGTTCAACCCGATCCGCAAGACTTCGCATCTCTTTTCCGCAGGTGGCTGGTGGGCTGCTAGTTGGCTGGACGCGGTCGGCATCCAGGCCCGGTTTCGATCAGGAGAGCGACGTTCGGTGTCAACGTCGGGTTCTGGCGACCAGGATCGTCCGAGTGGGTATCGGTGATCTCGGGTAGGCCGTTGGGTATAGCCGTTCTTTCCTTCGTGTGGTTGGTCGCGTGCGGTGGGACCCGGATCGGTCATTTCAGCGCCGCCTCCGCAGCGATCGCCGTGCTCGCTGCGGGGCCGGAGGGTGGCGACCAGAAGTCGTTGCGGGTGTTGATCCAGCGGACGGGGGAAACCGTCTCAGGCGGCGTGTGCATCGTGGTGGTTCGTTTGTCTGCGAGACCACGTCGTGGTTTGTCGGGCCACAAGAGAGGGGACTGCATACTTGTTGCCCTGTGGTGGGCAGCGGGCGTTGGCCTCGCCGGCCCTGTGGTATTCGGTGGCTCCGTACAGAGTCGGCCGAATGTGGATCAACACAGTTGCCGAGGTGGCTGTAGGTGCCGCAGGGGCGGAATCGCGGATGTGTCCCCGGAGCCGATCCAGATGCGATCACACAGGCCGCTCTCAGCGCGCTCGGAAGCCAAGAGAGATCGCATCGCCAACCTCCCGAGACACCCAGGGCCCAGGAGACACCCCCAGAACGACCGAGACCGCTCGGATCATCGCTGCTCGGCACCGAGAGCACAACGTTCGGCACAGTGCGACAGCGACCGCTCGTAGCGCGCTGTTGTCTGATCTACAGAAAGACGCGGTCCCTGCTGAGCGGTGACGTGTCCGGTAACCTTCGATGTTGTGGCTACCGTCCGTTTACCGGCCCGTGTAGGTTCCCGACGATGCCGACGATCCGTTGATCGCTAAGGCGTCGGGCCGGATAGTGTTAGCACTCCACATCTGGTCCGGCATCCGCTTCGAGATCGAGACCAGCCAGAGCCGCAGAGTCCAAGGATGCGCCCGCCTCTCGGCCAT
>JAPOQZ010000007.1 GCA_026710435.1 bacterium | reverse complement strand
TCCGCCGGTTCGCGACGGCTTTTTTTCGGGCTTCGGCCAGGGTGACGATGGGGTAGGCGCCTAGACCGATGTTGGTGACCCGTCCGTGGAAGCGGACCCGTTGGCTCCACGTTTTGGATAGACGCCCGTTCGCGGTTGGTTTCACCAGGAGGCTGAGACCGTAGCCGCCGCGTCCGTCGCCGTAGCGTCCGGGTTGGGTGACGGTACGCACGAACGCTGCTGATAGGATCCGTGGACGTTTCACCTGCCGTTCCTTCCCTGTTTTGGTTATCACCTGTGGTTATCACTTTATCGGTGGGATTAGACGGTACCGTCTGGGACGGCACGAATCAAGAAACACCGTCTTAGCTGGGTGTTCAGAATGGCAGTGGGATGTTGAGAAACGATGTGAGACCAACAAACGGCGGTCTCCCTCTCCGCCAATTGTCCTGCGTTATTGCGTGGCCGGAGGCGGTTGTTGCCGCGTGTTAGTAACTGACGGGGCGACGGGCTACGCCAGATCCTTGACGAGGTGACAGTGTGACTTGCAGCCTCCCGGCGCTAACCGCACCAGTGACCGGAGTCGATAGGCGGCAGAATCCCATGCGCTTGGTTGACGACCGTTATGGAGAGTTCCAAAGACGACGCTGTTGGGCGACGGGCGGGCAGCGGCAGCCGGATTGGCTGAACAGGGCCTCCGCCACCAGTGACCGGATCGCCGAACATCTTGCAGCCTTGGCGCCGCAGCTGCCCGATTAGTGGTACTCCTCCCCGCCTGAGACGTTCAGGGCCTCGCCCGTGATGTAAGCGGCCTGGTCGGAGGCCGGCCAGGCACAGGCCGAGGCAATGTCCCCGGGTGTGCCCACCCTGCCCAGGGGAATGCGAGACCGCATCGAAGCGAGGTACTCGTCGAGCGACAACCCCAAGATCTTGGAGAAGTGGGCGTTCTGCCAGGACCCGAGGCCGGTGGTGACGTGGTTGGGACAGACAGCGTTGACGGTGATGCCGTGCGCGCCCAGTTCGATCGCTGCCGACCGGGTGAAGCCCACCACTCCGTGCTTGGAGGCTGTGTAGGCCGAAGCGAACGGGAACCCCGTCTTGGCGGCCTGGGAGGCGATATTCACGATCCTCCCTCCGCTCCCCCTGTCGATCATGGCGGCAGCGACGTGCTTTGTGCACAGGAACATACCCTTGAGGTTCACGTCCAGAACGGCTTCCCATTCCTCGACGGGCATCTCCACCACCTGTTTCATCAGGTACCCAACGCCAGCGTTGTTGACGAGGATGTCGACTTGGCCGAACTGCTCAACGGTCTTGCCGACCATGGCTTCAACCGCCGGCTCGGAGCGGACATCGCAGGCAACTGTCTCCACCTCCGTCCCGGTGGCCCGTCGCATCTCCGAAGCCACCTCCTGCATCTCCTCGGTGGTGGCCACCCCGTGCTCGGGGAAGAGATCCCCCTGGATCCGGCCCAGGTCGGCAAGCACTACGAGACAGCCCTCCTGGCCCAGGCGCCTGGCAATGCCTTCCCCGAGACCACCGTGGCGGCCCGCGCCCGTGACGATCGCGACCCTTCCCTCAAGTCCATACATACCGGCTCTCCTTACCAGGGGAGTTCCGCCCCGTTGATCCCGATCGCCTGGCCGCTGATGTACTCGGCGTCTTCGGTGGCCAGAAAACTGACCGTGGCCGCGACGTCGGCGGGAGTCCCGAAACGACCCCAGGGAATGGTGCTGCCGAAGGCCTCGATCGCCTGATCGGGAGTCATACCGGCCACCCGGGCGTATCCCCCGGCGATCTCCTCCCAGAACGGGGTCATGATGTGCCCGGGTGTGTAGGAGTTCACCCGGATGCAGTGTGGGCCCAGTTCAACCGCCGCCGACTGCGTCATCATTATGACCGCCGCCTTGGACGCGCAGTAGTGCGCGAAGTTAGGCACCCCGTGGCGTCCGGCACCCGACGAAGCGTTGATGATGACCCCGCCCCGACCGGAGGCGATCATCTGGCGGGCGGCGGCGCGCATGCCCAGATACACCCCGATCACGTTCACATCCATCAGCCGCCTCCACTCGGCGGCTTCGGAGTCGACGATGGGCGCCACGAAGATGGTGCCGGCGTTGTTGACCATGATGTCCAAGCCGCCGAACAACTCGACGGCCTTCGCCACTCCCCGGCCCACCTGATCCTCGTCGGTGACGTCGCAGGGCACCGCCTGCACCCTTCCCGGTAGTTCCCGGCACGCTTCCACCACCCCGGTGGCGTCTGCCACGTCGAGCACCAGCACGGACGCACCCTCGCCCGCCAGCCGCTCGACGCAGCCTCGACCGATCCCGGATGCGCCACCCGTGACGGCCGCTACCTTCCCGGCGTGACGCTCCGGGTTCGTCATAGTTCGTCCGCTATCAGGAAGACGGGCGAAGGAGCGTATTCCCCCTGGAATCTGGTGGCGGCGGGCGCCATTACGTCGCTTGCCACCTCTTCACCCAGTTTCTCCGGATCGTTCACTTCAATCACTCCGAAGTACCGGAAAGGAGGAACCTGATCCGAGCCGAGAACCGATCCAACTTTGAACACCCGCATCCGGTCCACCGACTGGAGGCCTTCCACGGTGGGACATCAACTTCCCGGGCCCATTCTTCATACTCTCCGGAATCGGCGCCCGCGGCAACGTTGAACAGGACGAGTACGGTTGCCATTCTTTACCCCTTTCTCTCAGACCTTTCGGGCCACTGCCGTGTGGCGGTACCTGTGACCCATGCCGGTGGGCTGCCGGTGGGCGTCCAACTCATCGGCGCGCCCAACGCCGATCATGCCCTGCTGGACTACGCTCAACAACTCCACGATCTTCTGGAATGGAGTTGGAATCCGCCGCCCCTTCCCGCTCGACCCTTACCGGATGAAGCCGCAGCAGGTCGATGACTTCACCCGGTCGATACTCCACCAACCGGTAGGGCGAGTCGGGGACTGGAGGTTCGGGACGATCCGGACCGGGGCCCACTCCGGTCTCCACCACCGTTTGCCTACCGCCAGGTCATCGATGGTCACGTCGATGAATCCGCAAGGGTGTCTGGGCCGGGTTCACTCCAGATCCTCCAGGATCGGGGGAGTTCTTCGCCCAGGATTCTGGATACCCTCATCAACCCCCGAACCGGGGTTTCACCCCGACACCCTTGGAGCTGACCGTCTAGCATCGCAGGATGGCGATGTCACCTGCATATGCGGCGCCATGGCGCAGCCCGGGATTCTGGGCCGACATTCGACCCCGGGTGTGGTCCGCTCTCGGTCTTCCTCCCACCGTGTACGCGGACGGAGCTTTCTTCGCCGACGAGCAGAGCCGCCTCTTCGGCCGCGCGTGGACCGGTGTGGCGCTGGCCGCCGAACTGTCGCGGCCGGGCCGGCTCCTGGTGCGGTCGGTTGCCGGGAAGTCCGTGCTCTTGACCCGGTCCGGAGAGCGGTTACGGGGATTCATGAACACCTGCCGCCACCGCGGGACCGAACTAGCCAAAGAGGACTGCGACATAGCCGGCAGGATCCAGTGTCCATACCATCGCTGGAGCTACTCGACCGATGGTCGGCTGCTCGCGGCGCCGCTGTTCGAGGCTTCTCCGCCATCGGATTTCGATCCTGCCGACTGGCGTCTTGTCCCTGTGCGCGTGGACACGTGGGGTCCTATCGTCTTCGTCTGCTTCGATGCGGAGACACCGCCGCTGGACGTATGGCTCGGTGATCTGCCGGAGCGCCTGTCCGGCTACCGCTTGGACGAGTGGGAGCCCGCCGATCTTGACGGGGCGGTGTGCACGTTCGACGTCGGAGCCAACTGGAAGCTCCTCGTCGAGAACTTCGCCGAGTACTACCACCTGCCGTGGGTGCATCCGAAGCTGGCGAAGGTGTCACGGGTCCGGGACCACTACCGCTACCAGGGTCCGGGGATGTATTGCGGGCAGACCACGACCCCGGTCTCCTCCGATAAGCACGACGATTGGGCGGTGTTGCCTGCCGTCGGTGGTCTGGACGCCTCGGATGCTGCCAGCGGTAGGTTCGTCGCGGTATTCCCCAACGTCCTGCTCGCCGTGCTGCCGAACCACATGTTCATCGTCCTGCTCGAGCCGCTGGACACGGGCCGCACCCTCGAGCACTGCACCTTCCTGTTCCCGCCGGGCACGGCGCCACCGGCCGATGACGAGCCGGGGCGGCAGCGGTTTGCCGAAGCCTTCGAGACCACCCGGCGTTTCTGGATCGAAGTGAACGACGAGGACATCGACATATGCGAACGGGTTCAGAGAGGCATCAGCCGGGGCGGCGCACCGCCGGGTCCCATGGCTCCACGCTTCGAAGAACCGTTGAACCGTTTCCACAACATGGCGGCCGATCTGATGACCCTCGAGACGGTGGCCGGCCTGGCGGTGCCGGCAGGAGACCGGCCGGGCGAAGCCGACCTCTACGACACCAAGCCGAACCCCATGCCGCCGCGCATCGAGGCGGAGGCCGCTGAGCGGCACGGAGCTGCCTGAGGCGACAACTCAGATTCCTCATGCGTGGGGCTTGTCCCGGCGAATGCCATCCGTTGGCCGACTCCTGGCCTGGAATGAGTGCCGGACTCGACAAGCCCGTCGACTCGAGCGCGACCTTCACCCGTCGGGTGCATGCGAGAGAAGCTGCCAGGACCGCCTTGATTGGCCCTTCATGGATGGGTGGGTGGGGAGGGACGAAGAGTCAGGGTTGATCGATTCTCGTCCTCGGTATGCGACTCCGGGCAGCCGTCCCGATGCTCCGGACTCCTCCTGCCGGGACTGTGTAGCCTGGGGGCGTGTACGACCATCCGATCCGCTGGGAATCCCGGCGCTCACCGGTCCTCTCTACCAGAGGTGTTGTGGCCTCCAGCCAGCCGCTGGCCACGATGGCCGGGATAGCGGTGCTGCAATCGGGCGGCAATGCGGCCGACGCCGCGGTCGCGACTGCCGCGGCTCTAGCGGTGGTCGAGCCGGGTTCCACCGGCATCGGCGGTGATTGCTTCTGTCTCTTCTACAGCGCCTCCCGGGGAGTGGTCGAGGCTGTCAACGGGAGCGGGCGCAGCCCCCTGAGTCTGACCCTGGAGATGGCGGGGGGACAGGCGGGCTTCGACCCGCAGGGACCGCACGCGGTGACGGTGCCCGGCACGGTCGCCGGCTGGGCCGACACCGTGGAGCGTTTCGGAAGGATGCCGGTGGCCGAAGTGCTGGCGCCGGCCATCGCGCTGGCCGAGGACGGCTTTCCCGTGACACCCATCATCAGTCGGGGCTGGCAGCGCCAGGAGGACCTGTTGAGGATGAGAGAGCCTGCCGGCAGCGATCTGCTGGCGGACGGCCGTGCTCCCAGGGCCGGGGAGGTGTGGCGCAACCCGCCCATCGCCCGGGTGATGCGAACCGTGGCCGAAGGGGGTCCCGACGCCTTCTACAAGGGGTGGCCGGCGCGGGCCATCGTCGAGGCCGTGCAGATGAACGGTGGGTGCATGACAGCCGACGATCTCCAGGCTCACCGGTCGACCTTCGAGGATCCGATCTCCACGACCTACCGGGGTCACACGGTGTACGAATGCCCTCCCAACGGCCAGGGCATGACCGCGCTCATGGCTCTGAACATCCTGGAGGGATTCGACATCGGCTCCACCCGACCGAGGTCGGCCGAGGTGCTGCACCTGACCATCGAAGCGGTCCGGCTGGCCTTCGCCGATGCCCGCGCCTACATAGCGGATCCCGCCCGCTCCCCGGTACCGGTCACCGCCATGCTCAGCAAGCGGTACGCGGCGGAGCGTCGCCGGCTCATCTCCCCGGATGCCGCCATCGAGATCGCCACCGCAGGACGCATTCCGGGTGGCTCCGACACCGTCTACCTGTGCGCCGTCGACGGTGAGGGGAACGCGTGCTCGTTCATCAACAGCAACTACCACGGTTTCGGCAGCGGCATCGTCCCCCGCGACTGCGGATTCAGCCTGCAGAACCGGGGTGCCGGATTCGTCCTCGACCCTGGCCATCCCAATGCCCTCGAGGGCGGTAAGCGTCCGTACCACACCATCATCCCGGCCATGCTGACCCGACCCGACGGGGCGCTGATGGGACCCTTCGGCGTGATGGGCGCTTGGAACCAGCCACAGGGACATGCCCAGGCGGTGATCAACCTGGTGGACCGGGGCATGGATCCGCAAGGCGCCATCGACGAGCCCCGCTTCTCGATCTACGACGATCCGCCCAACGGCGAGATCTGGGTGGAGGACGCCATACCCGTCGGCACGATCAGCGCCCTGGCCGAACTCGGGCATCCCGTGCGTCCCGCCTCGGCCGCATTGCGAACCGGCGTGGTGGGCCAGGGGCAGATCATCGTGCGCGACCCCGACACAGGCGTCCTCTGGGGCGGCTCGGATCCCAGAGGCGATGGCTGCGCCATAGGTCTCTAGCCTTGATTCTTCATGCTTCCAGACACACCCACGGCAACAGGGCACATCAACCACATGATCGTGACTGGGCGTGGCTTCACCCGACGGGTGAAGGTCCCGCCCGGCCGAGACGGGATTGTGGAAATGGCCGTAGTCCCTGGTCAGAAGCCTATATCCTGCACTCTGCTCGCCTAGGAGGGTGCTGACCAATGACGATTGCTGGAGCCTGCCGCCCGCCGGCCCAGGAATAATGCCGGCGACTGGCAGGCCGCTGGTGGATTGCTCGGTACCCTCCTAGTGTCCCGAGTCGGAAGTTCGT
>JAPOQZ010000008.1 GCA_026710435.1 bacterium | reverse complement strand
CGAACAGCGCCCGCATCGGCTCAGCACCCAGACGCTCCCGTGCCTGGAAGATCGCCGACTTCGACGGCAACGCAACCGGCTCGGCGCCGCCCGCCCACGCCAGAGCGTCGGTCATCAACCCCAGCACATCCTCATAGGACCCCTCGGCGTGCAGCGCCATACCCACCGCGAAGTAAGCCATCACCCGCGCCGGCAGCGACCGATGCCGCTGCTCGGTGCGGCCACACCCAGCGATCACCTCATCGACCAGTTCCGGAGGGAACGTGCGACACAACACGCCCACCGACACCAGATCCGACAACCGCCGGTCCGACTCGGGCTTGCGCCACCCAGAGCGAGGCACCCACCAAACCACACCATTCAGCCTTAACTAAACGGTATTGGGGCTAAACGTCGTTGTTCACTGCCGGTAGCACGAACTAGGGTGCGACAAATGGCGGCTGGAGCGAAACGCGCAGGTGGCGGCGGAAGCTGCCCGAGCCGATCCCGGATGAGCCCGAGAACGTCGCGCGGGCGATCCTCACCACTCCACCGAGCGACCCGCGACGAGTGGCAGTTCCTGCGCGACGACTGATCGTTGTGGCGGTGCTGTTGGCGGCCTGCGCTGGTCGGCCCGCACCGCCCCCCGCACCGATGACCTATCTCGACAAGTGCATCACAGATGGCGGGGCGACTGAGATCGTGCCGCTCACCAGCATGCGCGTCTGTCGCATCACCGAGGAGCTGTACCGGATGCGGTCAGACGAAACCCGCAACGCGTTCCAAGACCGTTGCAAGCGTGATGGTGGGTCCACGCCGTGGGTGACAAGATGCATGATCGACAAGTCGTGGGCTACACCGGATGCGTGGAACGAACCGGCCGTGGAGATCTACGACTGGGCGGACCGATGACGGTTACCGTGTCTCCAGGCCAACAGCGGTCAGAGCAGACATCGGGCTAATCGTCTTCACCATCTTCGACGGGCCGCTCCAAGCCTGATGGGGTGCAGCTGGCGACGGGTGAGGCTCGCCGCGACAGCGCACAAGGCGGCAGCGCTGACGGGCAGAACGACAGCAAGCAGCCACGCTGACCCCACGACTGCCGTGAGCAGCGCCTATACCGCACCGGTGGCCGTACCGGTGACCGGGTAGACAGGCGAGATCCTTGGGCCGCATAACTTGGCCCGGCCTCGCAGGATCAGCTACCCCGCTACGGGAAATGTTCAGGTGCGTCGGAACGGGCGCGGGATCGGAACCGCCCCAAACCGGATAATCATTGCAGCGGCATGGGCGTTCCACAGAAAGCGCAGCTCGCGGGCCCATCCGGTCCGCAGAACCAGATGTGATGATCCGCCGAATGAAGCGTTGCCAGCAGCAGCAAGTACTCTTTGGCGTCCGGCGACAAGTCCCGCCAAGCCATGTAGGAGTTGAGAGGGTCAGTTGGGAGCGCCTCGCCCTCGTCCTTGAAGAACCGGTACAGCTCGAACTGGACATGCCCGATTTCTTGGTCGGTCATCTCCATAGAGTTGCTCCTTCTGTGTGAGATGTTGAGGGTTGCGGTCTGTCACGGGGTTTGACGATCCTTAAGTCAGGCTACTCCCCGTGCGAAGGTGTGCTTCCCCCGGATGGTGGTAGTCCCGCCGGTGTCCGACAGCGGTGACCGCCCATCTCCACAATCAGCCTCGGGGGTGCCAGTAGCCGCGCGAACCAGACGACAGCCGACTAGGAGCGCACCGTAGCGGTGGGACCCTCGGCACTCCACGGAGGCAGCCCGCTCACCGTCAAAGAACACCAACGAATCACCCGTGCCGGTCAGCCGGAACGAAGCATCGCCGGCACAGACCCACCAGACCGGCAGCCCTCGCACCAGTGGCCGCTGGCGCTTCCGGCATCAACAGTGCGGGGCGGGGAGTGAGACCGTCGCCGATGTTCTTCGTGGCGCGAAACCGGGAGGAGTGGCGCGAATCGAATGCCGCCGGCACCGGGACGTGGTTTCGCGCCGCCGTGAAGTGGAGGTTCTTCTTGGCGGGAATCCTGGCCACCTGCACTTCGGCTCGATTCTGCTGTCGTACACCCGCGATTGGATGGTGGTACCAGCAAGGCGACCCGAAAGGACGAACAAGACGAGAACCGGCGGACTCGCAGCGGTTGTGTGGATGGGAACGCTGGTGCTTGCGCCCGCGTTCGTGGCGGCGCTGCTGTTGGTATGGACAGATTGGACTGCGGCCCTCCTCGAATGGGCCCTCACCCACCTGGCCGAACTAGTCCTCCCTGGCTACGCCGAATGGAAAGCGCAGTGACCTTTGCCCAGCGGGGTTTCAGTCCACGAGCCCGTGGTGCTGCCGCCACCGCTTGTAGCTGCGGCACTTCCAGCAAGCATGCTCATACTTGGTGCAGCCGACCTTGCAGAACCGGGACCGTCGGAACACCCCCCTTGGCTTGGTCGGCTTCTGCGCCTTGGGGGGAACCGGCTTGTCCTGCAGCTTACGCTTGACGGCGGCTCTGAGCCGCAGCAAAGGGTCATCTGCCGGTAGGCGCATGGTCGCGACAGTATGAAGCGGGTACGACACGGACGCCAGTCCAAGAACCCCCGCGCCGCCGGCGCAGGCTGGCGCTGACCCTCGGCGCATCGGCCCACCAGTGATCGCGCCCAGCCTCCCGCACAGAACATGGCGCATCTGCCTGTCATCAACCCCGCCCGCCGCGAATGTTCTCGGAACCGGGGGCCGGGGCAGAGCAACCAGACAACCGCCAGAAGAATGGCGCGAGAGAGGCCAGTCGAGGCCGGCGCCGGCGACGGCGACGTGTTTCGCGCCACAGCGACAGGCGGGTTCGGTCGCCGAGGGATGCGTTGTGAGGTCGCAGTCTTGAGACTGGAGGCTATTGGCCCGGGCGCGTTGCGTCCTGCTCGGTGTCGGTTCCGAGTTCAACATGGGTCACGAGAATGCGACGAATCTCGCGCGCCGGGAGTATTGCCTGACTACTGGGAGAAGGCGTAAGTGGTTCGCCGTCTGAACCTAGAATCGTGAGGGGCTGCCCAATCACCAGTTCACGGTCAGGATGATCCTCTATATCGGTGTTGTACCACACTAGAGGACCTGCAACATAGCTACCATCTATCAAGTGGCATTCAAGGTATGGGTAGGTGGCGATGTCTTTCGGCCTCTGTCGCTCGAAGTAGCGATGCCAGACTGACTCGTCTGACAACCCTGGAACAAACCGAGCCGCTAGACGCTCAATCGGCCAAAGACGACGCGCGAAGGCCACCGCGAACATGGACGAGACAGCCAGTGCGCCCATCGCCCAGGCTCCCACGTACGCAAGTCTCGCGTTGCTCGCAAGGACGTATCCCCTTGGGTCGCGCAGGATCTCCACGATGCTCGGTGAGTGGTCTCCGAACCACGGCACCCACTGGAGAACTCCGTACAGTGCCATCGTCACGGTGTTCGTCACCACGGCCACGACCAGCAGGTTCGCTCCCTCGATCACCGTAGACACCAGGCGCGTAAGGACGGTCCGTCGCCGGATCGCGTAGTAGCAGTAGCCCGGAATCAGTGCGCAGACAGCAACAAGGAGCCCTATCAGGGTGCTCGGCATTCGCGGCGCTTCGCGTTTGAGGTCGGAGTGAGCAGGGTGGGGGTCCGCGGCTGAACGCGAGGGATCCCCCAGAATCGGCGCTGACATGCAACCGAGTCACTGGAGGATCCCTGTGGAGACGAACCCTACGCGCGTGTGCGAGCTGTTGGTGGGACTGGGCGATGTGGAGGTGCTCGGCGTCGACGACGAGGCGGGCGCGCCGCTGGGGGTGCACATCCGCTGTCGGGCGCCGAGACCGGCGTGTGGGGGCTGTGGCGG
>JAPOQZ010000176.1 GCA_026710435.1 bacterium | reverse complement strand
TGGGTGGACAACATGAACCAAATCACGGTCCGGTCGGTACCGAAAGCGGACCGTTGGCGCTTTGCGGTTATCTACAAGCATGCAACAGGCCTGTGACACAACCAACCCGTCGCATGACCGCACGTCTTCCAAACACAACCGCACTAAAGACCCGGGACACTAGGCGGTGAGGGTTTCCAGGCTCGAGATCAAGTCCTCGACCTGGGTAAGGCAGTCCTCGACATGTTCACGAGGCAGCCAGCCTTCGTAGAAGTTGGTATGCAGGGCGCCGGCAGCCGTGAAGGCAGTCCGAATGTCCCGGTCTCCGGTCTCGTCCACGAGGCGGTTGGCCACACGCCATAGTTCGTGATGCCCATTGTGGGGCCATCCCCTGGCTTCGGCGATGCTCTTTGTCATCTGGGCGGCAGCGCCCCAGCCTTTCTCGGAGGCTTGCAGCAGGTCGTCCTCGGCCAGGTAGGTCCGGGCCTCAATCAGGAAGTCCCGCCCGGTAACCTTGTAGTATCTTGTCTTAGTAGACATAGAACTATTGTACCGTGGTCATAAGATAAGCAGAGTTGGCGCGCGGCCCGCACACACCAACGCAACCGGTGGACATCACCCAGCCGAGATCTCACTCCTTGCCCGAAGGCACCGGGGGTGTGCGCCACGGCTCGAGGAGGGGAGTGAGCCCGGCCCTGGCTACCAGATCTGCGGCTCGTCCGTTCGCCTCCTCCATCACAGCCGCTTCGTCCACCATCGTGCAGCGGCCGTCCTCGAAGATGACCTCGCCCCCCACGATCGTGTGGGTCACATCGGAGGGACTGGTCGAGTAGACAACCGAAGCCACCGTACGATGGAGCGGCGCATGGTGGGGAGCGGACTGGTCCACGATCACCAGGTCCGCAAGCCTTCCGGGGGCGATCACGCCGGCTTCGATCCCCATGTACTCGGCGCCCACCCTCGTGGCCAGCTCTATCGCTTCCTCACCGTTGGACTCCGTGGGGTTCTGTGTGTGGACCCGCTGCAGGAGAACCGCCTGCTTCATGCAGGCAAACATATCGAGCCGGTGCCCGCTTCCCCCGTCAAGACCGAGGCCGACGGTGGCGCCGGCGCGGCGCAGGTCGCGGAGACGCATTACCCCTAAGGCGATGTATTGATGAGAGATGGGGCAGTAGGCGATGCCGGTCCCCGAATCCCCGACCAGTTCGACCTCGCGGTCATCCAGGAATATCCCGTGGGCTAAGGTCGCTCGCTGATCCAGCAAGCCATTTTCCGCCAGCCACTCGACCGGCCTGCGATCGTATTCCTCCAGGTAGAAGACCGGATCGTTGGCGGCTTCCGAGCAGTGCGAGTGCCAGCCGGTACCGACCTCGCGAGCCAGGCCCACTGCATCCACGACGAGTTGCTGGTCGACGTAGATGATGTTTAGCGGGGCCGGCCACACGCCAACCCGGCGGCCGGGTGGCCGAGCCTCGATGCAGGCCCGGGTGATGTCGATTTCTTCCCGGTTGGAGTAACGAAACAACTCACCCGCCAAGCCGTGCTTGGCTGCCATCTCGGTCAGTTCCCCCGTCAGGCCCCTGGCGACCGCTCCGCGCAGCCCCACCTCGGCGATGGCATCTGCAACTGCGAGGGTGGACTCGAAGTCGGTGGGCGCGTAGTGGTTGTCCAGGATCGTGGTGACGCCGGAGCGGGCAGCTTCCACAGCGCCGAGTTGGGCGCCGATCCGGGCCTCTGCCGTGGAGATGGAGGTCGTCACCGGCCACATGAAGTCCGACAACCATGGCCACAATTCCAGGCCTTCACCGAGACCCCGCATCAGGTACTGGAACAGGTGCTGGTGGGTGTCCACGAACCCGGGCAGGACCGCGCTGCCCGTGGCGTCGATTGTCCGATCCGCCCGGTAGCGGCCCAGGTCGTGCGGGGTTCCAACCCCGACGATCCGGTCCCCGGTGATCGCGACCGCTCCCGGATCGATCACCCGCCGGCGGTCATCGACGGTCACCAGCGCCCCGCCCGTGATGAGCAGGTCGCAGGTTACGGATTGGGGGTTAATCGGACTCTCCTAACAGGTTTGCGACATGGATAGCTTGCCGATCGTCGAGTCGCCGTTGAGGTTAGTGGGCTTCTCCAGCGGTGAAGGGACAGGACCGGTTACGGCCACCAGCCGGCGTCGGGAGGGCAGAGGTTCGGTCCCGAGATGGGGCTTGGTGAACAGGTCGAGTAGACCTCGCTGAATCGATCGAGGTGGGCAAGCGTATGGGGCGCTGTCGCGTCGCAGCGCGCAACAGCGTGACCGGTGTGGACCTTGTAGAGCCAGATCTCGGTGGGGAGATCGACGTTCTGGTTGATGCCGAACCGGAGAAGGCCCTCCTCCTCGACGGCTGCGGCGCGAGCCTGCTCCCTAACCGACACGATGAAGCTGTCCGCATCGTCCGGCGGCAAGGAGATGCGCGCCAGGTAGACCCTGATGTCCCCGGTGGCTAAGGGACCGTCGGATCCCCTCCCGGTTGCATCACGGGGTGTCATGCTGGTGCTGTGGAGGTTGCGGCACGTGGCCCATACCAGTTGATCCAGCATCCCATCGGTGGCCGACAACCAGGTGGCGAAGTGCGCCGAGTCGCCATGGGCGCCGACGGCATCGTCGTCATCGTAGATCTCGTTGAATCCGACTCTGTGCGGGTCTGCTTCGTCGCGGAAGATATCGAAACGGCGGCATTCCGGTTCGGTAGCGACAGAAGCACGCGCGTTGGCGACCGAAGCTGCCACGAAGCTCTCTAGGAGGGTGCTGAACATTGACGATTGCTGGGGCCTGCCGCCCGCCGACCAGGGATTATGCCGGCGGTTGGCAGGCCGCTGGTGGATTGCTCAGTACCCTCCTAGGAGGGTGATCCGCAGTAGGTAGGCTCTCAGGTCCCTGCCGAGTCCAAGGCCATGGTGAGCTCGTCGGCTATGGCGTGGAACTCCGGTGTGGTCGCCAGCTCTCTTGTTCGCGGTCGCTCGAAATTCACTTCCTGCACCAACTTCACCTGCCCCGGGCGCTCGGTCAGAACGATGACACGGTCGGCGAGGAACAGAGCTTCGTCCACCGCATGGGTAACGAGAATCGTGGTGTGCTGGTGAGCAGACCAGATCCGCTGCAGCTCCATGTTCATCTGCCGCCTCGTCACTGCATCGAGAGCTCCGAACGGCTCGTCGAGGAGCAGCACTTCCGGGTTCAGGGCGAGAGCGCGGGCGATGGCGACACGCTGGCGCATCCCGCCTGAGAGCTGTTTCGGCCTTGCCTTCTCGACCCCCGCCATACCGACGAGCGAGATGAGATCGGCGACACGCTCCTTGTCCGGTTTCAGCCCGGCTACGTGGAACGGCAGCGCGATGTTGTCCCATGAACTGAGCCAGGGAAGCAACGCGTGATCTTGAAACGCCACTCCCAGGCGATGCGCGGCCGCTAACTCGGCCGGCTGCCGCCCGTTCACGACCACCGTTCCGCGGGAAGGCACCTCCAGCGACCCGACCAGCCGCAGCAAGGTCGACTTACCGCAACCGGAAGGACCGATGAGCGCCACGAACTCCCCGGCCGCGACATCGAAGCTGACGTCGGAGACCGCCAGCAACGACTCGCCCCTCCCCAGCTTGAACTCCTTGCTCACATCCCGCAGCGAGATGACCGGTGAGCCTCCCGCGATCGTTCCACCCATGTAACCGGCGGCCAGGCTGCGGTCAGTCAATGGCTCCTCCTTGCGGGGTCCCTAGGGATCGGAGACTAGCGGTCTGTTGGTTGCGGTGACATCCCGCCGACATGGCCGGGCAGCGCAATGCGCTCGGAGACCGGTAGCGGTTCATAGGGTTCCCCAGAACTCCGGCGGATCGCCCACCAACTGCTGGACCGTGGCTTCCATCGCGAACACCGTGGTTCCCTGGTTGATGTGGCCGCCGATGGTCTTGCCGGTCGAATCGGCGAACACGGCGTGTATGTGTACCAGCGGTTGCCCTTCGTACAGGGAGATGTTGCCCGTTCCGCCCACAACCTCGAGTTGCTCTTCCCGAACCATGGTGCGGTAGTCGCCGGTGTCCGGGTCGTACCAGGACAGGTCGGCGCGGCTGACCGAGCCGAGTAAACGTGATCGTCGCAGCCAGAACGTCATTGGATCGGGCGAATCTCGTCAACGCGTCCACCAGGTCATCCCCCCGGCTCAGGCTCAACAGATGGATTCTGCCTGGATCGAACTCGAATGCCTTCACACCGGTACCTTCCGGTCGGGCGGCAAGCTGCCAACAGCAGCACCCGCCAAGTTTAGATCGGCACCCGCGGTTGGATGACCCGGCGGATTGATAGACTTTCGACTCTGCCGGACGATAGGAGATCTCGTTGGCGGAGACGACCGAGTTCTTGATCGTGGCACCGATACTTCCCGGGAAACGGGAGGCTTGGCGCCAGATGATGCGGGAGGTCACCGGACCCCGATACGAGGAGTGGGCCGACCATCACGGGCGGATGGGCGTGTCGCGCGAGGTGGTGTGGGAGCAGCGCCTTCCCGGGATGGATCTGGCCATCGTCGCCATCGACGGTGTCGATCCAGAAGGCATCCTCGACAAGATGACCGCATCCGATCACCCTTTCGACATTTGGTTCAGGGACACGATCATCAGCGTCACCGGGTACCTGGAGGACGCGCCGGAGGAGGTCCCCTCTCCCACCCTCGTGGGCAAGTTCGAAGCCCGGACATAGCAATGACGCTCCGGCCCGGCTCCTCGGCTGTGACCGCATGAAGATCGCCCGGGTCACGGCCTTCTCGGCCGGCTACATGAAGGCCGATCCGGAGATGCATCGCAGCTTCTCGCTGGTCAAGATCGACACGGACGCCGGGCACGTCGGATGGGGTGAAGCAAGCTCGTCCTACGGGCATTCATATCCCACTGTCGTGGAGACGATCGTCGATGACGTGCTCGCCGACGTGTTGGTCGGCAAGAACCCGCTGGCGATCAGGGCCCGCCTCGCCGAGATGCACCTATGGCTGGACGGCTACCTCGGATGGGACGGTGTCTCTGCACAGGTCATTGGCGCCATCGAGATCGCCCTGTGGGACATCTTCGGTAAGGAGCACGATGTGTCTCTTGCGGCGGTACTCGGCGCCGGTGTCGACAGTTTGCCTCTGTACGCCACGGGGACGACTTCGTTCGATGCGGACCTCGGCTGGCACGAGACGTATTTCGACGACGTCCTAGCGGTCGGGATCAAAGCCATCAAGGTGCGGCTGGGCAACGACCCGGATCGGGATCTCGAGTTGATCGCCCGTACCAGGCGTGTCATCGGTGATGATTGCCATCTGATGGCTGACGGATACTGGACGTACACGCTCCGCGAGGCGATCCGGCTGGCCCGGAGGATGGAACCGTACAACGTGAGCTTCTACGAGGAACCCCTTCCCCAGTACATGATCGGGGCACTCGCCGAGCTCCGCGCTGAATCGCCGGTCCGTATCGCGGTCGGCGAGCGCGTCTTCTCCCTGGCCGGGTTCACGAATGTGGTGCATCATCGTGCCGCGGACGTCCTCCAGCCGGACCCGACGGTTTGCGGGGGGATACTCGCCTGCATGGAGGTGGCAGCCCTGGCGAAGGCGCACGATCTCGCCGTGGTCCCCCACATCGGAGGCCTGACTGCTGTGGGATTCGCCGCGGGTCTCCATCTCGGGGCCGCCATCGAGCCGGAGGTGCTCGAGTACGACCCCGATCCGTACCAGCCGCTACGGGACGAGTTGCTTGCCGACCCCATCTTCGGCATGGATCGCGTCGAGAACGGCCGCATGGCGGTCCCCACCGGGCCCGGGCTGGGGATCGAGATCGACGAAACCGTCCTCGAGGCCTACCCGTACCAGCGGGGGAAGCTCTACCAGGAACTGTATCCCGAGCACGGCGCCGGACGCCTTTAGGCCGTCGGACGGGCATCCGTCCCTCGACCTGGTATTTCGGGAAGCTAGAAGACCCGCGACAGAGCACCGCCCAGCGGCCACCGAAGCAGCCCGATGGGCCAGGCCGGCGGGCCCGGCTTGCCGGATGACCAACAAACGGAGGTTAGGCTGTCGTTTGTGCAACGAGCAGACCGACCCGCAAGAATAGAGTCGGTACGTATCCGCGGGTTTCGGTCGCTCAAGGATGTGGAGCTTCTTGACCTGCCGGATGCTCAAGTACTCATAGGCGCGAATGGCTCGGGCAAGTCCAACTTCATCCGCTTCTTCGACATGCTCAGTTGGATGTTGAAGTCACGACAGTTGGGCGAATTCATAGAACGGCAGGGCGGTGCAGATGACCAACTCTACCGAGGGAACCGACTCACACCCCGAATGGAGGCGGAACTCCGATTGCGCACCGGCAGCGGAGTTAACGACTACAAATTCGTACTTGCGTACGGGTCGCCTGATCGATTCTATTTCAGTTCGGAGAAGTTTCGATGCACTAGCGACCATTTATACGGAGAGGCACCTTGGACGTCGCTAGAAGGTGGGCATCGTGAAGCCAAGATCGTAGAAGCAGCTCAGTCCGGTATTTCAGGAATAAACCAGACGACGGCGTCTGTTATCGTCAAATTGCTACGAAACTGTACGGCATACCAGTTTCATGATACCTCTGCCGGAGCGAGCATAAAGAGAGTGTGGGACGTGCAGGACAACCGTCGGCTGCGTTCGGACGGGGGCAATCTTGCAGCGGTTCTGTACTATTTGGAACAATATGAGATCAAGAGATACGAGCTCATCTGCCGACATATCGGTCGGATACTACTTGTATTCGATAGTTTCGATATAGAAGAACGCTATGGAAGAGTGCAGCTGAGATGGAAGGCCAAATACAACGACAGGTCCATTGGAGCTCACTTGACCTCTGACGGCTCACTCCGGTTTATGGCCCTAGTGACCCTCTTGAATCTGCCGAATGAGTTGATGCCCGACGTAATCCTGCTGGACGAGCCCGAACTTGGACTCCATCCTGCTGCTATCACGCTGGTGGGCGACATGATACGAGCCCTCTCAGAGCAGCGGCAGGTGATCGCAGCAACACAATCTCCTCTCCTGGTAGACTGCTTCGAACTGGACGAGATCGTCGTTCTGGAACTTCGCGATGACGCGACGGTTTTCCGTCGACTCAACCCCGAGCAGTACAGGCATTGGCTTGATGAATTCACGACGGGGGAACTGTGGCAACAGAACCTCTTAGGCGGTCGTCCTTGATACGCCTGGCCATCGTAGTTGAGGGCGAAACCGAAGAGGAGTTTGTAAAGAATATACTTGCGGAGTACTTGCCTAGCTGTGGCGTTGTGCCACCTGGTATACTGCCCCTACCCAAACGAATACGAGGCCGCAAACCCCCGTTAGTGCGAGAAGCTGGTAGGTCTAGGCGAGGTTGATCTGGTGGGGATCGTCAACACAGGTACAGGACCAGGTCCGCGATCTCGTCAGGCTTGATGAACGTCCGGAGGGACGCTTGCGTCTTCCACTCGTCGGACACCTCCTGAAAGGGAACGCCACGCTCGTCGGCCAACTCCTGCATAACCCGGTCGAGCCGCGGACCGGCCACGCCTCCCGGACATACCGCGTTCACCCGGATGCCGTGCGGGCCGAGTTCGGAGGCCCAGGTCTTCGTCAGGCCGAGCAATGCCCATTTGGCCGCCGCGTAAGGGCTTCGTAGAGGGGAACCGAAGAGTCCTGAAACGGAGGACATGTTGACGATGGCACCCTTTCCGGCCTTCTTGAGGTGTGGCTCCGCCGCCCGCGTGCTGAGGAAGGCGCCATCGAGGTTCCCGCTGATGCATGCGCGCCAATCCCGGTATGTCAGTTCGTCGACCGGGACCGTGGGGCCGCTCGGCCCGGCGTTGTTCACCAGGACGTCCAGGCCTCCGAGTCGCTCGACCGCTTCGCCGAACAACCTGTCGATGTCTTCTTCCGATCCGACATCGGCCAAGGTAGTGGAGATACCGGGCAATTCCTCGCGGGCGGCGACCAAGGCGCCGGCATCGATGTCGTATATGTGCACTCCGGCGCCGGCCTCGACGAACCTCTCGGCCACCGTGTGACCGATCCCGGTCGCCGCACCGGTTATGACAACCCTCGAACCCGACAACCTCATCCTTCCAAGTCCTCCTGTGTGGCGCCGACGATGGAGGATGCCCGAGAACGTCTCGTGAGATCCAGCCGGCGCCGGCCTACATCCTGAGGCGCCGGGCCGTCCCGCCCGGGTAGGTCTGTACACTGGCCGCCGAACCGACGTATCGAACTATCCACGATGGGAGGCCTCGATTGGTCAGCGTCGACTGTCATCTGCACCTAGGCGTGGTCCCGAGCCAGATACCCGAATGGTGGCTGACGGAGATGTACCGACCGTACGGGGGTGGGGCTCTCGCCAACTATGACGGGCAGTGGATAGTCGACCTTCTGGATCGGTCAGGCGTCGATGTCGGGCTGGTCCAGGGTGGAGATATGCGACGCACGACGTTCAGCCCCGATCATCCCGCCGAACACGATGTATTCGTTCCCAACGACTACACGGCCGAGCAGGTGGCTCTCTTTCCGGACAGGTTGAAAGGAGTGGCGGTCATCGATCCGATCCGGGACATGGGCGCCGCCCTGGAGGAACTGGACCGATGCGTCGACGAGTTGGACTTCCGCGCCCTCAAACTGCTCGGTTCGTACCTTCATTTCTCGCCCAACGACCGGCGGCTGGATCCCATCTACGAGAAATGCATCGAGCTGGATATCCCGGCCCACTTCTTCACCGGATGGACCCCGATCATCATGGCCAGACTC
>JAPOQZ010000115.1 GCA_026710435.1 bacterium | reverse complement strand
GGTGCGTTCCCAGGACTCAGCCAGAATCCCCTCCATCTCGGACCCGTCGGCCTTGAAGAAAACCAGCGGCTGCGTAATGTGCCGCAAGGCGCTGAAGCTCGCCGCCGATCCGCCGGGCAGCCGCCCGTCCAGGACTGGCAGATCCTGGCCGATCGCGACGACCAGTTCATCACGCTCTATCGGTCCCGGCGCTGCGGCAGTGGTGGCCGTGGTGTCATCGGACGCCATGTCATCGGATGCCGCTGCGGTCGTGGCGGTCGTGTCATCACTGCTCGGGGCGGCCGTAGTAGCCGGCGCGGCCGTAGTAGTCGCCTCCTCGGCGTCGCCTCCGCACGCCGTCGCAACCAGCGCCAGAACCGCCGGCAATAGCCAGAGCTGCCTCAGTCTTCTCACGTTCTTCTTCTCCTGTCCCGACCCGGGTCACCCCGTTTCGACGTCTGCGCGCCCTGCCGGTGATTCCTGAGAGCAATAGACCGGTGTCGCGCTGAGGCACCCGGCGCATTCGCCCAAGGCCCGCCCGATGGTTACGAACTATCGCCCAAGCAAGCGCAATTGCATACGGCACTCTAGCCCCGATCATTCTTGGTCTGGGATTGAAGGGGAGAAGGCAATGGCGCGTCCGGTCGCCGGACCTTGGGTCATAACCATTGGCAAGCCTCGCTTTCTTCCTGAGTGGCTTCACCGCCAAGGTGAAGGGTGTCCGATTAGCAGTGACGAGGCTGAAGTGACCTGATGCGGATCGGTGTGCTGGGGACATGAATAATCAGGGCTAATCAACGGGCGTTCGACTCGCATAGGCAGGTCGGGGAGTGCCGAACGCCCTCCGGTGATGGAGTCGGCGAGCTGATTCCGGTCGATGCCACGGGTCGAAAGCGTCCAGCCCGTGTCAGCGGCGGAGCTGTACCGCCGCGAATCGTGGAGCATCATCGGCTGCGCCGTTCTCGCCGTACGGATCCTCATGTCAGAAGACCCAGGGATGCCCCGAAGTAAGGGCGAGCTGGCCACCGTCCACCGGTACTGCAGCCCCGGTGACCATAGCCGCTCCGGGGGACACCAGAAATCCGATAGCCGCCGCAACCTGCTCGGGCTGGGCCGGCCGGCCCAGCGGAACGTTCCCCAGCGCCGTGGCTCGTTTCGTGTCATCGGCGAGGACCGGCTCGCTCAACGGTGTAGCGGTGATCCCCGGAAGGATGATGTTGACCCGGATACCGTGCTCTGCCAGGTCTACGGCAAGTGATTTACCCATCATAAGAACGCCACCCTTGCTGGCTGCGTACGCAACCTGGCCCGGCATGGACACGACCACCGAATTCATGGACCCGATCAGGATGATCGAGCCGCCCGTTCCCTGATCGATCATGGCGCGCGCGGCGGTAGCGGCCGTGAGGAAGCTCCCCGTGACGTTGACGGCCATCACTTCCTCGAACAGCGCAACGGGCATCTCGGTCGCATGTCCCTGCCGGTGCACGCCCGCGCACGCAACTGCCACATCCAGACCACCGAAGCGGTCACTCAATTCGGCAACCGCTTGACGTGTC
>JAPOQZ010000009.1 GCA_026710435.1 bacterium | reverse complement strand
TCCATGAACTCGTCGAAGACCGCCTGGCCGTTGCGCAGGCGAAGTGCCCAGGAGCCGGAGCCGTCGATCACGTTTCGAGCGCCTCCGGGTGTCGGAGGTGGGCATCACGCCGCGCGAGGAACCGTCTGTCCCGGTAACCCGGTACACACCGGTGGATACGAGTGCCGGACGTCATCCCATCCTCGTGATCCATAGACGGCAAGCCATGCGGCTGGTCGGATCTCGCCGACTCGATCCGTATTCTCACCGTCTCCGAGTTAGTTTGTCAAGCTGTTTTACTAATAAATTCGGTCTCCAAGCCACACCCAAACTTCTACCGGCACGAGCCACGCGTCAGAACCGGGCGGATCAGGTCAAGACCCGCCGATAGGCAGAGGCTGGACAGGGTGCCGAATGGCTTGGCAAGGCTCGCTGGAGCGAACTACGCGCCTGGGTATCGGAGTGCACCGACTGAAGGCCTGGCCTTCTAGCTGGGAGATCGAAGGGTCCGCACCGCCCCCGGCCACAGCACCGTCATGAGGTCGTCACATGAGCATCTCTGCCAGCAAACGGGTTGAAATCCCGATTCGGCTAGGTGATAATGCGACTGCCGAGGACAGTAGACCGAGGAAGTAGGTCCGGCTCCTCTCCGGACGGAGAGCGGCCGGACTTGCGCGCTTCTAGGAAACCTCGATGTTCTTGACTTCGGTTACCAGCCCAAGATCGCTTACCGTCTGTCTCCAGCGACCACCTCGGCCCCATGCCCAGGCGACTGCATCGGGCACCCACAGCAACGGCTCGTGGTAACCAACTTCGTGACCGTAGGAAAGACGCGTCCGGCTGCTCGAGCCGGTAGCACGCGAGATGACCGAGCGGTCTTGCTGATCCTGGCCTGCGCGTGATTCGAGCACGAGCCGCGCCGTCGGCTCCTTCAGTAGGTCGTGCACCATCGTCGTGAGAATGGCCTCGCGAGCCGCCGGTTGATCATGGTGCCGAGCAAGGTAGACAATCGAACTCGTCCTGAGGGCAGCGATATCAGTCAGGAGTGCCCGACGGCGGTGGTTGCTCTCGCTTGAGAAGTGGATCCGTCGTTGACCACGCAACACCATGGCCCGTAGTCTCTTGCGAATAGCCTTGGTATCGCTTGCCAGAATCAAAGTAACGCCAAGCATGTAATCATGCCCGCGGATCGACTCATCGACGTACGCGTTCCGGCTCATCGGGCACGGCTCCTCGCCCTGCTGACCTTGCCGACCGGACCGAAGGGCGGCTTCAACGTGTACCGGTTCTCGTATGACAGTCCGGTAGGCGACAGGGGGGCAGTGAATGCGTTGCTCCGAACCACCAGAAGGTCATGATTCTGGAGACCCGTGTATCCGCGCAGCAGGGTATCGGCCGAGACACCGTAGTAATCGGGACCACGTTCGACCGGAAGAGAGAAGTCGTCCAAGTTACTCAACGCAATGATTAGAAAGGCGAGCTCAGGCAGGGTCAGTAGTTGATACCACCGCTTTGATTCCACGGGCCCCTTGGTCCATAGATCGTGTGGGACATTCACAAAGGCACACTCGGGTCTCGTATAGGGTGAGCCAGACCCGTCCTCGCGTAGCAACGTGAACCTGGCCAGGCGGCCCTGCCGAGCTCGGACCACCAAGTCTCGATCAGCGAGCCGAGACCACGCCTTCGATACCCGGCCCCGAGCGGTTGCCGTGTCGGGAAGTGGTAGGTCTAGTGCCCTCGCCCAGACCGCCGAGTGGAGCGAAATGTCCCAAGGTTCCTGGCTCGCCTTGGTAAGGGCCAAGAAGTACAGGAGTAGACCCGTGCCGTCACCCGCCGAGACGAATCTAGCCAGCGGGCCCGGTCGAGTCTCGTCACCCCGCTTCTGTTGGAGAAACACTCGGCGCAGAGGAAAAGCCTTCCGCCGGCTAGACTTAGCGATCGCGTCCACCGTGTCGTGAGGAGTTGCTCGATTGCCTTCTGGCTCACGTCTGCTCATACGTTCCACCATACCGATCCACATGGTGACTGCAAGCGAATGTGGGTGTCAGCGAGCCCCTTCGTTTTCCGTTATAGCGATAGCTGTATGAGCACCTACTTAGTACCAAGGATTAGGTCTGGTATAAGTCCTGACTAGTGCCTCCCGGCGCGCGCCCTGAGCGACCGACGAGCCGGGAATCGACGGATGGCCCTCACTGTTTCCGCCATGCATCAAAGATTCTTGGACCGCCGGGCCTCGGTAGCGATACTTCGCTGGATCCGGTCGATCCGACTGAACCCCGCACTTGGTGTCCCTGGCCGCTGGTCGTCATGATTAACTCCGAGGCCCCATCTTCGGCCCTCTCAGGGATCCCGGGCGCCTATGCGTTCGCGTTCGGTCCCGTTGGGACGGACTCTGTCCCGGACACACAGGTTGCGACTCCGAATCGGGAGGAGGGGGGCTTCCCCGATGCGTGTCACGACGCGGGTCTAGGATGTCGAGCGGTCTGAGCTAGCGGTGAGAGGAGGTTTCCATGGGGCCCCTCCCGGCGGGTCCGCCCGCTGTCGGTGAACTGGTCCAGGTTCGATCGCGGCGCTGGATCGTGGAAGAAGTCGCCGGGTCGGACAACCCCTCAGAATCACCCCTGGTGCGGCTGGCGTGTGTAGACGACGACAACCAGGGCCAGTCGCTCGATGTGTTCTGGAAGTACGAACCGGACCGCCTGATCCTCGAGGATGCCGGATGGGACGGCCTGGCCACCAAGGGCCTCGATCCGCCTCACCAGTTCGCGGCGTTCCTGAACACGCTGCGCTGGAACTGCACCACGGCCACCGACCCCACCTTGTTCCAGGCGCCCTTCAGGGCCGGAATCACCATTGACGCCTACCAGATGGAGCC
>JAPOQZ010000010.1 GCA_026710435.1 bacterium | reverse complement strand
GCCGTATACACCGGCGGTTCGTTTCCGACGTCGAGCGGACCGTGGCAGGGTTCATATCGTCCGGAACCGGCCCGCACAGGGGATAGAAGGTCGCGTCCGTGACCCTCGGAGGTGGCGGCGGGGGTGGGATCCCAAGGAAAGAGGCACCTGCCGGTGATTTTCGCGTTCTCGGGGTTCGATGGGGCGGAGGTGTAGCCCGCTCCTCTGTAGCGAACTTCCGACTAGGCACACATATCCTGGCCGCGAATACGTGCAGCCGACGCTACGTGGTCTGCTCCGATGTGTGCCACTCGGCGTGAAT
Source organism: bacterium (assembly GCA_026710435.1). Lineage (GTDB taxonomy): Bacteria > Actinomycetota > Acidimicrobiia > Spongiisociales > Spongiisociaceae > JAPPFW01. The sequence continues at coordinate 19,725 of JAPOQZ010000010.1, read as the reverse complement.
GGTGCAAACCGATAGCTTGATCTGCTTTACAGTGATTTTCGCATCAGAGCGGTCCAAGGACACACGAGCGGCTACTGGTTCGTCGCGGTAAGTGCAGTCGATCGTCGGACCGTCGGCAGCGAAGGCTGACTGTGGAGCATCCTCGAGGGAAGCGAAGATTGCCGTTGGGATTTCCAGCAATTGGTACTTCGAGGGAAGGGCGCCCTCACGTCCGCGGAATGCGCGCAACATGATGATCGAGTCGACCGTTTCGCGGTACCGACGGAATAGTTCCAGTGTCTTGGGCCTTCGTCCTGGCCGTTCTCATGTCCTGAATCCAAGCTGCCTCGGTGAGCTTCGAAACATGGGCGGTTGAGGCCGACAAACGTTTGGCAGCAGTCGACTTCAGGGAGACTTTCAGTTCCGATTCACCGTCGATCCACAGCGTCGCGTCTACGAACCTTCGGGTTGCCGGTCCTGGTTCATCCATTCTCCAACCAACGGCCTCACATGCGTCGCGGCAAGCCATTTCGAAACTTATCAATCCGAGAGGTTCAATGGTGCTGCTGTGATGGACAGAGATCGTGAGGCCGAAGTACTCCACCCATTCTGGGTTGGCAGTTATCCAAGTCTTGCTCACTTCGGCGCGGGGCGGATGCGAGAGTGAATCGATCAGACGCGCTACGAACCGGACACCCATGGGTGAAAGAGACTCGATGCGGGCTTTCAGTTCGTCGAGGTCGGTTCGCGATCGGACCGGTTGGTTCACCCTAAGATCCGTCGCTCGATCAGACTCACATACTCCGGTTTGAGTTCCACCCCGACCCAACCACGTCCGAGTTCTTCGGCTGCCAGGAGCGTTGTGCCTGATCCGGCGTATGGATCGAGTACCACATCACCAGGGCGGCTTGTGATCCGGATGCAATGGCGAGCCAGGGTCATCGGCATTACCGCTGGGTGGTCGTCGATCCCTCCTGCCTCTCGTCGGCGAGGCTCGGTGTTGATGTCCCACATCGTGCGTAGTCGACGACCGTTCGGGCCCGTTACAGCCGACACATCGTAGAAGTACTCTTGACTCTTCGATAGCAGGAACACCGTCTCGTGGGCCTTGGTGGGGCGGTCTCGCACCGATTCCGGATGGGCGTTGGGTTTGTACCAGATCACCTCGGATCGCAACCACCAGCCGGCATCTTGAAGAGCGAACGCCAGCCGCCACGGCACGCCGATCAGATCCTTGGGCTTGAGGCCGGCGGGCGTAGGCGGGCGTACCGACATCGCCCTGGCCCGGTTCTTACGATCGGGAGCGCGGTACTTCCGGTTGCCCGATGTGTAGCTGTCTCCGACGTTGAGCCAGACCGTCCCGTCCTCGGCGAGCACGCGTCGAATCTGGTCGAAGGCCAGAACAATGCTCTTGACATACTCGCCCAGTCCGTCGTCGCGGCCGATCTGCTCGGCAACCTCGTAGTCCCGCAACGACCAGTAAGGAGGAGAGGTCACCACGGTCTGGACACTGCCGGAGGGGAGGAGGCTCAGTCCATCAACTGCGCGACCGCACAGGAGAACCGGGCAGGTCAACGCTGCTATCGGTCCGTCTTTGTCCGCATCGAGCCTCAGAAACGAAGCAGGCGAAGGGATCGGTCGCTCGTCTTCGCTCGGGAACAGAGGCAACGGACGTTCTGACATCCGCTGCGACTCGGTCGTCATGTAACCAACCCTACCCAGCACTGATGACATTGCGAGGGTCAATGAGGCTGGTGCGGTGGGGACGGTGGCGGTTCGTAAGGGTCGGGCTTCGGGCGACGACGAACGAAGGCCGGGTCGGCGCAGCATCGTCATCCAAGCCCGATCTCGAGCAGCGTCACGGTCTCCAGCGTCATCGCCCGGATGTCCGTTGTCGCAGCTGCAGGGATCACTGCCGTTGAGCCGGTCCCCATCTCGACGGGAGCGTGGCCGGACCCTTCCAGCACCGCCCGTCCGCTGACCACCGCAAGGATGCTCAGTTCTTGAGGGCTTCGCAGGAGGACCCGGTGGTCGGTTGCCCGGTGCTCGCGTATCCGGTAGTGGGGCGTGCGTACCAGGAGGCGGTCTCCGTCTCCGGTCATACCCGGCAGCGAGATGGCATCCGGTGATACGAGGGAGAGTGCGTTCAGCGCATCCGTGATGTGTAGACGGCGCGCCGGACGAGAGTACTCCGCGGTCCAGTCGTAGAGGCGGAAGGTCGTATCCGAAGGAGTCTGGACCTCGGCGACGGTCACGCCTGCGCCGAGGGCATGTACCGTCCCGGCCGGGAGATGGTGGAAATCCCCGGGCCTGACCGGGATCTTCTGCATCAGGCCGGCCAGAGCGGGTGTTCCGGCGGCCTCCCGGATGTCTTCCATTCCAACGCCTGGTCGGAGTCCTTTGAGGATCGTCGCTCCCGGTTTGGCATCGAGCACGTACCACGACTCGGTCTTGGCGAACCATCCGCTCCCGCGGGAGGCGTAATGCTCGTCGGGATGGACCTGGATCGAGAGATTCTCGGCGGTATCGAGCAGCTTGAACAGGAGCGGGAAGTCGCCCGCAGGGGTGGGCGAGGCAGAGCCCAGCAATGCAGGTCCCAACTCGGAGATGAGCCGGCGGAGGCTCTTGCCGAGATGGGGTTCGTTCGCCACCAGTGTCCGTCCGCGCTCTGAGGCGGACAGGGCATCGTCGGGGAGGTCAGCCACCTCCCAGGACTCGCCGTAGCGCAGCGTCGGTGCCGTGCGGGAGGGAGGAACCTTGCCCAGTTCCTGCAGCCGCTTCCCGCCCCACGGCTTGGGGACCAGGATGGGCTCGAGGGCTAGGGGACCGGGATCCCTCATCCGCTGCTCCCGGTCGGCCAGTTCGGGGGGTGGTCGGCGGCCTTGCTAGACCTGCTTATCATGCCCGGAATGCCGACGAGACCCATACGGACCGATCCTATTCCGTCCTACCGCCTCCGTCGGGCCGGTTTCCGAGCGATGGAGTAAAGATGACTGACGATCCGTACAGGCTGCCTCGTACTGTGGTGCCCCGTCACTACCGGATCCGCATCGAGCCCGACTTGGAGGCGGCCACCTTCTCGGGGACCGAGCAGGTCGCCGTGGAGGTTGCCGAACCCACCGACCGGGTGGTGCTCAACGCCATCGAGCTCGACATCCACGAGGCGTGTCTGGTCCATGACTCGGAGGGCCGTGTGGACGCGGTGGTGGAGTACGACGAAACCACCCAGCGGGCGTCCCTCGTTCTCCCTCGAGATATCCCTCCCGGAACGTGGGAGCTTCGCTGCCGTTTCACCGGGATCCTCAACGATCAACTGCGTGGCTTCTACCGCTCCACGTTCACCGACCTGGACGGCAACGAACAGGTCATTGCCACCACCCAGTTCGAGGCGACCGACGCCCGCCGGGCCTTCCCCTGCTGGGACGAGCCCGACTTCAAGGCAAGCTTCGGGGTCACGCTGGTGGTGCCGGACGACCTCATGGCGGTGTCTAACGGTTCGGAAGTGTCGCGGGAACCCGTCGGGAACCGCAAGGTGGCGCTGACGTTCGCCGACACCATCCGGATGTCCACCTATCTGGTGGCTTTCGTGGTGGGCCCGTTCGAGGCGACCGAACCCGTGGACGTGGACGGCGTACCGCTCCGAATCGTGGCTCCGGAAGGCAAGAAGCACCTGACCGGCTACGCGCTGGAATGTAGCCGGTTCTGCCTCGAATACCTGGCTGCCTACTACGGGATTCCCTATCCCGGAGACAAGGTCGACATGGTGGCGATTCCCGATTTCGCGTTCGGCGCCATGGAAAACCTCGGCTGCATCACCTACCGCGAGTCTGCTCTGCTGGTAGACGAGGCCACGGCAACCTCCTCGGAGAAGATGCGGGTGCTGGACGTGATCGGCCACGAACTGGCTCACATGTGGTTCGGGGATCTGGTCACCATGAAGTGGTGGAACGGCATCTGGCTCAACGAGGCGTTCGCGACGTTCATGGAGATGAAGGCCACCGACGATCACCGGCCGGATTGGAAACGGTGGCTCGAGTTCGCGGCTGTCGAACGACCGTGGGCGTTCAAGGTGGATGAACTGGCCGGTACGCGCCCGGTGGAGTTCGAGGTGCGCTCGCCCGAGGATGCGGAGGGCATGTTCGACGCCCTCACCTACGGCAAGGGCTCTGCGGTTCTCCGGATGATGGAGCAGTACATCGGCGAGGAACGGTTCCGCACCGGTGTCGGTACCTACCTTCGCGACCATGCCTACGCCAACACCGAGACGGCCGACCTGTGGCATAGCCTCGACGAAGCATCCGGAAGGCCGGTGGGGGAGATCATGGACACCTGGATCCTGCAGGGCGGGTACCCGCAGGTGGTCGTGAAGGCAGGAGGCGGGTGTGTTTCCCTCGAGCAGCGCCGCTTCCTGATCATCCCGGACCCGTCCGATTCCACCGTGTGGAAGGCGCCCGTACAGGTCCGGGGCATGGCAGGCGGAAAACCCCTGGACACCAAACTCCTGCTGGGCCGGTCGCCAGCCGTCCTCCCGGTCGACGGGCCGGTCGAATGGGTGATCGCCAATGCCGGTGGTCACGGGTTCTACCGGACCTTGTACGACCCGACCTTGCTGGCGGCGCTCCTGGAGCGGCTCGACGAACTGGCTCCCGTCGAGCGCTTCACGCTGGTTGATGACACGTGGGCCTTTGTCGAGTCCGGGCAAGCGGGAGTGGCCTCGTTCCTGGCGCTGGCGCCGGCCCTTGCCGGAGAGACCGAACAGGCGGTGTGGAGCGCTCTCCTCGGCGGAGTCTCCGCCGTGGGCCATCACCTGGTCACCGACACCGTTCGCCCAGCCTACGAGAGTTGGGTCTCCGACTTGCTGGCACCTCTCGCCACCCGGCTCGGCTGGGTGCCTGCGGACGGCGAGACCGATCTCGTGCGGCGGCTGCGGGGCCGGATCATCAACGCGTTGGGAAGCCTCGCCAATGACCCGGAAACCATCGAACGATCCCGAGCCACTCACGAGGAGTTGCTAGCCGACCCCTCGTCGGTAGATCCCGAGGTTGCCGCTGCTGCTCTCTACACCTGCGCCGCTCATGGTGACGCTTCCACCTACCAGACCTACCTTCACCGTCACAAGGAGGCAGCCAACCCCCAGGAGGCAATGAAGTACCTGAGGGCACTGGCGTCGTTCGACGATGCCGAGGCAGTGGACAGAACGTTCAAGCTGATCCGTGACGGGACGATCCGCAACCAGGACACCACATGGGTGCTGGCCGGCATGCTCACCAACCGGATCTCAGGACCCTACGCCTGGTCCAGGCTACGCGAGGCCTGGCCCGGTATGGTGGACGACCTACCTCCGATGACCCATGCGCGAATGGTCGGTGGTCTTCCCGCCCTCTCCGATGCGGCAATTGCAGCCGACGTGGAGGCATTCTTCGCCGAGCATCCGCTTCCCACTGCCGCCAAGGCGCTCAGCCAGAAGCTGGAGCGACTCAGGGCGCTGGTCATGATGCGGGAGCGGGAGGCCGGCGCCGTGGCACGGGCTCTGACCGGTTAGTGTTTTCGTGGTCGGTCTGCGTTGCGGGCGGCGTGCTCTGGACCGCCATCGACGCCTCTGGCTGTGTCCTGCCTCCTCGATGTACCCTGCGGGTACGCCTTCGTCGGCGAGTCCTTGCCATAGGCGCCGCTTGCGGCGCCATATCCCACCGCCGCCCCACAGACCAACCACGGGGAGCCGCGGTACCGTAGCGACTGCGCTTAGCGTGACCGCGCCGTAGCCGGTGCACGGTCGCCGGGGACCGGGTGGTCTGTGGTCTTCCCCCAGGCTACGCTCTCGCTGAGACCAGGAAAGGATCGTTGTGGACGTCTCGTTTTGGGTTGACCCCGTCTGACCGTGGTGCTGGGTGACGGCCAGGTGGGTCGTCGACGAGGTTGCACCGGTCAGGGATGTGAGTGTCGAGTGGGAGCCGATCAGCCTCCTGTTCAAGAACCGGCCTACTCCGGGCACGGATCGGTATGACGCGTCGGCCCGTACCCACGGTCTCCTGCGGGTGATGGAGTCCGTCCGGCGGCAATACGGAAACGAGGGAGTCTTCCGTGCTTACTGGGGTTTCGCCACGCTGATCCATCACGATCGGCGGCTCTTCGATTTCGATATCGGCGAGGTCCTGTCCGGCTGCGACGTGGATCCATCCCACGCCGGCGCATTCGGCGACACCGTGTGGGATTCCGAGATAAGGGAACGGATGGACGCGGGCCTTGCGCTGGTGGGACAGGATGTAGGCACTCCAATCATCGCCATTGACGATGGACGGGGTGGCAGGGTGGGGATATTCGGGCCCGTCATCACCAGCGTTCCTCCCAGCGAGGAATCCCTCCGTCTTTGGGATATCGTGGTGGAGGCCACCCGCACACCGAGCTTCTGGGAGTTGAAGCGAACGCGTACCGAGCCACCGGAGTTCGGCGCGCGTCCCGCAGCAGTCCCCGTACAGCCGGTCTGAGTGGACCTGGCCACTCATTCCCACGCCGGAGGAGACCTTATGAACCGAAAGATCCGGGTCGCGGCCCAGATACAGCCCCAGCACGGCGAGTACCGAGCGCTGCGGGCTGCGGCCGTCCGTGCGGAGGACCTTGGTGTCGACATCATCTACAACTGGGATCACTTCTACCCGCTGTACGGTCCGCCGGACGGTGCGCATCTCGAATGCTGGACGGTGCTAGGGGCGTGGGCGGAGGTGACCGACCGGGTCGAGATAGGATCCCTCGTGACCTGCTATTCCTACCGAAATGCTCATCTCCTGGCTGATATGGCCCGGACCGTCGACAATATCAGTGAAGGTCGATTGATTCTGGGCCTTGGATCCGGCTGGTTCGAACGGGACTACACGGAGTACGAGTACCCGTTCGGTACTGCAGGGAGCAGGCTCCGCGACTTCGAAGCCGGCATGCACAGGATCAAATACCGCCTGCGTCGCCTCAACCCACCGCCGACCAGGGAGATACCGATCCTCATCGGCGGGATGGGAGAGAAGCACACCCTCAGGATCGCGGGCCGTTACGCGGACATCTGGCACGGATTCGGCGATGCGGAAGTAGCTCGTCGCAAGAACCGCATCCTTGACGACTGGTGCCGGGCGGCCGGACGGGATCCCGCCGAAGTCGAGCGATCGATGGATGTCACGGGCGCCGATGCTGATAGCGGAGACGAGCTCTACGAGGCCGGTGTCTCGCAGATCACTCTGGGTATCTCCGGGCCGGACTGGGACATGGCCGGGGTTCCGGACTGGGTCGCTTGGAGAGACGAGAAGAACTCCTGACGCTGCCTGGGTCGGTGAGACAGGTCGAAGCGTTCACGCTATGCGTAGTCGTTTCGGTGTCGCGGTCCCGTGGTTGGTCCGCCCGCAACGCGGACCGACCACGTTCTAGGAGGGTGCTGAACAATCCACCAGCGGCATGCCAACCGCCGGCATAATTCCTGGGCTGGCGGGCGGCAGGCCCGAGCAATCGTCATTGTTCAGCACCCTTCTAGCCCTGATTCTTCATGTTTCCGGACACACCCACGGCAACATGCCCAATCAACCACATGATGAAGACCGGACGGGTTACACCCGACGGGTGAGGTCGCACCGACCCGAGGTGGGACCATTGAAACGGATGGAGTCCCTGGTCAGATGTCCATCTCCCACGCCCTGTTCGTCCAATACAAACCTACGCATGAAAAATCGGGGCTAACTAGTCTTCCGCGATGCTCTGGCTCGGTCTCATTCTCATCGTGGCGGGGATCGCAATCCTCTGGGGGGCAGCCGATCCGTTCGTGGAAGCTGCCGCCCGCCTGGCCCGAATCTGGGGGGGGTCGCCGGTTCTTGTCGGTGCTCTGGTGATTGGTTTCGGGACGTCTGCCCCCGAGTTGGTCGTAAGCGGTCTGGCAGCGGCCAGGGGAGAGTTGGCCTCATCGGTTGGGAACGTGGTGGGATCCAACGCCGCCAATCTTTCCCTGGTGCTGGCGTTCAGCGTGGTGATCTCACCGGTGGTCGGCCAGCTGCGCATCATCCGGCGGGAGGGCGTCATCACCCTTCTGGCGATGGGTGCAGTGGTTGTGATCGCCTGGGACGATGTCCTGCACCGGGCGGAGGGTATAGCTCTGGTGGCGGCGATGGCAATCGCCTCGTTGTTCCTGGTCAGGTGGTCACGGCAGGATGTACGCGATGGGTTGGCCGGCAACGATGGTTTCGATGCCGGGGAGGATCTGCGGGTGAGCTACGAACTGGCACGGGCGTTTGCCTCGCTGGTGGGCATCGTGGTGGGCGCCGGCCTGCTTGTGGAGGGGGGTGGTGGCGTAGCCGAACACTTCGGATTGGCCGGTGGGTTCGTGGGCGCCACGATCTTCGCCCTGGGAACGAGCCTGCCCGAACTGGTTACAGCGGGAGCGGCCGCTCGACGCAAGGCCAACGAGTTGGTTATCGGCAACTTGTTGGGCTCCAACCTCTTCAACTCGTTGCTGGTCGTTGGATTAGCGGGCGTTGTAGGTGCCGGGGCAATTGGCGAGAGGCGTGTGGTGGAGCACGTGATCATGCTGTTCATCGGGCTGCTGGTGGGAATCCTGGCGATAACCCGGCGCCGGCTGGGCAGGGCGCAGGGCGTCGTGCTCCTAGCGTCCTTCGCTCTCTTCCTCGCGGTCGTAGCCCAGAATGCCACGGTGTAGGAAGCACTCAATAACAGGGCTAACCGGCGCGTGCCCCGCCTTCCGCTGAGGCGTGGTTCTGTGGCGGCGCGTCGGTCGGCACGGTTTCGTGACCCATTTGGATGGTCGTGTCGCGTCGTCATTGCTCGTCCCGGGACTGGATTGGCGGACGTGATGGTCTTCGAACGAGCAACTCTAAGGGGGGTCAATCGGACGTGTTTCTGCCTGATTCGGCCACCATGAATCCACCGGCTCCGGTTCTACTTTGTTAAGGTTCAATGCCAGTTAGGAGTGAGAGGAGGTCGGCTTGGAGGAGACATTGGCAGGTGTCGGCAAATCGATTGCGGCCGTCACCGACCGGACCGCTGAACTCGCGGTCAGTGCAGCCGACGCGCTAACCGAGGGCGCAGGGTGGCTGGCCCGCTTGATGGTCCTCATTCTCATTCCGGTCGGTTTCCTCAATGTCTTTCTACGCTATGTCGGGCGCTACACCGAAGCACAATTGGTGAACAACACTTGGATCGAGGCCCAGTGGTACCTCTATGGGGTGCTCTTCCTGCTGATGTTCCCCTACCTGCTCCGCCACGATGGCAACGTACGGGTCGACTTCTGGTATGCGGAGCGCTCTCCTCGTGCGAAGGCGGTCATCGACCTGATCGGTCACATGGTGAGCCTGGTCCCGTTCACTGCTCTCGCCATCTGGGTGTCCTGGAAGCCCGTAAGGGACTCCTGGAGCATCTGGGAGCAGTCCCCCGATCCAGGTGGACTAGCAAGAGCGCCCCTCAAGGCGATGATCCTGGTGGCCTTCGTATTGCTGGGGATCCAGGCACTCGCGACACTAGTACGACTGGTTGCATTCCTAACGGGCCGGGAGAGGATGCTCGTTATGGGTGAACGCGATGCGCCGATGAGGATCGAATAATGGGTGTCGAATGGCTCGCCATCATCATGTTCGCCATCTTCCTGGTGTTGCTGCTCGTCGGCTACCCGGTGGCCTTCTCGTTCGCCGGTACTGCCATCGTGTTCGGGGCCATCGGAATCATCCTGGGGGAGTTCGACTTCAACCGGCTGATCATCCTGTTCAGCCGCTGGTTCAAGGCGGTCGACAACTTCACCCTTCTGGCGGTCCCGTTCTTCGTATTCATGGGTGCCATTCTCGAGAAGTCGGGGCTGGCGGAGCGGATGCTCACGACGATCGGTATGGCTCTGGGCCGTTTGAAGGGCGGGCTCGGCCTGACCGTAGTGATTGTGGGCGCCATGCTCGCCGCAGCTACCGGAGTGGTAGCGGCCACCGTCATCGTCATGGGCCTTCTGTCCCTTCCCACCATGGTCCGGTACGGATACGACCACCGGCTCGCCACCGGGTTGATCACAGCTTCGGGCACCCTGGCCCAGTTGCTCCCGCCATCCCTGGTGCTGATCCTCCTTGCCCAGGTGGTGGGGGTATCGGTGGGCGATCTGTTCCTGGGGGCGATGATCCCCGGATTCATGCTCGCCGCCATATACGGTGTCTACTGCCTGTACCGGGCCTACACCAAGGAAGGGGAAGCACCGGCTCTCCCCGAAGAGGCCCGAACCCTTCGGGGTTTGCGTCTCGGCAGGGAGTTACTCATCTCCGTGTTGCCGATCATCCTGTTGATACTGGCAGTTCTCGGTACGATCTTCACCGGCATCGCCACACCCACGGAGGCCGGCGCGGTCGGCGCGGTCGCTTCGATGGTCCTCGCCGCGGCCAACCGGAACCTCAGAGGCTCGGTAATCGCCGGCGCGGCCCGGTCTACGGCGCACATCACCGGGCTGGTTCTCATGATCCTTTACTGCTCGACCTTCTTCCAGTTGATCTTTGATCAGTTGGGCGGGCAGCGGCTGGCTCAGGAGATCTTGACCGGTCTCCCAGGTGGCTTCTGGGGTTTCATAATCATCGCCAACATCGCGGTGTTCCTGCTCGGCATCAACCTGGAGTTCATCGAGATCACGTTCATCGCCATGCCCATCTTCGTGCCGGCGGTCAGGTTGCTCTTCGAGACCGGCGTGACGCCGTTCGACACTTTGCCGGCTCTCATGATCTGGTTCACGGTAATGATCGCCATCAACCTGAACATGGCTTTCATCTCCCCTCCGGTGGGCTTCTCCCTCTTCTACCTGCAGAGCGTGGCGCCACCCGAGGTGAGGACGGTCGACATCCACCGCGGTGCCTTGCCGTTCATGGTCCTCCAGGGCGTGGCACTGGTGCTGGTGATGGTCTTCCCGGCGACGGTCACCTGGCTCCCGGAGTTCGTCAAGGTCTGACAGGCTGTCTTCGGGTCTCGGCCGGAGCCGCCGGCGTTCCGCGATACGAGGTCAGCGGCATGGACACCCGCCGGATTGGCGGTTCGAACACCAGGAAAAGGTGAGGGGCGGGTTCTGGCCCGCCCCTCAGATTCCTGTTCGATCTAACGACCCGACAGGGCCGTAACCGAGTAGCCGGTATCAGCCGCCTCGGCCAGTCCAACTGACCATGGCAGTCTCGGCAAGCCCGTGCCACTGGGTGATCCCGTCCCGGAAGCCCTTCCATGCCTCGAAGATCGTGGCGAAGTCGCTGTCTTCGGCCGCTTTCTCGTCGAACAGTTCGAAGGCCGCGTTCTCCGACGCTTCCATGACATCGTCTGGGAAGGGTCGGAGTTCGACGTCGGATTCGATGATGGTGGCCAGCGCCGCCGGGTTCTTGGCGTCGTAGCGGGCCATCATCGTGGCGTTGGCGCCGTAGGCCGCCGCCTCGACTATGGCCTGGTATTCCTCCGGGAGAGCATTCCACTCGTCCAGCGGGATGAACACGTCGAGTTCCGGTCCTGGCTCCCACCAACCCGGGTAGTAGTAGTAGGTGGAAACATCGTGGAACCCCATGGTCGTATCGTCATAGGGTCCGACCCACTCGGTAGCGTCGATGGCGCCGGTCTGGAGAGCCTGGAAGATCTCACCTCCGGGCAGCACCTGGACGGTGACACCCAAGCGCTCCATCACCTGGCCTCCCAGGCCAGGGATGCGCATCCGCAGACCCTCGAGGTCGGCCTTGGAGTTGATCTCCTTGTTGAACCAGCCGCCCATCTGGACACCGGTGTTGCCGGCCGGGAAGTTGATCACCCCGAAACGGTCGGCGTAGAAGTCGCGCATCATCTGCAGCCCGCCTCCCTCGTACATCCAGGCGTTCTGCTGGCGGTACGTGAACCCGAACGGCAGAGCAGTGTTGAATGCCGTCGCCGGGCTCAGGCCTACGTAGTAGTACGACGCGGTATGGCCGGCCGGAATGGCGTTCTGCTGCACGTTCTGGAGGATCTCCAGGCCGGGCACCAACTCACCGGCCGCTCTGGGTGTGATCCGGAATCGACCTCCGGTCATTGCCGCAACCCGCGCTCCGAAGTCCTCAGCGCCGCCGTAGATGGTGTCGAGAGAGAGCGGCCAACTCGTGCCCATCTCCCACTCTATCTCCGGGCCGCCCTGGCTCATCACGACCTCGACCGCCTCCTCGGCGGTGGTGGTCGTGGCATCACCTGCGGCGGTACCTGCGGTGGTCTCGGGCGCCACTTCCTCGTCGCCTCCGCACGCGGCCACCGCGGCGAGCACGCCTCCCGCGGCAATCGTCATCCCTGCCTTCTTCAGGAAGTCCCGTCGGTCGACCTTGGTCTCCAGGGTCTCTTCCAAGGAAGGTCCTGATCCGTCCCTCGCCATACCGCCTCCTCTCTAGATCGGTCTTGCATGGGCTGTCAGCCAGCCAATCGGCTGACGAGAGAAACAATATAGGACAGCTTCGGGTAGTAGCCCAAGAAAGAGAGTCAATTTTCCCTAGAGCAAGCCGTTTTCACGTGATGGAAACGTTTCTAGCCGGTCCGAACCCAGGTCCTGTCCTCGCCCGATGCTGCGCGTCGCGGGACTGCTCCAGGATGAGGATGAATATTCTCTCTACTCTTTCGGGGTCGAGTCCCGAATGGTCGGCTTCCTCACGGATGATCCCGAGCAGCTCCTCCTCGCGTTCCGGTATTTGCACCGGCATGCCTCTTTCCGCCTTGATGCGGCCGATCTCCATGGCCATCCGGTGACGCCTGGCGAGCAATCGGACGATGTCACGGTCGAGCATGTCGATGTTCATGCGGATCCGATTGACACCGAGTGCCTCCATGAGTCGGGAGAAAGAGTCCGGCGTGATGTGATGGGAGACGCTGGTGCGAGACGTACTCGGATCGGGATGGACTTCGATCATGATTCCGTCGGCGCCCACACCCAGCGCCGCGAGAGCGAGCGGCTGGATCCGGGCCGGCGAGCCCACCGCCGCGGAGGGCGCGACTATCACCGGAAGGTGGCTCTTTTCCTTGAGAACCGGGATGGCGCTGAGGTCCAGTGTCGCCCTGGTGGACTTTTCGAAGGTACGGATGCCGGCTTCGCACAGGACCACCTGGTCGTTGCCTTCGGCGAGGACGTACTCAGCGGCCCACAGCCACTCGTCCACGGTGGCCGATCCTCCCCTCTCCAGGAGTACTGGTCTGCCTGATCGACCGATGACCCGTAGCAGTTCGAAGTTCTGCATCGAGCCGGGATCGACGTAGATCATGTCCACATGGTCGGCGACCAAGTCGACGTCCTTGGGTTCGAGCGCTTTGGTCATGGTGGGCAGTCCTACCTCCTCGCCCGCCTGCCTGAGCAATTCCAGGCCGGGTTCCCCCAACCCTGGGAACGCGTACGGGGACGGACTGCTCTCGAATACGCCCCCGCGTAGCACGGCGGCTCCCGCGCCGGCGACAGCTCGGGCAACCTCCATGATCTGGTTCTCCGACTCGATCGCGCGCGGACCGGCAATGACCGGGAATGGGTCATGTCCGAACCTGACCGAGCCGACCTCGACGATGGTGTTGACATCGGATCCGTTGCGTACCGCTTTCCTCTGCATCGATGCTCCTCTGGTGGGGTCGCCCCGGGAAACCAAGAGACCCGGAGCGGCTGCTCCGGGCCTTGTTCTTGCGACGATGTCTGGGTGCTACGTGCAGAGCCGGGCCCGGGCGCCGGGCCCGGTAAAAGCGAAGCTCGTATACACCACAGCAAGTCTCACGCCTGCCAGGCTAACCGGCCGATCAAGAACGGACAACCCGACCGAGGGGTTTCGGAGGGTACTGAACAATGACGATTGCTCGGGCCTGCCGCCCGCCGGCCCAGGAATAATGCCGGCGACTGGCAGGCCGCTGGTGGATTGCTCAGCACCCTCCTAGACCGGAGGTTCCCGGCGGCGCTCGGCGTCGCAAGGATTCCCCCTGCAAGGGCCACCACACCCGAGTCGAGCAGTACCTCGGGTCTCGACCAGCTGGGTAAACGATTACATCTGGCTACGGACGCTGCGGCGCCCATCTCAACGGCGGGGCGGGAGCTCCCCGAGACTCGCGGGGCCGACCCTGTGTCAGGACTGCCACGACCCCCCGACGGCGGGTAGTCGACGGCAACTGCCCAGGGCGCCTGCTTGGAAGTCCCCCTGCTGACCGACGGTCGGCGACACACTCAGGTCAGCGAACAGCGAGTGACTCCGAATCCTCGCTTCGTCACTTTCCCAGGAGTGTCAGGTAACGGCGGCTCCATAGGTCCGGTCGTTCTCGGCGTTTACGACGGGATTGCGTCTCCCGAGCCATAGGAGTCCTGCCAAGCCGGCCAGTCCCACTGCGAGACCGCTCCACTGGCTCCATGTGAGCGCCCCGAGGGTCCGGTCGCCGTTGACGTCGAGAGCCAGGCGGGTGAAGTCGATGAAGAAGCGCTGGAACCCGTACCAGGCCAGCCACACCGCGAAGAGCTGTCCGTAGCGGAGAGCCGGCCGCGAGCGGTAGCACAACCAGTACAGGAAGCCCAGCAGGACCGCCGCTCCGAGCATGTCGTAGAGGGCGGCGTGATGGTAGATCCCGCAGAACTCACCCAGCTGGGCCACGGTGCACTCCAGGCGGTTGTGCTGGGGCGCGACGTCGTATCCCGGCCGGATGCCGTAGCCGAGGAAGAAGTCGGTGGACCCTCCCAGATGTTCGACGATCGCCAGGTCCCCGACGCGCCCCACCACCGTTCCTAGGGCCAACCCGAACGCAGCCACGTCAAGAGTGGGCCAGGTCTTGAGCCCGAGCCGGTAGGCTCGCCAGAGGCCGGCGCCGATACCGCCGGCGAAACCGCCCAGAATCGAGTAGTTACCGCCGATGTTGATCATCTCTCCGATGTCGAACCCGTTCTCGATCCAGTAGGCGGGGAGGGTTAGCCATCGTGCTCCCAGAAGCGCACCAACCAGCGCCCAGGTGAGCACCGATTGGAACCGGTTGGCATCGAAGCCTCGGGCGTAATAGATCCTCGTGCTGTAGTAAGCCCCGGCCATGAATCCGACCCCTGCGAAGACCCCGTGCAGGGAGAGGCGGAGCGGTCCGACTTCGAAGATGGGAATCGGCGGGTAGGAGATGACAGCCAGCAAGTCCATAGCCGCTATCCGAGGGTCGGGAGAAAGGTCGGCCGGGCCGCTTCGAAGGCCGAAATCGTGTCGATGTTCCGCAATGTGAGACCGATGTCGTCCAATCCCTCCAGCAAGCGAAACTTGGTGAATGGATCGATCTCGAAGCGTGTCTGCCTTCCCCCGGCTTCCACCGTCTGGCCTTCGACGTCGACCTCGACCGCGGCTCCGGGGTCGGAAGTGGCCAGATCGATCAGGCGGGTCACGTCGGTCTCGGGGAGGGCTACGGGGAGGAGACCGATCTTGGTGCAGTTGCTGTAGAAGATGTCGGCGAACGATGGAGCGATCACCGCTTCGAATCCCCAGTCCTGGATACCCCAGGGAGCGTGTTCACGCGACGATCCGGATCCGAAATTGGGTCCGCTCACCAGCACCCTGGCGGCGCGGTATTCGGGACGGTTGAGCACGAATCCGGGATCGAGACCGCCACCGGGTATCCGAGCCCAGTCGTGGAACAGGAACTGTCCGTAGCCGCTGCGCTCGACTCGTTTCAGGAACTGCTTGGGCATGATCTGGTCGGTGTCGACGTTGCTCCGGGGAAGTGGCGCCATCGTTCCGCTTATGTTCCTGACTTGCTTCATGGCCGGTTCCAGGTCCTTACGTCTACGAAGTGTCCGGCGACCGCCGCGGCGGCGGCCATCTCGGGGCTCACCAGATGGGTACGGCCTCCCCGGCCTTGCCGACCCTCGAAGTTGCGGTTGGACGTGGAGGCGCAGCGCTCCCCGGGTGCCAGTACGTCGTCGTTCATGCCCAGACACATGGAGCAGCCGGCGTCGCGCCATTCGAATCCGGCTTGCTTGAAGATCCGGTCCAGCCCTTCTTCCTCCGCCTGCAGTTTCACCAACCCCGATCCGGGCACCACCATGGCCTGAACCCGGCGGGCCACCCTGTGGCCCTCTACTACAGCTGCCGCGGCCCTGAGATCCTCGATGCGGGCGTTGGTGCAAGAACCGAGGAATACCCGGTCGAGCCGGATCCCGGTTATGGGAGTGCCTGGCGCGAGATCCATGTACTTGAGGGCCCGGCCGCATCCTTCCCGGTCCAGGGGGTCGTCGTAGTCGTCGGGGTCGGGGATGCGAGAACTTACGGGAGCTGTCTGGGCAGGATTGGTTCCCCAGGACACGTGGGGTTCGAGGGAACCTGCGTCTAGTTCGATTTCGGTGTCGAAGGAGGCCCCTTCGTCGGAGGGGAGGGTCCGCCAGTAGTCCAAGGCCTGCTCCCATGCGAGGGGGGCGTGGGGCTTCCCCTCGAGGTAGGAGTAGGTGGTGTCGTCGGGACCCACCATCCCGGCGCGCGCGCCACCCTCGATCGACATGTTGCAGATGGTCATCCGGGCCGCCATCGACAGCGACCGGATCGTAGAACCCCGGTACTCGATGACGTGGCCGGTCCCGCCGGCTACGCCGATTCTGGCGATGATTGCCAGGATGATGTCCTTGGCGGTCACCCCGATCGGCAGGTCGCCCTCCACGGTTACCGCCATGGCCTTGGGCTTGATCTGGGGAAGGGTCTGGGTGGCGAGCACGTGCTCGACTTCGGATGTGCCGATCCCGAACGCCAAGGCGCCGAAAGCGCCGTGGGTGGCGGTGTGGGAGTCGCCGCAGACGATTGTCATGCCGGGTTGGGTGAGTCCCTGCTCGGGCCCGATGATGTGGACGATGCCCTGCCGGGGATCGTCGAGTCCGTAGAGGGTGATCCCGAACTCAGAGCAGTTCTCGATGAGGGTGTCGATCTGCTTCTTCGACAGCGGGTCCCGGATACCGAGGTTCCGGTTCGCCGTGGGTACCCCATGGTCGATGGTGGCGAGCGCCAGGTCGGGCCGCCGTACTCCCCTTCCCGCCATGCGCAGGCTGTCGAAGGCCTGCGGGCTGGTCACCTCGTGCACCAGGTGCAGGTCGATATACAGGAGGGAGGGTTCGCCCGGCGCCTCGTGAGCGACATGGGCGTCCCAAACCTTGTGAAACAGTGTTCTCGGTGTGCTGGTCATCTCTTTCTCCGGGGCATAGTACTCAATGTCGGGCGAACAGGATCCAGGCGTCACTCTTGGGTCCCGGCTACATGACTCTCCCATCACATACCCGATGCGAGGGAACTCGCACCCTCAGCCCCGGAGTGGCTTTCCTGATGGTACGCGGCTGGATGGTCTCTGGGGAAATGGTGCCGACGGCGATAGACAAGTCTATAGCAGTTACCATTAGTTTAGAGTTAGAAGCATGGCGAGGCGTTTGCAGCGAGGACTGCTGTGCCCGTCTATCCGGACACCATATCAAGCTGGCGTCAAGCGTTCGCCCGCCGGTTCTGGTATCGGATCCCCGAACTCCTTGGCGGTATCGAGCCATAGTCTTGTCGCCTCATTGACACTCTGCAGAGCCGCTTCTTGCGTGTCTCCGTGCGCCATGCATCCGGGGAGTTCCGGGATCTCGGCTACATATGCCTGATCCGTGTTGCTCCAGTAGAGTAAGACGCCGTACTTGTACATCACTCCTCGATCCCTAGACCGTTTCTCAGGATCATCCCGCGAACTTGCCTTACCTGATACGGCTTAGCATGAGCGCCGTCCCGCTGGAGGATAATCCTCTCAGCGATATCGCTTCGGACGAATACATGGTGGCTTCCGCGGATACGTTCGATAAACCCGAGCCTATGAAGCAGGTACCGTAGTTCGTTGAAGCGAACGGCGGCATCGGATCGACCGGCTAGGATTCTCTTGAGGATCTTGCGGTTCCTGCTCATTGATCGGCTTCCTGTTCGCACTACCCACCTGACACCTATGGTGCGACTCCGGTGTGACGGGGACAGGAGGTGGGTTCGGTGGTTCGAGATTGAAGAGGTACCCGAGAGTGACGAGCCACCGCGACATGACCCCTGACGAGTTCCGGACTCATGGCTACGCGATGATCGACTGGCTGGCCAACTACATGGAGCGGGTGGGTGACCTGCCCGTCCAGTCCGAGGTGGAGCCGGGTTGGATCCGCCAGATGCTGCCCGGCCAGGCTCCGGAGGAACCCGAGCCTTTCGATGCAATAGCTGCGGATCTGGATCGGATCGTCGTACCGGGCCTTACCAACTGGATGTCTCCCGGTTGGTTCGCCTACTTTCCCTGCACCACGTCAGGTCCCGGCACGCTGGGCGAGCTGGTGGCGGCCGGCCTGGACCAGCAGGGCATGCTGTGGGCCACCAGTCCTGTCTGCACCGAGTTGGAGACGGTGGTCGTCGACTGGATGGTGGACCTGCTCGGGCTCCCCGCAGGGTGGAAGACCACCGACCGGGGGGGCGGCGTGATGCAGCAGACTGCATCCGACGCGGCCCATGTCGCTCTCGTCGTGGCCCGTGACCAGTCCCAGCGCCGTGGAGCCCGAATCGACCAGTGCGTGGCATACACATCCACCCAGGCTCACTCGTCGATCGAGAAGGGAGCGCGGGTGGCGGGCTACGGTCACGTCAAGCTGGTCGAGGTGGACGATTCCTACGCGATGCGCGCCGATGCCCTCGGGGAGGCGGTAAGCGATGATCTGGCTTCCGGCCTCGTGCCGACCTTTGTGTGCTCGACCGTCGGGACGACCGCCACGACCGCTGTGGACCCGATCCGCAACGTCGGGGAACTGGCACGGCAGCACGGTATGTGGCACCACGTCGACGCGGCGTTCGCCGGCAACGCCATGCTCTGCGAGGAGTTCCGTCATCACCAGGACGGCTTGGAGTTAGCGGACAGCTACACGGTCAACCCCTACAAATGGACCCCGATGACCTTCGACGGATCGCTCTTCTTCGTGGCTGACCGGGCCCCGCTGATCCAGGCCCTCTCGATCCTGCCCGAGTACCTGCGCAACCAAGCGTCCGAGAGCGGGCAGGTGATCGACTACCGGGACTGGCACGTGGCGCTTGGTCGGCGGTTCCGTTCCCTGAAGCTGTGGTTTGTGCTCCGCTACTACGGCGCATCGGGAATCCGCGCCCGGTTGCGGGCCAACGTTGGGTGGGCACAAGACCTCGCCGCCAGGGTCGAGGAAGACGAGCGTCTGGAACTGGTGGCGCCCGTCCCCTTCTCTCTGGTGTGCTTCCGGCATCGATCCGGCAACGATGCGACTGAATCGCTGGCTACGGAGGTGAACCGGTCGGGTCATTCCTACTTGACCGCCTCGCGCATCGGGGGCATGTCCTTTCTGCGGGTATCCATCGGCCAGGTCAATACCCGCGAGGAACACGTTGAGCGGCTGTGGCGTTGCATCGACGAGGAGGCCCTTCGGGTTGCCTAGGGGTGGATGGAAAGCGGGTTCTTGGTCGGCCATCCGGCCGCTGATCAGGTAGTTCACCATCGGACAACTGGCCGGCGAGGAGTTTCCCCACCACCCTCCTAGTGTCCCGAGTCTTTAGTTCGGTTGTGTTTGGTAGACGTGCGGTCATGCGGCGGGTTGGTTGTGTCACAGGCCTGTTGCATGCTTGTAGGTAACCGCAAAGCACCAACGGTCCGCTTTCGGTACCGACCGGACCGTGATTTGGTTCATGTTGTCCACCCAGCCCTCGTGGAGGGTACGGCGGGACGCGTTCGACGCCGAGGAGGTGGCGGTTGGGGGAGGGCCCGCCGGAGGAG
>JAPOQZ010000173.1 GCA_026710435.1 bacterium | reverse complement strand
TTGTCGCCATGACCCGACGGCCACACCTCCAACGAAGCATGCAGATCACCGGTATTGATCGCCGCCCACTGAGCATTCTCATCGATATCCACCGTCTCCACCGTGTAACCGAACTCGCTCTCCAGAAGTTGCTTGGCCACCGCCACGTTTACCGCAGAACCGTTCCAGGGATTCACCGCCAGGCGAATGGTGGGCAGTTCATCCACCGCCGGCTGCTCTTCGGCAACCGTGGTAGCCGGTGCTTCGGTTTCGGCTGCGGTGGTGGTCGCGGGAGCAGTCGTAGCTACTCCGGTATCCGCTGTGGGCTCGGCTTCGTCATCTCCGCACGCGGCGAAGACCAGCAACGCCGCCAGCATGATCGGCCCTATTCGTCTGATCATGATCCTCCTCCTGTTTTGAGCCTGAATGGTCTCAGCGACGCACAGACACGCCTGCTTGGACTGCCCCCACCTCCCGAAGGGGGTGAGCCGAACTGTAATGGGCTCCTGCCTCCTAAGGTCTTGGCGAACGAGCCACTTCTATAATCCGCGGTTCCGAAAGTGAGGCGGGCATCGGTACGGACTTGACAGCACCCACAGCACATCCGCCTCTCGACTGCCGCGGCGTGTGGAAGATCTTCGGCGACGACCCGAAGCGCGCCCGGTCACTCGCCGACGAAGGGGGAAGCAGCCAGCAAATCCTGGACAGCACCGGCTGCGTGGTCGCGGTGAGGAATGTCTCGTTCACCGTCCGGCGAGGTGAGATCTTCGTGGTGATGGGCCTGTCCGGATCGGGCAAGTCGACGCTGATTCGCTGCCTGTCACGTCTGATCGAGCCCACGCACGGTGAGGTCCTGATCGACGGGGATCCGATCGGGAACCTCGATACCGACGCCCTGCGCGAGTTGAGGCGGCACCGCATGTCGATGGTGTTCCAGCATTTCGGGTTGTTCCCGCATCGCCGGGTGCTCGACAATGTGGCGTTCGGACTCGAGGTTCGGGGAATGCCCAAGGCGGAGCGGTACGAGAGGGCCTTCAGCGTGCTGGAGTCCGTCGGTCTGGAGGCGTGGAGCGATCACCATCCCCAGCAGTTGTCGGGCGGCATGCAGCAGCGGGTCGGGCTTGCTCGGGCGCTGTGCGTGGAACCCGAGATCCTCTTCTTCGACGAGCCATTCTCCGCGCTGGATCCGCTCATCCGGCGCGACATGCAGGACGAGTTGCTTTCGCTGCAGGCACAGATGCACCGGACCCTGGTCTTCATCACCCACGACTTCCAGGAAGCGCTGAAGCTCGGTGACCGGATCGCCATCATGAAGGACGGCCTCTTCATGCAGCTGGGAACCCCCGAGGAGATCGTGTTCGCGCCGGCTGATGACTACGTTCGAGAGTTCACCAAGGACGCCCCGAAGATCAAAGTGGTAACGGTGCGGACGGTGCTCGGGCGGCTCGGGCGGCCAGATGAGGTTCACCACTCGGTTTCCGCCGACACCGTGCTCGAAGAGGTACTGCCGTTGTTGCTGAGCGGATCGGAGCCGGTTGGGGTTGTGGATGGAACCGGCAAGCTGATCGGACAGGTGGATAGGCGCGCCGTCTCCCAACTCGTCGGCGGGTAGCAGGGTGAGCACCGCGGCGGCCGTCCAGACCCGGCTGGCGATCGATCGCCGCCACCGTATCCGCTCCGGCGCCACGCTGGTCGTGGCCCTGGCAGTACTCGTAGCCCTTGAGCTCTCGCTCGGCGCGGTCGGCGCTTTCCCGGATTCGTGGAGGATCCCCCTGGCGGAGTGGATCAACGACGCCCGCCGATGGATCATCAGCAACCAGACCACCCACTGGTTGTTCCTACTGGTTCTCAACCCGATCAGCGACGTCATAGACGGTAGTCTCCGCTGGGTCGAGTCCGTTCTCCTGTGGATCCCGTGGTACGTCGTCGTGGCGGCGGTCGGAATGCTGGCCACGTCCATCCTCGGGGTGAAGGGAGGCGTGCTCACGTCGATAGGGGTGCTCTACTTCGGGTCGGTGGGGCTCTGGGAGGACAGCATCCAGACCCTGGCCCTGATGGGAGTGGCGGTAGCCATATCGGTCGCGATCGGTATCCCGCTGGGTATATGGGGTGCCCGGCGTGACCGGGTCGAGCGTGCCCTGCGTCCCCTGCTCGATGCCATGCAGACCCTGCCCGCCTTCGTCTACTTGATCCCTGTGGTACTGCTCTTCGGCATAGCCCGCGTTCCCGCCATCATCGCCACGGTCATCTACGCCTTGCCACCCGTGATCCGCCTTACGACGCTGGGCATCCGCTCGGTCAATCCTGCCACGGTAGAGGCGGCCGAGATGTTCGGGGCCACACCCCGCCAGATCCTGCGCAAGGTGCAGTTGCCCCAAGCCCTCCCGACCATCCTCACCGGCATCAACCAGACGATCATGATGGCGCTGAGCATCGTCGTGATCGCTGCCCTGATAGGCGCCGGCGGGCTCGGCCAGGTGGTCCTCGAATCTCTCAGAAGGCTGTTCGTCGGACGAGCCCTCGAAGCAGGTCTTGCCATCGTCGTGCTCGCCATCATCATGGACCGGCTCACCCATGGGGCTGCGGGGCTGGGGGGCGGCAAGGGGAGGTTGCGAGTCTTCTCCGACCGCCACACCGCCAACCCGTTCGTCAGATCTATCGAAAGGGTCGTGGACCGAATCGACCGCCTGATCCAGGGTGCGGGAACCTTCATCGGCTACCCCTTCGTCGCTTTGTTGCGAAGCTCGGGAAGGGTAGGAGGGGCCAAACAGGTGGCGGACCATCCCCATCGGATGCTGGCCGGTGTGCTCCTGCCCGTAGCCCTGGTGCTCGGCGTCACGAGCACCGGAAGGGAGTTCCCAGCATCCATTGCCTTCTCCTTTGCCGGCCCGGTCGACAGCCTCGTGGACTGGGTAGGCAAGAACCTCTATCAGATCGGCGACACGTGGATAGGCACAGGGCCCTTCAGCGACTTCGTCACCATCTATGCCGTGACGCCGCTGAGGGAATTCTTCAGCGCCACTCTGGCTTGGCCGGTGGTGGTCATAGCCGTGATGATGGCCGGCTGGTGGTTCGGCGGGGTGGGCTTGTCGGCTTTCTCCGGAGCTTGCGCGGTGGGATTGGGGCTGCTCGGCATGTGGACGCTGTCCATGGACACGTTCGCGCAGGTGATAGTGGCCGTGGTCCTGGCGATCCTGCTGGGCATCCCCCTCGGGGTGCTCTCGTCGCGAAGCAACCGGTTCGAAAGGATGGCCAAGCCGGTGCTGGACTTCCTTCAGACCATTCCGAGTTTCGTGATCCTGGTACCGGTGATAATCATGTTCAATGTCGGGAGGATCCCCGGGATAATCGCTTCGGTCTTGTACGCGCTTCCCGCCACCACCCGCCTCACCAACCTGGGAATCCGCCGGGTGTCGAGCGAGGCGACAGAAGCGGCCCGAGCATTCGGAGCCACCCGGGGCCAGACGCTGCGGAAGATCCAGCTGCCCCTCGCCATGCCGACCATCATCGCGGCCATCAACCAGACTGTGATGCTGGTGCTGGCGATGGTGGTGATTGCCGGACTCGTGGGTGGTGGTGGTCTAGGTCTGGAAACGGTCCGCGGGCTGCGGAGGAGCGATTCGGTGGGTTCGGGATTCGCTGCCGGCCTGGCGATCGTATTGCTGGCCATGATCCTCGACCGGCTCCTCCAGGCATGGGCCCGCAGGCTGAGCCCACCCGCCGGCAGCGGTCGGTGATCGACATTCGGTAGCCGGTGCGATCAGCGGGCGCCGACGTGTATCTCGGTTGCCTTGATCGATAGCCATACCGAAGAGCCCGGGAACAGATCCAGGGAGGCCTGCGCGTCCGGGGTCACTTCGGCGGTCAGGGGCAGCGGATTCCCGGTCTGGAGCCGGACCCGGTCCGCATGGTGATCGACGTGGCGAATGGTGGTCCGCCAGGAGTTCCTCGGGCTGCCACCGGGACGGTCGAGATGGATCGAGATGGCCCGCGGATGGATCGTGGCTATCACCCGGCCCTCGGCGCGGTCCGCTATGACAAGGGGATGGCCGTCCACCGTCATGACGCGTCCGGAGGCGGCGCCGACCAGCAGGTTGACCCCGGCCAGGTCGGCGGCGTACCGGCTGGCAGGCCGGAGGCGGATCTCGTCCGCAGTTCCCGTCTGGGCGACAGAACCGCCCTCCAGCACCACCATCTCATCGGCCAGCAGGAATGCCTCTGCGGGATCGTGGGTGATCAGCAGGCGGGGTCCCGAGTAGCCGGACAGATGCTCTCGCAGCATCCTCCGGAGCCCGGCGCGCGCCGTGATGTCGAGCGCCGAGAAGGGTTCGTCCAGCAGCAGCATCTCGGGATCGGTGGCCAGCGCCCGGGCGAAGGCCACTCGCTGTGCCTGCCCACCGGAGAGAGCGCCGGGTCGGCGCTCAGCCATGTCCGAGAGCCCGACCGCCGCCAGCCAGCCGGCTGCCTGCCGCCGGGCCCGGCTTCGGGGTACTCCGCCGGCCCGCAACCCGAAGGCTACGTTCTCGAGGGCGCTGAGATGGGGAAACAGCATCCCGTCCTGGAACACCACCCCGATACGGCGCCGGGCCGGCTCGACGAAGATCCCGGCAGCGGGGTCGTCCAGAAGGCGGTCACCCAGCCGCACGCTCCCCAGATCGATCGCCAGTAAGCCCGCCAGCGACTCCACCAGGGTGGTCTTACCGGCTCCGTTCGGACCTAGAACCGCCACCGTCCGGCCCTGCGGGATCGTGAGGGACACATCGAGGAGGAACGGCTCCCGGTTGACGACGACCCGGGCTTCGAGACCCATCAACGCCGCCTCCACCAGTGGTCCCGCAGAGCGATCAACACGGCCAGCGACACGATCACCATCAACAGGCTGAGGGCGATCGCAGTGTCCCGGTCGCTCTCCAGGGCTACGAACACCGCCAGAGGAAGGGTCTGGGTGCGGCCCTGCAGGTTTCCGGCGAACGTCAGGGTGGCCCCGAATTCGCCCAGCGCCCGCGCCCACGTCAGCGCAGTTCCGGCCACCAGAGACGGACCGATCATGGGTAGGGTCACCCGCCGCAGCACCGTCCAGCGGCCCGCGCCGAGGGTCTCGGCGGCCCGCTCGAAGCGGGGATCCAGATTGCGCAGCGCACCCTCCACCGTTATCACCATCAATGGCATGGCCACGAAGGTCACCGCCACGATCACTCCCCAAGTGGAGAAGGGAAGGGCCAGCCCGGTAGCCCGCTCGAGCGGGGCTCCCGCCACGCCGCGCCGTCCGAGGGCAAAGAGCAGTGCGGCGCCTCCGACCACCGGCGGCAGGACCAGTGGAAGCAGGACAAGGCCCCTCACCACCGCTCTGCCCGGAAAGCGGAACCGGGCGAGTATCCAGGCCAGCGGAACACCGAGCAGGAGTGAGAAGGCGGACGCTGACACCGACGACAGGAGAGAGAGCCGGAGGGTGTCGGCGACCATTGCCGTAGAGAGCAGAACGGGGAGATCGCCCCACGGAGCACCGACCAGCAACCCAAGAACCGGGACCAGGAACAGCGCAAGCCCGATGGCGGCCGGGATCAGGATGAACAGGGGGGGCGGCTGCCGCATCCGGCTCCGGCGTGATCTGCGGCCATCGCCGGTTCTCGCTTCTCTGGTTCTCATACCGCCCTTACGGTAGAGAGAACCCATGCCGGTCCAGGATCCGCCTGCCCTCGGCAGATAGCACGAAGGATACGAAGGCATCGGCACTCGGCGGGTCGGACGACCCCCTCACAACCGCGATCGGATACTCGGCAGTGACGTTGTAGCGGTCAGGAATGGGTATCCCGTCCGCTCCGCCGGTAGCGGTGATATCGGTCTCGTAGACGAGGGCCACATCGAGTTCGGCGGCTTCCACCTTGGTGAGCAGGGCGCGCACGTTGGGTTCCTCGGTGTCCGGCACCGGGTGGACACCCCCATTGGCCAGCACCTGGTGGGCGAAGTCCCCGCACGGAACCGCTGCAATGCACAAGCCAACGACGAGGTCTCCGTCAGCGAGATCATCCAGGCCTCGGATGCCGGCCGGGTTCCCAGCCGGGACGGCGATGGTCATGCGGTTGAGGGCGAAGACCCGGTACGGACCGTCGAGGTAGCCGGCATCGGCCACCTGCTGCATGATGGCGGGATTGGCGGATGCGAACACCCCGACCGGCGCGCCGGAGAGGATCTGCTCGCGCAGCAGGGAACTGCCTGCGAGGTTGAGGACCACATCGATCTCGGGAGCGGTCCGCTCGAACTCGGTCTCCATTTCCTGGAAGGCTCGGGTGAGCGACGCGGCAGCCGACACCAGGAGCTCCCGGCGAGGGCCCGAAGCGTCCGGCGTACCCCCGCAGGCCACGGCAACCAGCACCGCGGTCAACCCGACCGCCAGAGTCCGGATCATCTGCGACAAACCTCCGAGCCAGTTGCACAGTTGTCGGACGCCACCTGCCAGTCCGATCACCCGCTTCCGGCACAGTATCGTCGGGTTGGATGGTTAGGACTCCACCCCGACACGATCATGATGCCGGAGGCGATCCGGGGATTCTGGCCGCCAAGGCGGACCTGCGGGAGATGGTGTGGAACGACCTGATCGCCGGGAAGGCGTCCCGGTTCCCGGGCGCCCGGGGCCGCATTCCCAACTTCGTGGGCGCCGAGGCCGCCGCCGAGCGCCTGCGCGGCACCAGCCAGTGGGAACAGGCCCGGACGGTCAAGTCGAATCCGGATTCGCCCCAGTGGCCGGTGCGCCAGAGAGCGCTCGAAGACGGCAAGCTGGTGTTCATGGCCGTTCCCCGGCTTGCGAACCCGGAGCCCTTCTTCTACCTCGACCCCGACGACCTCGCCGACACACCGCGGGCCGCCTCCTCCATCAAGGGAGCGACCCGGTCTGCCCGCACCATCCGGGTCGAGGACATGGAACCGGTCGACCTGGTCGTCACCGGCTGCGTGGCCGTGGACCCGACCGGCGCCCGGATGGGTAAGGGCGGCGGGTTCAGCGACCTCGAATACGCCCTGGCCTGGGAAGCCGGCCTGATCGGACCGTCCACCGTGGTGGCCACCACCGTCCACGAGATTCAGGTACTCGATCCCGATCTGATACCACTGGCCGACCACGACATGGGCCTCGATCTGATCGTCACCCCGGAACGGGTCATCAACTGCCCCCGCCGGACCGGGTCGCCGGGCGTGAGGTGGGAGGAACTCACGGATGAGAAGATCGCCTCCATCCCCCTGCTCGCCGCTCTCCGCCCATCGACTCCCACCCCCGACGGCTGACCCCTGCTCGCCTCCAACTACGATGGCGCCCATGCTGCGCAGCGTGCTCTACGTACCGGCCGACCGACCGAAGTTCCTCGCCAAGGCGGCGCGCCGCGGGGCCGACCTCGTGCTGCTGGATCTGGAGGACGCGGTTCCCGTAGGCGCCAAGGAAATGGCCCGGCAGGAAGCCCGGATGGCGATACCCCGGCTGAAGCGGCAGAGCGCCATCGTCGGCGTGAGGATCAACAGCCACCCAGATCACTTGGACCGGGATCTCGCGGCCCTGGCGGGAACCGGGGTCGACGCCGTGGTGGTTCCCAAGGCCGATCTGCGTCTGATCGAGTCGGTGGCGTCCTCGGAGCCTGTCGCGGATGCCGACCTCATAGCTCTGGTGGAAAGCGGCCGGGGGCTCCTCGACGCGCCAGCCGTGGCGGCCCATCCAAGAGTCATCTGCCTGATGGCCGGTGAAGCCGACATGGCGGCGGATCTCGGGATGTCGGTGCCTGCCGATCATCCGGCATGGCTCGCCTCCCGGTCCATGCTGGTGTGGGCATCGGCCTCCGCCGGCATCGAAGGCCCGATCGGCCCTGTCTACACGAACCTCGCTACCAGGGACCTGGAGGAACTGAGGACCACCACGCAGGCGCTGGCCGACATCGGCTTCACGGGTCGCTCCGCCATCCACCCGGCGCACGTACCGGTGATCAACGAAACCTTCACCCCCTCCGCCGCGGAGGTGGAAGCGGCCCGCCGGCTGGTCGAGGCATACGACCTGGCCATAGCGTCCGGGAAGGGGATCATCGTCGACGACAACGGCAGGATGATCGACGAGGCCGTAGTGCGACGGTCGCGCCGGATAGTCGAGACCTACCTGGTCGACTACTAACCGGCTCGGATTGCGAGCAGGTCCTCCAACACCTGGGATGCGTGGCTGTCAATCTCGTCCCCCGGCACCAGGTAGGACAGCCTGACCGTCCCCTCGGGGTCGATCACGAACGTGGCTCGCTCCGGGTAGGCGGCGAACCTGTCCTCGGGTGGCCTCTGGACTCCGTAGGCCGCTCCTACGCTCCGTTCGGTATCCGACAGCAGGGAGAACTCGAACCCCATGTCCTCGGCCCAAGCGCGGTTGTCCTCAGTCGAGTCGTAGGAGATACCGAGGATCGCCACGTCCTCGGCTTGGAAATCCGGGGTTCGGGCACGGAACCCCACACCTTCGCGCCTTCAGCCCTCGGTGGCGGCCTTGGCGTACCACCACAGGACCACCCAGCGTCCCGCCAAGTCCGAGAGACGCGCTTGCGCGCCGTTGTGGTCCGGTAGGACGAATTCGGGAGCGTGTTCACCGGGCTGCAGCATGTCCGGGGAATCGTACACGGCTTGTGGCCGCCGCGGCGGCCTCGCTCGGAAGTGGACCGATCAAAGCGAGGGACCGGCAAGCGTGGCTATCGTGACGCGAGCGAACAATCGACGGAGGAAGAGGAGGCGGCGGTGGTTCCGGAGGATGTCGATCGAGACCACACGTTCCTAGCGGGAGTGAGCACCGGCGCGGTGCCCGAGCGAAACCTCGACGTCGCCGGCCTTCCCGAGGGTCTGACCACCAAGGTCCTGAGCCGGTCGGGAGACGGTTCGATGTCCCATCTCGTATCGGTGCCCGGCGGGTGGGGCATTGACGAGCCGCGCCGCTTGTCCGCGACGACCGAGATCTTCGTCCTGGAGGGGAGCCTCCGTATCGGGGACCACCGTCTGGAGCACTACAGCTACCTGCGCATCCCTGCGGGTACGGCAGTGTCCGGAGTAGAGGCCGGCGCAGACGGATGCCGGTTCCTCCTATTCTCGACGGGCTTGCTGGAATTCGAGCCGGCAGCCGACGGAACCGAGCACTCACGACTCGAACCGCGGTCCCTGCACGAGATGAGCTGGGTTGCCTCGGCCACCCCGGGTGTGACCCCGGGGCTGCTGCACAAGCGGCTGGCCGAGGACGAGGAGACCGGAGCGCGCACATGGATCATCGGCCTCATCCACTGGGGCAGGGAGATCAGCAAGTGGGAGACCCACCCCTGCGCCGAGGAGGTGTTCTTCCTCGAAGGCGCCATGGCGAACGGGGAGGTCTTCCCGGACGGCACGCGGATGATCCCCTACGAGGCGGGCGGGTACTTCTACCGTCCCGCCGACATCGGCCACTCCGGGCCGGGTTCCGGCACCGGCACCTACGTGATAGGCCTCTGCCGGTCCTCCAGCGCCATGGCCGTTGACTGGCACGACGGCCCTCCCCCCTTCCCCTCCCGGTTCGAAGCCGTCGACTTCGGAACCCTGTAGCCAGAGCGCCGGCATTGGCTTGGTACCCTGAGTCGAAGGTATCTGGTGCCGACCGGCCTTTCGACCGTAACGATATCGAGTGGAGCGACCATGGAAGGAAAGCGGTTCATACGAACCATTCGCCTGCAGAATATCCTGTCCTACGGTCCCGACACCGCCGAGCTGCGCCTTGAACCGTTGAACGTCCTGATCGGACCGAATGCTTCTGGGAAGTCGAACCTGATCGACGTGCTGTCAATCATCCAAGCCGCACCCCGGAATCTTCCGAGACCGATTCGGCGTGGAGGAGGCACTCACGAATGGCTCTGGAAGGGACGAGACGAACTAGTTCCTGCGACCGTGGATATAACGGTAGATTATCCTGACGGGATCATGCCGCTTAGATACATGTTGTCGTTCTCGGAGATAAGACACAGGTTTGACCTACATGATGAACGGATCGAGAACGAGAGGCCCCAACCCGGACACTACGAACCATACTTGTACTATCGATATCAGCAGGGCCGACCTGTCCTTAACGTCAGAGCCCAAACCGGCAATCATAGATTCGACCGCTCCCTCCAGAGTGAGGACGTACATCCGGAAAAGTCCATTTTGTCACAACGCCGTGATCCTGACTCCTATCCGGAATTGACTTATCTGGCCAACCAGTTCGAGCGCATAGGTCTCTATCGTGAGTGGAATCTTGGACCATACGCTCCTCATCGGCTTCCTCAGAAGGTGGATCTCCCACAGGACAGCCTGATGGAAGATAGTCTGAACCTTGGTCTGGTAGTAAACGATCTAATAAATCGTCCCCCAGTGAAGCGTGAATTACTGGAACGTCTACGAGTGTTCTACTCCGATATCGAAGATATCAATACGAAGATAACTGGCAGCGCTGTTGAGGTTTTCTTTCACGAGAGGGGTTTACACCATCCGGTACCTGCTATCAGGCTCTCCGACGGCAGCCTTCGATATCTTTGCCTTCTAGCAATACTGTGTCATCCTGATCCGCACCTTGTTACGTGTATCGAGGAGCCGGAACTCGGCCTACACCCCGACATCATCCCAGAGATTGCAGAGCTACTAATCAAGGCGTCGGAACGTAGTCAGATAATTGTTACTACACACTCTGACATTCTGGTAGATGCACTTACAAATGTGCCGGAGTCCGTTATCATCTGTGAAAAAAAGGAAGGCTCTACCCAACTCCGCCGCCTGGACAACGAAAGTCTCAAGCCTTGGCTTGAGAGATACAGGCTTGGAGAACTCTGGTCGAAGGGGGAAATTGGGGGTAATAGGTGGTAGGTGTAACCGTTTACGTCGAGGGCGGAGGTGACCGGCGAGAACAGCAAGCTCGTCTGCGTAGGGCGTTTAGCCAGTTTATCGAAAAGGCGGGACTTAAGGCCAGGATGCCCAAAGTAGTCGCCTGTGGAGATCGCAATAGCGCATACAAGGACTTTCGGAGTGCTCACAAAGCTAGCAGTAGGAAAGCGCTACTGCTTGTGGACTCTGAAGGACCCGTCAGAGCGGAATCGCCTTGGTTACACCTCCAAGATCGAGATGGCTGGAACCGACTACCTAACTCTACCGACGACCAATATCATCTGATGGTCCAAACGATGGAGTCCTGGTTCCTCGACGACCGCAAAGCAATCGCCGACTACTACGGTCCTGGTTTCCGATCCAATGCTATCCCGCCATGGCCGGAGATCGAACTGGTCCCCAAGTCGGATGTCTACGACACACTTCGACGATCCACCCAAGATACCCGCAAGGGTCGCTACCACAAAGGGCGACACAGCTTCGAGATATTGCGAAGACTCGATCCGGAGAAAGTCGTGAATTCATCAGCGCACGCCGAAATGTTTGTCAATAGCCTGAAGGAGTTCAGTTCTTCTGCGTAGGAGGGCCACGAGCCTTCGGTGTGGGTTAGGGTGAGATTCGCCAGAACTCGTTACAAGAGCCACCCGGAGGAAGAGAGGAAGGTCGTGATGGATCACACTACGTTACGGGGACGGATCGTCTCCTGGTACGAGGAACGCAAGGACGATTCCGACCGCAGCCGGGAGGATTTCACGATCACGAGGCACGGTGACGGGCTGATGGTCCTGCGCTCGTTCTGCCAGCTCTACGACAACGGGATCGTGCGCGATGTCGTTGTGGCGGTGGACGACACGATGAGCCCCCGCGACGCTTCCATCCGGGTGATGGTCGACGACACCACCCAGGGAACTGCCTGGTACCACTTCACCGACGACTCCATCGAGTGCGAGGCCTCCACCGACGCGGGCCGGATCTCCCAGCGGACCACGCGGGAGTCGAAGCTCGCCACCCTCGGCACCCACGCGCTGCAATCGGATGCCTGGTTGCTGGCCAAACTCGACTTCTCCCGGGAGCCCGGACCGCAGAGGATGGACAACATCCCGTTCTGCTCTTCCCACCACCTGGGAGCGACCGGACCGCACCTCGAGATCCTGGGAGCGGGGGTCGAGTACCTGGGTGACGAGGAGGTCACCGTCGGAGCGGGGACCTTCGCCTGCCACCGTCTCCGGTTCGTGGAGACGTCCAACGACCACCCGCCCTACGACGTCTGGGTGTCGGCCGACGGATACTACCTGTTCCTCAAGGGATACGTGGGCGGCGACTGGAAGGTCAACTACGAGTTGGTGTGGCTGGAGGAGGAATAGCCGGAGGTTGCCGGCTGACCGCTAGGCAGGGCGTAGTACGGACACCAGTTCCCGGACGTCCTCGATCCGGTCGATCCCGTTCAGGCGTCCCCATGCGGCCCTGGCTTGCGGACGGCCGAGCGTCGGTTCGCTGACCCGGAGGAACTTCTCCTCGAGCATCGCCGGAGTCATGGGAGTGGTGGGACTTCCGTACGTTTCGGCCATGCTCCGGGCACCGTTGAACTGCCGGCCGTGCGCCTCCAGTCGAACCCATCCGTCCACACCGAGGAAGTCCTTACGCCCCAGGGCGGCAGTCGCCGGTGGATGCTCGAGTATCCGGACCTTCTCCGCCAGTGCCCTCGAGGAGGGATCGGCCAGCTGCGCCGGGGTGCACCAATCGGGTCCGGGAGGTACCCGGTGGGCAACCATCGAGACCGCCCACTGGACGCTGTATATCGACTCCCAGAATGTCTCGGGCGCCGGGTCGTGCTGGTGGGGAATGGTGTAGATATGCGGCAATCCGGCCTGTAGCGAGGTGATCTGGTCCGGGCGGATGTCGTTGGCCTCCACCAGTTCGGAGACGGTCTGCAAGACCATGTGGCACAGGTGGCTGGCCACGTAGGGTTTCAGGAACAGGCCCCTTGTTATCGACTCGTAGCCGGGGGATCGGCGGACCAGGGCATCGAGATCGTATTCGTCACCGAGCTGGTCGACCTCGTCCACCAGGTTGGGGTAGCCGTAATGCGCCATCAGCGCGGCCTGGACGCCACACCGGGCCGTGAAGAGGTGGCCCATCGGGAAGGCACTGACCCGTTTGGGAGTCTTGGATTTGAGGTAGAGGCGCCGGCGCATCGGGAACTCCCAAGCCATCGAGAGGGCGTTCGCGGTGGTATCGACATCCAGGGCGAGGAGCTTGGCGGCGACGGCCGCTCCCACCATGTTGAGATGGCGGAGGTCCTCGTCGGCGGTGCGGGCCAGGTGGAAGCGGGCGTTCAGGTCGTAGCCGAGAGCGATGGCTGCCAGAACGTCGGTGCCGCTCGCGCCGGTCCGCTGTCCCACGGCCAGCGCGGTATGCACCACGAGCGGGCCGGCGTGGAGTCCGGGACCGGTGTTCTCCATGCCGGCGTTCTGAGCCAACTGCCCGTTTATGCCGGCCGCGATCTCGGCAGGGGCGTGCATGCCGGTGCCCAGCAGCAGAGCCTCCCCAGGCCCGCCGACATCCTCCGCGTAGCCGACCAGACCCTTCCCGGTGAACTGATGACCCATGAAGGCGATCCCCACGTGATCGACGAACATCGCCCGAACCAGGTTCATGGCCGGTTCGGGGATGGAACACGGCTCCGTGTCGACGATCTCCTCGGCAAGGGCGCGGGTGACGCTCATCTGACCCCCGATTGTGGCGGATGTGCGCTCACCCTCGCAACCGGTTTCCGCCTACAGTTCCGGACATGCCACCCGGTACCCGGTCAAGCGACCCCTCAGTTATCCACGAGATACTCGGAAGCGTCGCGGTGGCGCGGTGCCTCCACGCCGTTGCCGAACTGGGCATAGCCGATCGGCTCGAAGAAGGGCCCGTGACGGCTGACGAGTTGGCGGCCGCCACGGGCGCCCATGCCCGCTCCCTGTACCGGGTGATGCGGATGCTCGCCACCACGGGGATCTTCGCTGAGGACGAGGCAGGCCGGTTCCATCTCACTCCGGCGGCAGCCGTCCTGCGGAGCGGTGTCGAGGGGTCCGTCCGCAACCGGCTGAGGCTGGCGTGGCAGGATCTCATCTGGGCCACCTACGGTCAACTGCCCTACACGGTGATGACGGGGGAACCGGCCTTCGATCGAGCGCACGGCCTCCCGCTTTTCGATTACCTGGCGGAGAATCCCGAGGCCAACGCAGTTTTCGACAAGGCTATGGCTCTGATCTCCGGTCCGGAGGACGAGTCGGTGGCGGCAAGCTACAACTTCGGGCTCCATGATGTGGTGGTCGATGTGGGCGGGGGCAGGGGCGGCATGCTGGCTGCGGTCTTGGCCCGGCATCCCACCGTGCAGGGAATCCTGTTCGACCAACCCCAGGTCGTCGAGGAGGTGGATCCCGGCGAGGTAGGTCCGGCAGGCCGGTGCTCCATCGTCGGGGGGGACTTCTTCCGCTTCGTGCCCACGGGCGCCGATGCCTACGTCCTGAAGCGGATCATCCACGATTGGGATGATGAGCCCGCCGCCCGCCTGCTCGGGCGTTGCGCGGCTGCCGCGCAGCCCGACGGTCGGGTGCTGGTGGTCGAGGCGGTCATCCGGCCCGGCAACGACCCGGACCCTCACAAAGCGCAGGACGTCGGGATGATGCTCCTTACCAGGGGCAGGGAACGGACTGCTGAAGAGTTCCGCATCCTTTTCGAAGCGAGCGGGCTCCGGCTGGAGCGGATCATCGCCACCCGGGAGGGGACGACCCTGTCGATCCTCGAAGGTGCCCCGATGACTCGGCAAGCAACAAGGCAGCGCGCTTGAGCATCACCCGATCACTGATCGCCGAGACTATGGATACCCGTCTCGACGGGATCCCGGAAGCTGCGCTCGACCGCATGCGCCGCGCCTTCGTCGACACTGTCGGGACAACCTACGGAGGCTGGCCTGTCATCGGCCGCCAGCTCGGCGCCTATGCCCAGGATGTCGGGACCCGGGCAGAGGCGGTGCTGGTCGGCGCCGGGTGGCGTACCAGCTGCGAGCTGGCCGCCGGGATCAACGCCCAGATGGCACGGACCATGGACTTCGAGGAGGGCGGGCCGGGGCTGCACTTCGCACCGTCGCTGATCCATACCGTGCTGGCGGTCGGCCAGCGCACCGGTGCGAGCGGCGCGGAGATGCTGGCCACGGCCTGTGTGGTGTACGAGATCAACGCGCGGTTCCACTACGCCCACCGGACGGGCGACATCCAGCGACACATCCCCGTCTGCCTGACCCTGGCAGCTGCCCGCCTGCTCGGACTCGACGAGGCGACGACCAACCTGGCACTGGGACTGAGCTGGAACTACCCGGTGCGCAAGTCCCTGCTGCTCCGACCTCCGGCGCCGAAGCGGATAAGCCGGATCGGGTTCGGCAACCTGTGGCAGTGCCAGGCGGGGATCCAGGCCGCCCTGCTCGCCATGCACGGCTTCGGCGAGCTTCCCGACGAACTCGAACACCGGGACGACGAGTACCGGATCGAGGAGCTGGAATCCTCACCCGAACCGTTCTCCTACACGGCCGACCAGCTCCAGTTGAAGGTCTGGCCGGCCAGCCGGCAGTGCCAGGGAGCCCTCCAGCTGCTGCGCGAGGTGATCGCGGAGCAGCACCTGTCCATCGACGGGATCGACCGGATCGTGGTGGGCCTACCGGCCTTCTACCTCAAGCCGCACATGTACGACCCGAGTCCCCAGGACTACTGGGAGGCGATCTACAGCGTTCAGTGGGCGGCCGCTCTCGCCATCCTCGACGTGGAACCCGGCCCCGAGTGGTTCACGGACGAGCGGCTCGCGGATCCGGTTGTCCGCGAGTTGGCGGCGCGGATCGAGATCGAGGAGGACGAGGCCTCTACGCCGGCATGGAACAAGAGGTACCTGGCAGACGTGATCAACACCGTCGAGATCCACGCAGTTGGCCGTATCCACCGCCGATCGGTCACCATGAGGAACGCGATCGGCGGACCGGGCCAGCCGATTCCGACAGAGATGCTCGACAGCAAGTTCCTCCGCCAGGTGCGACCCCGGATCGGCGACGACCGAGCCGCCCGCCTCCTGGAAGCTCTGTGGTCCTTCGAGTCCGCAACGGACGCCAACCACCTCGCCGGCCTGTTCTGACTGCGGTTACCTGCCCTATCGATCTCCACGACCACCTCCCCCGTAGAGCGGCCTCCGCGCCATCGTGAACTCACGTGGGCACGGGCCTACGCGGACGGAGCCCGAGCTCCGACATGCGGGGAACCGTCCCCGGCGTGCAGACCGTCCAACAGAAAGCTGGCCGGAGACATGACCCGGCTAGCGGGGGCCTCGGGTCCATCGATGCGAATCCCCAACCCGGTTACGGGTCTGGAGTACTGTCGGCAACAGACCACACGACGCAGAGTTTCGAAAGGAGCAACCAGATGAGAGAGACGATACGAATCCCAGGAATGCACCACCGACTCGGAGTGGGGTTGGTGGTGCTCATAGTGCTCGCAGCGATGATCGCGCCTGCCCTTACCCGCTCCGCGGGCGGGGAAGAGATGGGCGAGAGCGCAGCGGTCATGCCCCTCGCAGCCGAGGCGGAGACGCTGACCGAGCTGACGGTGGAGGGCGTCGGGTCGCGAAGCGTCAACTACGACGGCGCGATCGGCCGGTTCACGGTGAGCGTGCTGCGGGACTCGCTCATCAATGCCGTGTCGGACGGTAACAAGACCGTCCAGGCGATAGCCGACGAGGTCGAGAAGCAGTGCACAGAGGGTGAGCCGGAGGAGGCCGACCACACCGCCGACCCGACGTGCATCTCCCCGGGCGGGTTGCAAACGGTGAGCATCCGCATCCAGGAGGAATATGACTGGACCGAGCAGGGCCGCGTCTCGCAGGGCTTCCGCTACGAGAACCGTCTGACGATCGGCATCCGCGGCACGGGATTCGCCGGCGGCTTGGTCGACATGGTGATCACGGCCGGAGGAGACAATGTCCGCTTCGAGCAGCTCGACTTCACCGTGTCCCGCCGCGCCGAATTCCAGCGCCTCGCGCTGCTCGATGCCATCGACGACGCCCGTGGCACCGCCCAGACCATCGCCGACCACATGGGGTACGAGATCGTCCGCATCGTCAGGATGATGCCGGGGGGAGGCTTCGACCCGTACGGTGACGACCAGCTCCTCCGGGCGGATGCAGCCGTATCCGCGGAAGCAGAATCCGCCCCCACACCCGTGTTCGGCGGAGCGGAGACCGTCACGTCCCGCATAACCATGGTCTTCGAGTTGCGGCCGCTCCTTCAGGTCGAAGAGGAAGCCTTCGGCGGGATGGGTACCTAGGAGGGTGCTGAGCCTTTAGTTCGGTTGTGTCCAGAAAACGTGCAGTCATGCGACGGGTTGGTTGTGTCACAGGCCTGTTGCATGCTTGTAGGTAACCGCAAAGCGCCAACGGTCCGCTTTCGGTACCGACCGGACCGTGACTTGGTTCATGTTGTCCACCCAGCCCCTCGCAGAGGGTACGGCGGGACGCGTTCGACGCCGAGGAGGTGGCGGTTGGGGGAGGGCCCGCCGGAGGAGACCGCCTCGACGGTTTTCGCGGTCTCGGCTCCCCGGAACCGGTGCGTGCCAGGCGGAGG
>JAPOQZ010000032.1 GCA_026710435.1 bacterium | reverse complement strand
CCGGATATGGGGACTGGTCTCCGACCAAGACTTCGCAAAACAGGCCTCCTCGGGGTAGCGCCACAGCCGCTTGGACCACACCAACACCGTCGGGCGGCCCCCCACCGGCAGATCCCGCACCTTCGTCCGGCGGCGTCCCTTCGACTGTGCCCGGGTTCCGCAACCCGAACAACCCACCACCGACGCCGTGGTCTCAACCAGCATCAACAACTCGCCGTCGTCCTCGGTCGCAGCCCGCAGACGGAACCCGACCCGAACCCAGAACCGCAACGTCCAAGAAGCTATCCTCACCAACCATCTGTGGCCTCCTTCCCTAGCAGGCGTTCCATCCCGCTAAGCGTCGTGAGGCCACAGACCACAACCAAGCATTTACACCACCCACCAACAACAGCTAGTCCCTACTCCAACGCGAAGAGCCGGTTTGCCCTTGTCAAGGGCGAAAACCCGGCTCCGCACTGCCTAGGATTGGGTAGCGAAATCGTGATCTGTTCTGGCATGACTGTCCTCCCTATTGTTTAACTTCCTGTCCCCACATCGCAAAGGCTGTCGCCCCACTTCTCCTGCTCCACCAAATACCCCGCCTTCACGACACGACCAGACTCAAACAAAACCCACTGCCTCTCATAAGCAACCGACTCCAAATACTGGAAGGCGATGAGATACGCCTTATAAGCAACCCTTCTCTTCCCGAACACGCCAAGAGGAACCAGCACATCGCTTGCAAACAACCGCTTCCAAGCGTCAGCAGCCTGACGTTCAACAGAGTTGAACTTGTCAACTGATCTGCTCCAGTCGGCTTGTGAATCCATAGCAGCCTGCCGTGCCTCGTCGGCGACCAGACGGTACTCCCGATCCGTCGGGGTCCTAGCCGCTACAGCGACGGCCCTAAGGTCCTTCCTCAACGCTACGATGGTTTCGCCAGCTTGCCGAACCAGCGAGTCCCGTGCGGCGAGCGCATGGTTGAACAGTTTCCCCGCGTCCGTGCTAAGGACCCCTACGAGTCCGATCCGTTTCTTGTCGTCACCTTTGAGGTGTGCCTGCAAGTTGTTGGTGGCGGATGCG
The DNA here is from genome assembly GCA_026710435.1 of bacterium. Lineage (GTDB taxonomy): Bacteria > Actinomycetota > Acidimicrobiia > Spongiisociales > Spongiisociaceae > JAPPFW01. The sequence continues at coordinate 1,845 of JAPOQZ010000032.1, read as the reverse complement.
AACGTACCGAGCGCCAGGTCCACATGTATGTCGGTAGCTGAACCTGGTCTATCACTCACTGGCTTCCCTTTTAGGTGTGTTCGCAGCGAACGTCTAACACTTCCACAAGCCCCTGCCCGATATAGGCTTCGGCTATCTTGATTCGATGCTCATGCCCGCTCTCAAAAGGACCAGAAGCGGCTTGAGCCGTCTCGGTCGTGAAGCCGGGGCTTCTCCTTATTGCAGATTCCAGCCAACAGGAATGGCCTGAACCACTGCCCGAACTCCCCCCGTGCGTATGGGCTGGTACCGACGTGTGAGAATGCGGTCCTACACTGCCAGCATCACCCAACTGTTGCTCATATCGGTACAGCATTGTGGCGACTTGCGCTCTTGTCACCAGTCCGCCAGGATCGAATGAACCGTCGCCCTTGCCAGACACGATGCCGTTAGCGGCTGCCCACTCAATAGCTTCGGCTGCCCAATGATCCTCCGGCACATCGGCGAACCGTTGGGTGACTGCACCAGCAGCCATACCGACTAGTAGCATGACGGCGGCTAGGGCGATAGCGACCGGGCGACGCACTGGCAGGCCCTTCAGGTCGGGGATTTGGCATCGTGCCACCAACACTAAGAAACCGCAACCTACCGAAGGGACCATGCACGATGATACCAGTCCCCACGAGTCGGATCGGTCACGGGCAAGAAACAAAACCGTTTCATTGCGGTGCCGGTGGCAAGAATCAGCATACCATGCTGAAACCGGGAACCCTTGGAGGCGATGTCGGGCCGGAAGGCCCTGGGCGGTCCCTTCGGTTGGAGGTCGGGCCTCTTGCCAATCAGCGCCTTCACAGCCGAACCGAACGGGACCATACGATGGCCCTATCTCCGATTCGACCTAGGCGGGCAAGACACCCGACGCTGATTGGCGCTCCCATACCAACCTGGCAAGGTAGGGTGCGGCAAGAATCCTCCCTGCCCCCTCCAGCCCCCGGACACTGTAGGCGGGGGCTAGCTACCCTCCACAGGCCTGAACACAACACCCGACACCTGCGGAAACTGCCACTACTGGAAACCCGAAAACGGCGGAACCGGAACCTGTCACCGATACCCCCCTGCCGTGATCGTCCTCTACGACATCGAGACATACGAATCCCTCTGGCCGGATGCGAAAACCACAGACTGGTGCGGCGAGCACCAGCGCAAACTAGTTGACTTCGAGAAACTCCGAAACCGCTGACCATCTATTGGGCGACTCCACTCTGGGAAGTGCCGAAGTAGTCCAGGTCACGGGTCGGCCGGGTGATCACTCCCCGAACGATCAGCGCGCCACCACCCGCTAGGGCTAAGTCATCGCCTTCTGGTAGCTGGTCCACGATCGTTCTGAGTTGCTGCTGGAGATGGTCGAGCATCCGTCTAAGGCAGCCAGCCACGCTCCCGCAGCCACGGCCCCCACACGTCCCGCACTGAAGCAGGCAGCGGCATTTCATACCACAGGTCAGCGAGCGCGGCCACGTCGATGAAGTACCGGACGTCGTCGTCTAAACCCTCGGCTAGCACCTGTTGGTAAACAAGCTTCCGATCCCGCCGATCTCTCAGGTCGTAAACCGCCTCTTCGGATTTCACGGGGGAGTGACCGCGGGGAGTAGGTCCCAGTTGGGCTTGCCCGCATACAGGAGAGCCCGTATTCGGTAGTTGGCGAAGTTGCGGAACCCGAACGCTGCCCGTTTGACGCGTTTGATCAGGTTGTTGAGAGCTTCGGTGGGTCCGTTGGTCACCTTCGAGAGGTGCCAGTTGGTGATCGGGGAACACCAGCGGGCGATGGTGCGACCCAGTTTGTTGACCTCCGGCGGGCAGGATTCGTCT
>JAPOQZ010000183.1 GCA_026710435.1 bacterium | reverse complement strand
CTGCAGGCCCGCTGCCGGGACATGTTCCATTTCGACCTGCCGTGGAATCCGGGCCGTATCGAGCAGCGCAACGGCCGCATCGACCGCAAGCTGCAACCGGCCACCGAAGTGACCTGCCACTACTTCGTGCTGCCGCAGCGGGTCGAGGACCGGGTCCTCGAAGTGCTGGTCAGGAAGACCGAGACCATCAAGAAAGAACTGGGCGGCCTGCCGAAGGTGATCGAGGACGCTGTGGAGCAACGCCTGATCCGCCACGGCATCCGCCATCGCGACGCGGAACACTTGAGGCACCAGATCAAGTCGGAGTCTCCCGAGGGTGAAAGCACCCTTGCCGCCGCCGAGGAGATAGAGGCAGCCCGCGAACGGCGCGAGGATCTCGAGGACCAGATCGAACGTTGCCGGGCGCTCCTCGAGAAGTCACGGGATTGGGTCAGGTTCTCGGCGGAACCCTTCCGCCAGGCCATCAACTGCTCCCTCCACCTGCTCGGGGCTTCGGAACTCGCCGAGAACGTTGGCGGCAACGGCCACCGGGTGTGGACGTTCCCCGCTTTGGAACAACGGGCAGCCACCGACCCGAGCTGGACCTCCACCCTCGATTCCCTGCGCGTGCCCCGCCGGATCGACCAGAAGATCCCCGACTGGCGACGCGACGCGCCCCTCCGGCCCGTCGTTTTCGAGGACACCGGACGGCTCGACGATCAGACCGTGCACCTGCATCTGGAACAGCGGGTGGCGCAGCGGCTGCTGGCCCGGTTCCGCTCACAGGGTTTCATCTATGACGACCTGTCTCGGGCCTGCCTGGCCCAGACGAAGGATTCGATCCCGCGCGTGATCCTGCTCGGGCGCTTGTCGCTATATGGCCGGGGTGCCGAGCGTCTGCACGAGCAAATCGTGCCGGTGGCGGCCCGCTGGAGCGAGCCGGAACGGCGCTCCGGACCGCTGCGCGCCTATGCGCGGGAAGCGCAGGAACGGACCATGAGGCTCCTCGACGCCTCACTGGACTCCCCCGCCCGCGAAGCGGACCAGGTGATCCGTCATAGGCTTCTCGCCGCCGCCGCCCGGGACATCGCCGATCTCCGTCCGCAGTTGGAGCCTCGTGCGGAGGAGTTCGCGGCAATGGCCGAGCAACGGCTTGCCGAACGCGGACGGCAGGAGGAACGGTCGCTGCGAGAGACCCTGGAGCGGCACCGCGCCCAAGTGGTCGCCCAACTCGAACGCTACGAACGCGACCGGAAGCAGCTCTCCTTCGGATTCAATGCCCAGGAAACGAAGCAGCTCAACGCCGACATCCGGCACTGGCGCAGAAGGCTCGCCCAGTTCGACGAGGACCTGGCAGACGAGCCTGCCCGGGTGCGCGAGTTCTACGAGGTACACGTGAAACGGGTCGAACCGGTGGGTCTCGTATACCTATGGCCGGAGACCAACTGATGGCGAAGCGCGACCAGCGGGTAATCGACCATCTGGAGTGGATCGGGTTCGTTCGACCTACCGGGCTGGTGGTGTCGGCACCTGCGCTCGTAAAAGCGGGCGTGATCCTGAACCGCCGGGATATCGCAGGCCAGAAGCTACTCCGCGAGTGGGTCGAGAACGGCGTTCCCGATCCGACCGACACCGCGACCGAACTGCCAGACTTCAGGCAGTTCGCCGAGAAGGTACTCGGCTGGCGTTTCACCCCAAAGGGCTACGCTGGCACCGCCGAGGTACCGGTTCCGACCGACCTGGAGCTTCCGCTGCCGGAGTCCGGCGACGTGTTCCGGCCCGACTTCGCAGTTCGCTCCGAACCGCTCAAGTCTCCGGGGCGGCCTGCCCTTCCGAAAGGTGACGAGCTTGAGGAGGAACCCCCTCCGTGGCAGCTCTTGGTCAGCGTGTGCGAACCCGGCGAGGACCTGGACCGCGCTATTACCGGCGGCGGTCTGGACCTATCGCCTCATGGCCGGATGGAGCGCCTGTTGAGGAACACGGGCGTCCCCGCGGGGCTCCTCTTCAACGGCAAGACGGTGCGCCTCGTCTCCGCGCCCCGGGGCGAGAGCTCGGGCTGGCTTGACTTCCAGATTCGCGACATGGTCCAGACGGCGGGCCGACCGATCTGCTCAGCCATGCGCGAGCTTCTCGGCCAGACACGCCTGCTGAGCGTACCGCGGGACAAGCGGCTGGCGGCGCTGCTGGAAAACAGCCGCAAGTTCCAGAACGAGGTTTCCGAACGCCTAGCCGAACAGGTGCTCCATGCGCTCTACGAGCTGCTGCGGGGCTTCCAGGCAGCTCATGACGCGTCTGCCGGTCGGCTGCTCCGGCGCTGGCTTGCGGAGGATCCTGACGAGATCTATCGCGGACTGCTGACGGTCGTGCTACGCCTCGTCTACCTGCTGTACGCCGAAGAGCGGGACCTGTTACCCCAGGACGAGACCTTCCTGGGCGCCTACTCGGTGTCCGGCCTCTACGAGCGGCTGCGAGCCGACGCTTCCCTGCACCCGGACACCATGGACCAGCGCTTCGGCGCATACGCCCAACTCCTCGCCCTATGGCGCATGGTCCACGACGGCGCACAGGCCCCGCAGATGGCGATGGCGCCCAAGCACGGCGACCTGTTCCAACCCGACCGGTACCCGTTCCTCGAAGGGGCAGCCGGGACGCGACAGACACTCGAACGGATCGAGCCACCGCGGGTAGCGGACGGAACGATCCACCGAGTCCTGGAAAAGCTGATTGTCCTCGATGGCGAGCGGATCTCTTACCGGGCGCTAGACGTGGAGCACATCGGCTCCGTCTACGAGACCATGATGGGCTTCCGCCTCGAGAGAGCAACAGGCCGCAGCATCGCCATCAAGGCTGCCAAGAAGCACGGCGCCCCGACCACTGTGGACATCGAAGCCCTGCTCTCTGCGCCACCCGGAGGCCGTGCCGAGTGGATCCGCGACCGCACCGACCGCAAGATCACGCTCAAGGTGAGCAAGGCGGTTCGGGCGGCCGATTCCATGGACGAGATACACGCGGCCCTCGACACCGTGATCGACCGAAACGCCACCCCCGATCTGGTACCGGCGGAAGCCATGGTGCTCCAACCGAGTGAGGAGCGCCGACGTTCGGGCTCCCACTACACACCACGCGAGCTCACCGAGCCCATCGTGCGAACCGCGCTCGAACCGATTCTGGCCCGCCTGTCCGAAGAGTCCGGTGGTTCCGTCCACCCCGAGCAGATCCTCGACCTCAAGGTATGCGATCCCGCCATGGGCTCGGGCGCCTTCCTCGTGGAAGCATGCCGCCAACTCGCCGATGTCCTGATCGAAGCCTGGCGTGCCCATGACATCACCCCCGAGATCCCGCCCGACGAGAACGAGGAGATCTACGCCCGCCGCCTCGTGGCCCAACGCTGCCTCTACGGAGTGGACCGCAACCCAAAAGCCGTCGACCTCGCCAAGCTGTCGCTGTGGCTGATCACCCTGGCCAAAGATCACCCCCTGACCTTCCTCGACCACGCCCTCCGCCACGGTGATTCCCTGGTCGGGCTGTCGATCCCCCAACTGCGGGCCTTCCACTGGAAAGGCAACGCCCCCAACTTCGCTGCAGGCTTCGAGGCGTTGCGAGGACAGGAACACCTTGACAAGGCCGCCGAGTTGCGCCGCCGCATCCTCGCGGCTGCAGACAACGTGTCCGACTGGGAACGGCGCGACTGGTTGAGAGAGTCCGAGGAGGAGACTGACGCCGTACGCCTCCTCGGAGACCTCGTCCTCGCCGCCTTCTTCGACGAGTCCAAACCAAAGACTCGCGAAGCCCGACGCAAGCGCTTCGCGGACCAGGTGCTTGGTGGTGAAGCCGAGCGGCACAGGGGATGGCTGGCCGAACTACGTAACGATGATCCACCGCTGGCCCCATTCCACTGGCCGATCGAGTTCCCCGAAGTCTACGATCAGAACAACCCCGGCTTCGATACGATGATCGGTAATCCCCCTTTCCAGGGCGGCAGGAACATCACACGGACACAGGGAGATGCGTACTCGAAGTGGCTACGGACCCTTAACACCGGATCAAGCGGAGGCGCCGATCTGGTGGCCCACTTCTTCCGCCGTGCCTTCGACCTGATCCGCGCTGGCGGAACATTCGGTCTAATCGCTACCAATACCATTGCTCAAGGGGATACAAGGGCTAGCGGTCTACGCTGGATCTGTACAAATGGGGGACAGATATACCGTGCCCATAGGCGAGTCAAATGGCCGGGCCTAGCTGCGGTAGTCGTGAGCGTGATCCACGTGGGCAAAGGCCATCTTAGTAGCACTGTATTGCTTGACCACAAGGCGGTCCAGAGAATCACTGCTTTCCTTTTCCATAGCGGCGACAATGACGATCCAGTACGCCTGGCAAACAATTCTAGTAAGAGCTACCAAGGCACGATCGTGCTAGGCATGGGCTTCACATTCGACGATACAGATAAGAAGGGCATCGCTTCGCCACTAGCCGCGATGGAACGATCGAAGCTTGATAATCCGGACAATCTACTCGTTATAGCACCCTATATAGGAGGAAATGAAGTAAACACAAGTCCCACTCACTCGCATCATCGCTATGTAATCAACTTTGGTGAATTCAGTCACGAACTATGTAGTCGGCGATGGCCAGACTTAATGAAGATCGTAGAGGAGCGCGTCAAGCCCGAGCGTGAAACGAAGAATCCAGATAAGTACCCGCGTATGGTTAATGAGTGGTGGAAATATTGGAATCCACGGATTGAATTGTATGAAAGTATCGCGAACCTAGACAGGGTCCTTGTAATATGTTGCAGTGCTGGCCAACACATGGCCTTGACATTCCTGCCCACAAGGATGGTATTTGCGAATACACTCGTGGTATTCACGTTGAGCAGTCACGCAGCCTTCGCGGCTTTACAAGCAAGACCCCATGAGATATGGGCGCGGTTCTTCGGATCATCTCTAGAAGATAGGCTCCGCTATACGCCGTCGGACTGCTTTGAGACGTTTCCGTTTCCTGAGAACTGGGAGACTCGTTCCGATCTCGACTCCGTTGGCACGAGGTACTACGAGTTTCGAGCTGCACTTATGGTTCACAACAACGAAGGAATGACGAAGATCTACAACCGATTCCATGACCCCTACGAGAACGATCGCGAGATCGTCGAGCTCCGTCGCCTACACGCCGCCATGGATCGAGCCGTGCTGGACGCCTACGGCTGGACCGACATCCCCACGGACTGCGAGTTCCTCCTCGACTACGAGGTAGACGAGGAGACGTGGGGCAAGAAGAAGAAGCCCTACCGCTACCGCTGGCCCGACGCCGTCCGCGACGAGGTACTGGCCCGCCTGCTGGAACTCAACGCCCAACGCGCAGCCGAAGAAGCTCGCTCTGGTCTGGCCGGTACTCAAGAGATCAGCCGGGGTCGGGCCACCTCCGAGGAGACCACTCCGTCCGGGACCCTGCAACTCGACCTCTAGGCATTACCTGACCGGCAGCCGGAGTGGCAGGGCTGTCTGATTTTCATCCTACGACGAGCGGACCTTGCCTCACCACGATCACGTCGTGGATTTGTGCCATAGGCGGCGTACGCCGTTAGCAGTGACCTGGTTGGGTAGGGCCGTCGGGTTGGGTACCTGAACTGGCTCCTGATCCCTTCGGTCTCGCAGCTCGATGTGCGCAGCGATGAACGACCGAGGGCCAAAGGGCCCTTTGTGACACTAAGCCCCGCTACATGTACATCGCGTAGCGGTTCGAAGCCGGAAACTCGTCCGGCAGGTTCTTGAGAATCCTGGCCACCTTCCTCGACGCCGACAGGGTAATCGGGAGCCGGCCGTCGAGCTGGCTCTGGTTCCAGTTCATCTTTGATAGCGCCAAAATCTCCTCGGCGAGCGCCTCGATGCTGTTTTCGGTCAGGGCCGGCCGGATGCCCAACGGGGTTGGAACGTACATACCTGGGTAGAGCTGGTACAGGTCCACGCTGCCTCGGGTGTAAAGGACATGGCGTCGCTCTGTGATCGTCGCGAACGTACCTCGCAGAACCGGGTGGACGCCGTTGCGGAACAGGCGTGTTCCTTCGCTTCCTTCGACGATCCAGAGGAGTTCGAGGTGACGGATGTGTCGTTGATCTACGGCTGCTTCGAAGCCTGACATCTCCTCATCGTCGAACTCCGACGTCTTGTGCAACACCACTCGCGCCGGGAAGTGCTGATGCTCCCGCCGATATGTGTCAAGGGCCGTGCCTAGTAGATCGTCGGCGTCGGCCCGTCGCAGGTGGGGCTGGCGATCCGGTTTCTTACGGGCCGCCGGCCCGCCGCGTACCACGACACCTTCGCCGCGCTCGTCGAAGACCTGAGCCACCGACGTGTGGACCTCGTCCCGATCCGTAGAGTGGAAGAACGACACTCCGACGTAGAGCGAATCGAGGTCGCGCGAGCGGCGCCGCAGTCGCCATGGCACGCCACCTGCCTTGTAGTAGAGCGCAGTGTGGAGGTTCCATGCCCGCGTCGCCTCGTCCTGGATTGATGAAGATCGCCGCGACCGGCTCTTTGCTGTCTGACGGGTGGGATCCCAGGTGGTCGAGCGCATCACCTGCAGCGGAATGCCCCAGCCCAGCGAGTACGCCTTCAGCAAGTCGTGGAAGTCGATATGAGCCGAGGAGACCTCTGTGCTCGTATCGACCATCGTCGCCGTGGAACGTCTGGTCTCGGGGATGTCGTCCTGGAGATCGTCCGGGCGCGCCACGATAACGAGATCCACAACTCCTCTTTCGCAGAGATCAGCAATCTCGCGGTGATAGAGGTCTACGCACTCAGCGGTAGCCAGGCTGACCGGCTTGGTAAGAACTCGACCTAGTTGCCGGTTGGAGATGGCCCTCGTCCACGTATCGTCGAATACCAGCTCTGAGCGGAAGCTGCAGTCGGCGTTGAAGCCGGGGAAGCCCCGAAATAGGCGCGGATGCCGGTTGTTCGCCTTCGCCTCGATCAGCGTGCGGCATCGTTTGAGCCAGCCACGAGCGCCTGAGATCCCCTCGGCTGGGCCGACGAGACCGACGCGAATTCGTGTCGGAGCACCCGGCATCCCAAGATCAACCGGTCCATAGTCGGTGACACCAGCGCGGGGGTCCTCGTGCGCACCTCCGTGACCGAAGTCGAGCATCGGTTCGTCAAAGACGGTCGCCTTCATGACCACAACCCCTGCTGGCCAGAGTCCGCGAGACCGTCTTCGTTGCCCGTGGCTGTCGCCTGCCAGTCCTGGTCTTCGATTCCG
>JAPOQZ010000128.1 GCA_026710435.1 bacterium | reverse complement strand
GCCTGCTAGGGAAGGAGGCCACAGATGGTTGGTGAGGATAGCTCCTTGGACGTTGCGGTTCTGGGTTCGGGTCGGGTTCCGTCTCCGGGCCGCGACCGAGGACGACGGTGAGTTGTTGATGCTGGTAGAGACCACAGCGTCGGTGGTGGGTTGCTCGGGTTGCGGCACCCGGGCACGGTCGAAGGGACGACGCCGGACCAGGGTGCGGGATCTGCCGGTGGGAGGCCGGCCGACGGTGTTGGTGTGGTGCATGGGGGTGTGGCGCTGCCCCGAAGCAGCCTGCGACGTCGGGTCCTGGTCCGAGACCAGTCCCCTGATCCGGCCCAGGGCGGTGCTCTCGGAGCGGGCCCGGCAGGAGGCGGCCCGGCGGGTCGGCGAAGACGGCGTGTCGGTCGCAGCTGTGGCTCGTGGCCTCGGTGTGGGCTGGTCCACGGTGATGGACGCGGTACGGGAGTTCGGCGAGCCACTCGTCGAAGAGCAGCTGGGGTCTTTGGCCGGGGTGCGGTCGCTGGGGATGGACGAGCATCGGTGGAGGTCCCGTCCGGATCGGTGGGCGACCGGATTCGTGGATCTCGAGTCGGGCCGGCTGCTGGAAGTCGTTCAGGGCCGTTCCGGGGCTGCTGCCAGGGGTTTCCTAGCCTCTGAGACCGCCGACGTGCGGGCAGGGGTGGGAGTCGTGGCTCTTGATCCGTGGCGTGGGTATCTCACCCCGGCGAGGGAGCTGCTGCCCGAAGCGACGGTGACCGTGGACCGGTTCCACATGGTCCGGCTAGCCAACCAGGTCGTCACCGAAGTCCGCCAACGCACCCAACAAGACGTGATGGGACATCGAGGTCGCACGGGAGATCCGCTCTACTGCCTGCCCGGCCGGGTTTGCGGGCCCGCGGGTTGGCCGACGGGGTAGGACACCGCTATCTGACGATGGCCGACCGGGGCGAGTTGCTGACCACGCCGGGCCGGGTGGTCGATCCGGAGGCGTTGGTGGTGGAAGCCTTGACCCGGTGGGGCCGTCCGGCCGTGGTGGTCGCGGATCGATGGCGGGTCGCGGAGTTGAAGGACGCGATGGACGCCGCCCGGCTGCGCTGCCCGGTCGTGGTCCGCGGGCAGGGGTTCCGGGACGGCGGAGCCGACCGCGATTTCCGTCGGGCGGTGCTGGGCGGCCGGGTCGCTGCTGTTGGGGTCGGCGATGTCGGAAGCAAGGGTAGCTGTCGACGTGGCGGGCAATCAGAAGTTGTCGAAGGCTACGCAGGGTGGCCGCCGGATGCGCGCCCGTGACGATGCGGCCGCGATCTTGGCGGTGGCTGCGGGATATCGTCAGTGGCACACCGCGGGGCGCCGAGACGCCGCCGACGGTCCGCGGTGGTTTGACCGTCGGTTGTGGTGCAGGCGGGCGGCATGTCACGACAACATCGACTTCTCAACCGGCAAAGGTGGACGGCGATCCGTCGTGTCATCCTCCAACGCGACGGGTGGCGCTGCCAACAGTGTGGACTGGCTGGCCGTCTGGAAGTCGACCACATTGAGACGTTGGAGGACGGCGGCGATCCGTGGGCGTTGGACAACTGCAGACCCTTTGCCGCCCGTGTTGAACCCCACCCGATGAGCCGTTACAACCGAGTACAGATCGCAATTGCACTACTGTTTGTTCTCCCCGAAGTGTATGTGCCTGACGCCGCCGAGATATTAGCCCTCAACGAAACCGAATGGCTCGAACTACGCCAGGACATGAAGCTAGTCATCGAAACTTTCGAGGAGTCCAAGGATTAGCAAGTGTTGGACTGGGTCGGATCGAATTGGCTCGGAGTGGTAATCGCCCTTGTTGTGTCAGCCGGGCATTTGTCACAATTCCGAGGACGGAAAGGCGAGCGGGAAGCCAGAGCAGTGAATGAGTTAGCGGATGCCCTCACGAAAATTCTGGACGCTCAGGTGAAAGTGTTGGAGGGTGCCAGGAAGCAGGACGAAGCTAAAGAGAAGCTGATGAGGGCTGCCGAAGAAGCGGTTGGAGGTCAAGGATAGGTAAGATCGACTGGCCCGGTTAACCGCCTCAGACTGATGAAGGCAGCTTCAGCGGAACCTACTAAGCACCAGCCTAGCACCAAGGGAGTTCAGGAGACCGGAGGACTCAACCCCTCCGGTCTCCACTTGTTCAACTACTCTCCAAGCCATGCCCCTCTGCGGAAAATGCAAAACCCACCACCCAACCGCCCTAGACGTGTTCTACTGCTACTTTCCCGGAGCCAACGTCCAACGGCAAGCCCCACAACCCCCCTACGCTAAGCCAAAACCCAAACAGACAATCAACTACGATCCCCCGTCCCGACGCCGAACACGGCGGCGTCCCAAACCCGCCATCTGCGGATCATGTGACAGACTCGCTGATCCGATCTCGGGCAGGTGCGGCTGCTCATAACCCCCAGAAGCGACACCACCCACCGCCCCCAATCATGCTAGAATAGACCCCAGACAGGACAAGAGGGCCAACAGGTAGCTACCCCGCTGACCCTCCGAACCCGACCGCCGCCCTGAAACGAGGGAGCGACAGTCGTTTGATGAGTTCGTGGTTCTCGTTCACCGACACCCTGCCATCCCGGTAGGGCTGTCCAACCCAGCCCTGGGTGCGACAGGTACCATCACTCCCGTCCCGGGGCTGGGCTCGGCATTCGATCCCCGCCAACGGATTGTCCGTTATCCAACCCTGCGCCTGTGCCCAGCGGCGGAACGACCCCAGGGCGGTGAGACGGTTGTTCCACGTCGCAGCCGAAGCGTCTCCCCAGCGGTCCTCGAGGACACGGCGTACGCGCGCGGTGGTGAACTCGGCGAGGGCCAAGTCGCCGCCGAGGGCCCCGACCACCGTCCCGAGGGTGTGGGCGTAGCTGCGGCGCCCGTTAGCGGACAGCGTTTCGCCGCCAGGAACTGCTCCACAGCCTGGCCGAGGGAAGGGACACGACGCGGCAACGCCAGGAGTTCGGGCACTGTATCAGCCTTTACCAGAGCTATCCGACAGGGTTCACGGGTCTGGAGGCTACCGTCTCCCCCAGCGTGTTCGGGGTTTCGTTCGGTTGTTGCTAGAGATACTCCGCCAGTATCTCCGTTACACTGCGGCGGGTGTCGTTGTTCTGAGCGAGCTTGACTTCGATGATGACCGGCCGTCCCGACGTTTCCACCCCCACAAGATCGGCGTAGCCAGACCCCAGCCAGATCGACCGTGACCGTCATTTCGATAGCTGCAGCGGCCTTGTGCAGAGTCGCCAGCGTGGCGCTCGTGCCGCCGGCCTCAAGGCGGGCAACCGCCGCCTGACTCGTCGACATGCGAGCGGCAAGGTCGCGCTGTGTCAGCCCCGCGGCTACTCGCGCGTCTCGTACCTTCTCCCCCACCTCCATAGCCAGACGAGCCACAGCAAGAGCCGCGTCGAGTTCGGCCCGCTCGTCGGCGCTCATCGTGTTGAGCCGTCTCTCTCGCAACTCTTCAAACGTGCCATCCTCGGCGGGCCGCTCGACCGCGGCCGCCACCTTCGCGAACTCTCTCACAGAGAGCGACTCGACCCATTGCTCAACTTCTCGCTCGACCTCCACCAACCACATGACATCACCAAATGATGTCAAACGTCTCGCCAGATCGCGTTGCCCCGAAGAGGCGACACGAACCCCGAACCGGGCAACCCCAACTACACCCCACGCCGCCGGTACCGGAGCCGGGACAATCCATACCCGCTGGACAGCCGACTAAGAACCCATGGGCATGTTCGAAGAGCCAGTTTCGTTTCCACCGTTACGAGAGACACCCCGCCGATGTGTCTCTACTCGATGTGGGCTGTGATACACCAACCGGGCGTCCACGTCGAAGGGCGCGTAGCCTGGCGGCTCAACCTCAGGGGCGTGGGGGACAGCACGGGTGGTGCCCGAATACCTCAAAGGCTGCGGGCACGTCTGAGAGTCCGTACGGTCGCGTAGCCGTCGTGAATCATGTTGCGTTTGTTGTGTGAGACTGTGAGCGTCGCCCGCTTGGGTAGGTGGGTGCTATAACCAATCGCCAGAGGTTCGGCTCTTCTAGGTCCGGCAACGGCTCAACGAGATGGCGGGCCTCGACGGTGACGTGAGGGCCAGGGTGGCCTGCCTTGAAGCGGGAGTACGGGCGACCTTGAGATCTGGCACCGGGCGGCGATCATCTCCGAGGGCGAGGAGGAGGCCCAAGGGGTCGGCCTACAGGAACGGCGAGACGCCGGCCAAGTGGCAGCTATGTGACTGACCCTTGCGATCGTCCGGAGTCGGTTCACCCCAGGCCTCCTAGGAGATCATCCTTAGCCGGATAACGTCTCGGGGGCTGCCCCGAGGCCGACGCCACCCGATGCGGAACACCTCAAGCAGGTCTCACAGGCTAGGAGGCCCCGCCTGGGGGCCCATGGTTCAGTCGTAGACGACCTCGAGATCGGATGGAGAGTGACCAAAGAGCTCAAGCAGGCTGTGTGATCGTCGGATCAGTTTGTCAACATTGAAGTTGACATTCAGGAAAATGCCAGTCGCCGGGACCTCTTTCCATCTACTCCCGCCGTCACGGGATGCCCAGCTGAGGGTCAGTATCCTGTGGGAGAAGCCATCGAGATGGGCCCTGTAGAGGCACCTGGCTACACCGAGAAGTACCTCGTTCCCGTATCTCACCGGGTAGGACTGTCCCCAGAGTCGGAACTCGACGGGTCTCACCCTACGGGGCGTGCGTCCGGGCCTTGGTGGGATTGTTGGGTCCGTCGTTCCTTCGAGGATCAGCAGTGGCTGCCCGCCGAGGGCGGAATCCAGGTCCATGCCCGGGTCTTCCACGAAACCGGGAGGAGCGCACACCGGGTCGTCGCGAAAGTAAAGGTCCCACGACGCTTGGCGCACAGCCTGCTCAAGTTGGGGGTGCGGATGCTGTTTCTCTGTCAGCATCCCTGCCCAAAACGGCATGTAGCAGAGATTCCAGCCGGCTGTGAAAGCATCCGGATCCCAGGGATGCCCCCAGACGTGGCGGACACTGTATCCAGAACCGCGTTCCAGCGTCCGTCCCGTGTACCTCTGCCAAGCCTGCTGCGCGTACCCGTTGTCGCCTATCGTGACGGGCCGTCCCTCCCAGTCTGCCTGCTGGCCGCGTCCTACTCCTGGGTAGTGCTTGCGGCTCATCCTGGCACGTTCCGGGAAGAAGGGGGTCTTGGCCCGTACCCTGGCGGAATCCACGAAAAAAGAATGCTGGAAAGCGGCTTCGAGAATCGTGGTACCACCGCACTGCAGAAAACCCTCCAAGGCTTCTACGGGTGAGAAGAGAACACCTGTGTGCTTGTCAACCGTCACCATCAGCAGAACCGTCTGTCGATCAAGTGACCCGTCCCTGACAGCATATCACTGACATTCCCCGGAGCCGATCATCGACATCCCCCACCCCGGGAGTGGTGTTGGACAGTCTAGCTTGAGGCTGCGCGAAAACACTCACACTCTTGCAGGGGTCCTCCTCGGCTTGGGGCCGGGTCTGACCCACGCGAAAACTGGCGTTTGGTGCCTTCCCCACGAACTGTCGACCTGGCCGTAGCCGGGGAAACTCTGAACCGAGGAGCGGGGTGACCTTACAGGACCTTCGACTTCTCCACCTTGAGTGTTGGGGCCGCCGCTCTGCCCGGCTCAGGGGGGACTTGGAATTGTTGGCAGCGAGCGGAAGGCGGGCACATGGCAGAGCAAGAACGAGCCGATGGTGTGGTTGTGGTCGGCGGGGTTGATACGCGTCGGGATTCCCATGTCGGGGCGGTGGTCGATACCGCGGGTCGCTTGTCGGGATCTGCCCAGTTCCAGGCCGATCCTGCCGGCTATCAGGTGTATGTGTTGACGATCAACTCTATAGCCGTTTCCCGGCTGGCGGGACCGTCACCGCCAAGACGGAGCGAAACCCGACCGGGGAGACACCAGCGTGCTGGCCGATCTGGTACGCACCGACCGTCACACCCATCATCCAGCCGCCGGTGGGAGCCCCCCAGGCGGAAGGCATCAAGATCATGGCCCGCACACATCAGAATGTCCTGCTGGCTCTGGACAGCGATTCGGAGGGTGCCAATGGCACCGCGGTGGTTTGGAAGCGGTGTAGCCCGATGTTCGATGCGGTGTTTGAGGTGTTAGGTACGGGTTTGTGGGCTACCAAGCAGTTGATCTCGGCTGTGCGTGGTCACCTCAACCAGACGAAGCGGATGCCGCTTTGGTTGTTCGGTTGGCGGTGGCCGGCTGTAGTGGCCGAGCTAGGGTCAGGTGCCGAATCCACGTCCGATCCTCACTGGTGCGGTTGTGGTGCCGTTGAGGTGGGACGGTGGGTTCGGACCCCCGGTGACTATGGGTGCGCAGGGCAACCGCCGAGGGTTCCGAAACCAGGACGAGCAGGTTAGCCGGTTTCCTCTTAAGGTCGCCGGGGTACCTCGAAAACCGAAGCCGACTCGGCTTGCTTTGGTTTCCCCCCGACGACCAGCGGGAAAAGGGGAAGAGAGACCGCACCGGACGAGGAGATCGGCGGGTTCGATTTCTTCTTTCCCTCGGGATGGGATGTTAGCCGGTTAGGGGTTGGGGTTTGTTATCTGATGCCGGGTGTCTGCCCGTTGTCATGACACATGCCAAACCGGAGATCGGGGCCGTGTCGGAACCATTTCAGTCCGCCAGGGTGGCCGATTCGACCAGGTGGGTGACCGGTCTGTGAGGGGAGAGGTTCGGGAGGAACTCTTCTGTACGGTACGCTGATGTGGCGGCCGGGCTGGTGGGCGCCTCCCATAACGGCGAGACCACAATTCCGTGTTCGTCCGGGGAGAACTTACCCGCAGATGCTCGCAGGTGTCTCGGGGGCGGCGATCTGGTCGGGGTCGGCGGCGACGCCCTAGGTGGTCTTCGTTTCGATCGAGACAGCCGCGTTGACGCACCGGATGTCTTGGTTTGGTGGGAGCCAGTCGGCGGGTTCGGCGGCGGCGCTGACCGCTATCAGCCCGGCCGGGTCGTTAGCGACAGCTTCCCGCTGTTGGGCGGACCATACCCGGGCGCCGGACTCCCTCGCCTCGGCTAGTGGCACCAGGTCATTCGATGTGGAGGTTTGAGGGGCTGGTGGTCCAAGCGTCGTCGTAGGACGACCACCAGCGTCCGTTCACCACCCTGCAGATCCGCTCCGGGTGCATGACGGGTTCGATGGCGGAGTCCCCGCAGCAGCACTCTCTTGGCGGGTGTCGCAGCCGGGGCTGTCGAGGTCGCTCTGAACCGCCCCGGTTACCCCGGAGACTCGATTAGTTGGGAGATAATGGAGTCATGGGTAGACCGATCACATATTCACCAGAGGTCCGGGAGCGGGCTGTCCGGTTGGTGTTGCAGCACCGGGGGAGCATCGTTCTGAGTGGGCGGCGATCTGTTCGATAGCGGAGAAGTTCGGGTGTTCGTCCGAGACGTTGCGCAAGTGGGTTCGGCGGGCTGAGACGGATCAGGGGTTGCGGCCTGGGTTGAGCTCGGATCAGTTGGCTGAGCTGGGGGATCTGCGCCGGGAGAAACCTGAGTTGCGCCGGGCGAATGAGATCTTGCGGAAAGCGTCTGCGTATTTCGCGCAGGCGGAGCTCGACCGCCGACCGCGCAGATGACCGCCTTCGTGGACGAGAACAGGGACACCTACGGGGT
>JAPOQZ010000011.1 GCA_026710435.1 bacterium | reverse complement strand
CCGGCGGGCCCTCCCCCAACCGCCACCTCCTCGGCGTCGAACGCGTCCCGCCGTACCCTCTACGAGGGGCTGGGTGGACAACATGAACCAAATCACGGTCCGGTCGGTACCGAAAGCGGACCGTTGGCGCTTTGCGGTTATCTACAAGCATGCAACAGGCCTGTGACACAACCAACCCGTCGCATGACTGCACGTCTTCCAAACACAACCGCACTAAAGACTCGGAACACTAGGAGAGATGCATGGAACTGAAGGTGATCGAATGCGGACGCACCTCGCTCGACTTCGAGCTTGCCCTCACCGGTCATCCCGACCGCCTGGCCACCGCCGCTACGCCAGGGCGCAAGGAACTGCTCAGGCATCCCATCTACGTGTATGTGATAGAGCACGCCGACGGGAGGGTGCTGGTGGATACCGGCGTGTCGGTACGCTTCCGCCAGGAATGGAAGAACGAGTTCTACCAGGGTGCCATGTCCTACGATCCGGGCGAAGGCGGCCCGTTCCCGGAACGCATCGCGGCGCTCGGTCTGGCGCCCGAGGACTTCGACCATGTGGTCATCACCCATCTGCACACCGACCACGCCGGCAACGTCCGCATGTTCGCTCCGACCCGGGCCCGGATCTACGTGGGCCGGGACGAATTGCACGGGGCCGTCACCCAGAAGGGCGGACTCATCCGTGACGACCTGGTCACCCTGTGGGGGGTAACCAGTCCCCAGGGATTCACCCGGGCCGACTTCGCGTCGCTGCTCCCCGACCGCGCAGTGGAGGTCTACGCCGACTTCGAACTCCTCCGGGGGGTCTGGATCGTGACCCTTCCAGGACATACCTGGGGAACGATCGGGGTAGCTGTGAACCTCGAGCGGGACGGATGGGTGTTGATCGCGTCGGATGCCATCTACCTGGCCGACACCTACGGCAAGCGATTCGTGCCCAGCATCCTCAACCAGTTTCCCGAGGAGTGGGCCCGCTCCGCCGTGAAGGTACGCCGGCTGGTGGAGCGTTACGGCATGACGGTGCTTCCCGGCCACGATGATCGGGTGATCGTTCCCGGCGGGGACGGTGGCCACCGCGTAGAACCTATCCGCAACGTCTACAGGTGAGGCCGGAGCACCCTCAACACCGTTCCCAGCCGGGATTCCGCTGGCCGGTACGCACGTTGTGGGACGACGTTGCCGGTCGCGCCGCGCGGCGCCCCCAAGCTCTGGCGGTCTCGGACGAGTTGGGCAGCTACACGTACGCGGAGTTGGCCGCAGCAACGCTCACGCTGGCCTCCCGGTACCGCAGCATGGGGGTCGGGCGAGGGGACGTGGTCATCGTCCAGATGTACGGTGACCGGCGGTTCGTTCCCGTCTTCCTGGCGGCAGAACGCCTCGGGGCCGTGGTCACACCTCTCCTCCCGGTCTTCAAGGGTCCGGCGTTCAGCGCCATAGCCAAGCTCGCCACCCCGTCCCTAGTCGTTACGGCCAATGACCCCGACTCTCTGGACGGGATAGGAGAAACACCGGTGGTGACGGTGTCTCCGTCGGGAGGGGTCCCAGCGATCGACGATCTGCTCGACCACCGGAACTCCGGAGAGACCCTTCCCGATCCCCCGGGAGTCCACGAACTGGCCGAACTGGCCTTCACGTCCGGGACGACGGGCCTGCCCAAGGGAGTGCTGCACACCCACGCCACCGCGACCGCCGGGATCCTCTCCACATTATCCCGCCAGGGGATGGGTCCGAACGACGTGGTCCATGTCGCCCTTCCCGTGGGCCATAACTTCGGATACTTCTACGGTGTGCGCCTCGGCCTCCACGCGGGTGCGCACGTGGTGCTCCAGCAGCGATGGAACCCGGACCTGATGCTCGATCTGTGCGAGCGGCACACGGTGACGGTCAGTTCGGGGCCGCCGGCCTTCCTGGTGGACCTGCTGGCTTGCCGTTCCCAGTGGCGGGGTCGCCTTGATTCGCTCCGGTTGTTCACCTGTGCCGGCGCCAAACTCGATGTCGAGGTGGCGGAGGCGGTGGTCCGTAGCGTTCCCGGCCGGATGTCGAAAGCCTTCGGCATGACCGAGGTGGGCCATGTCTGCTCCACCAGCGCCGACGCTCCTTCCGGAAAGCTACTGAGCACCGAGGGGGAGCCGCATCCTGAGATCGAGATGCGAGTAATGGGAACGGGGGGATCCCGTCTCGGTAGGGGAGAGGAGGGGGAGATTGCCTTCCGGGGGCCGTTCGTGATGGTCGGTTACCACGATGGCCGTTTCGCGAAGGCCATCGACCCGGCCGGTTTCTTCCGGACCGGGGATCTCGGCTACGCCGACCCCGACGGGTACCTTGTCGTGACGGGACGGGTGAAGAACATGGTCATACGGGGAGGTGAGAACATCCCTGCAGAGACGGTCGAGCAGGCGCTGCTGGGGCACGAACTCATAGAGGACGCCGTGGTGGTGGGTGTACCCGACCGCCGGTTAGGGGAACGCCCGGTTGCGTGCGTGCAAGCCGGGTCAGGATTCGCCCCGCAGCCGGCCGACCTAGCCGGACACCTGAGGCTTTCCGGTATCCCGGCCACCCATTGGCCGGAGGCCGTGGTGACGGTCGATGCGATCCCACGAGGGGACACAGGCAAGGTCAGAAGGGTTGACCTTCGGCGGCTGGCCAGCGATCTCGCTGTATTCGACAAGGTGGCTGCGGATGAGTGAACCGACGGTGGTAGCCATCGAGCATGTCGGTATCGCGGTCCGGGATGCGGACGTGGCGACCGACCGCTACCAAGCGATGGGTTTCGTCCAGGTTCGCACCGAAGAACTGCCGGGAGGTATCAGGAGCCACCTGTTCCGCTCAGGCACTGCGTACGTGGAGATCCTTGAGTCGACCCGGCCAGGCACGGAACTGGACCGGTTCCTGGACCGGAGGGGCGAGGGTCTGCACCACCTCTGCCTCCGGGTGGACGACCTCGGCAATGCCATGGATGCGGCCGGCGCCGCCGGTTGTGCCCTGGTGTCCCGGACCCCGCTCGAAGACGAGAGAGGCCATCGGGTGTTCATCCATCCCGCCACCAACGAAGGCGTTCTGACCGGGCTGGTCGAACCCCACCGGAAAGTCTCCGGCGAGGTAGGCACTCCGCGATGAGGCTGCTCGAGAACGAGGCCAAGGCGCGCCTAGCGAGGGGTGGCGTCAAGGTACCGAGCGGGGCCGTAGCCGGAACACCGGAAGAGGCCCGGTCGGCGGCCCTCGACCTCGAGGCTGAGGTGTTCGTCAAGGCGCTCGTACCAGAGAACCGGCGGTCGAAGAACTCCGGTGTGATAGGTCCTGTCGGTCCTGGCGGGGCGGCGGCCGCGGCCCGCGAGTTGCTGGGCACCCAGATCCTGGGTCACCGATGCAGGAAGGTGTACGTGGAAAGGGCCGTATCGATCGACCGGGAACTCTATCTCGGGTTCTCATGGGGCTCCAAGGGTCCCCTAGCGGTGGCATCGGAGGCCGGCGGCGTGGACATCGAAGGATCGAGCGACGGGTTGTCGGAGCTTGCCTTCGCAGACCCGGGAGGCCTGGTGCCTGGCGAGGCGGAACACCTCTGGCGGCGCGCTCTGGCCGGCGGCACGATCCCACCCGGCTTGGTGGACCTCACGGTGGCCGCTTCAGAGGTGTTCGCGAACGATGCCCTTCTGGTCGAGGTCAACCCGGTAGCCGTCGAAACCGGCGGGACGGTGTCGGCGGTCGGGGGATTGATCGAGATGGACGGTAACGCCCTGTTCCGCCAGCCGGAACTCCGATGGCGTTCCTACCGGCTCACCGAGCGGGAAGAGGCCGTAGCGGAGGCTGACCAGCGGCTTCCCGGCCCGTCGGTGCGTTACGTGGAACTCGATGGGGACACGGGCTTGCTGGTAGGAGGGGGCGGGGCCGGCCTCTACCAGCACGACCTGCTGGTCGCGGCAGGTGTCCGTCCCGCCAACCACAGCGATCTCGGGGCCGGCGTCTCGGCGGAGAAACTCGATGTCCTCATCGATGCCGTGCTAGGTCATCCCAACCTTGCCTGCCTACTCGTCGGTTTCAACCTCCTGCAGATGGCACCCTGCGATCTGATCGTCGAGCGCCTCCTGGCCGGTCTGGACCGCTTCGGCTACGGCGGTGGGTCTCTCCCGGTTGTGATCCGGCTCGATGGCCTCAACGCTGAACGCGCCCGTAGGCTTGCAACGGACTACTCCGGCTTGACGTATCTGCCGCCGGGGGCCAGCCTTGGCGATGCCGTGGACACTTTGGTAAGGATCAGCCGATGCTCGTAACCGCCGATATGGCCTCCATCGTCTGGCGGGTGACGGTAGCCGAAGGCGACGATGTGCAACCCGGCCAGGAGATACTCATTCTCGAGTCGATGAAGATGGAGATCCCCGTCCTGTCACCCATGGCGGGTGTCGTCGCCCACATCCCCGTTGCGGAGGGCGACGTCATCGAAGCCGGGGCTACGCTCGCTCGGATCGAACGCAGCCGTTGAGCATCCTCGCCGATGGGGAGACCCGGGTACTGGTACAGGGCATCACCGGTTCGGTGGGCCGGATCGATACCCGCATCTGCCTCGACTACGGAACCAGGATCGTGGCCGGCGTCACACCGGGCCGGGGGGGCCAATCCGTGTGGGGGGTACCGGTGTTCGACACCGTGGAGGAAGCCGTTGCCATGACCGGGGCAAGCGCAGCAGTCCAGTACGTACCGGCGCGCCACGCGGCGGGCGCCGTGATCGAGGCAGCCGCTTCGGGCCTGTCCCCGATCGTGGCGATAGCCGAGAACCTTCCCCGCCACGACGCGTACCGTGCCGCGCTGGAGGCCCGGCGGGCCGGGTCAGTACTGATCGGATTCAACACCAACGGCATCATCTCCCCTGGTGAGACCAAGCTGGGCGGGATCGGTGGCCCCCGGCCGGGTGACGTGTTCCGACCCGGACGGGTCGGCATATGTTCCCGCTCCGGTGGCATGTCCGCCGAGATCGCCATCGCCCTGGCCGGAGCCGGGCTGGGTGTCTCCACATGCGTGTCGATGGGAGGCGAGATCGTCACCGGACGGTCGATGGCCGACTACGCGCGCTGGTTCGAGGCGGACGGCGCCACCGACGCCATGGTCGTCTTCGGGGAGCCCGGATCCGATCATGAGTCCGACCTGGCGGCCGCTATGAGCGGCGGGGAGGTGACCAAACCGGTAGTGGCGATGATCGTGGGCGAGTTCCAGGATGCCTACCCGGCGGGGGCGTCGTTCGGTCATGCTGCGGCGATGGTGAGGCGAGATGCCGACCGTGCGGTCACGAAGCGCAGCTTGCTCGCCGCGGCCGGAGCGTTGATAGCCGACCGTGTCGAGGACATTCCACATCTCCTCCAGAGAGTAAGAGAATGATCTGGGACCCCGAACTCGAAGAGATGGATCGCCGGAGGCGTTTCGCTCTGGGAATGGGAGGGGAGGACTCCGTCGCGCGCCAGCACGCGGCCGGTCGACTCACCGCCCGCGAGAGGATCGCGCTGCTTCTGGACGAGGGCACGTGGCGCGAGTTGGGCACCTTCACCGGGGCCGGAACCTATGACGCCGGCGGACGGTTGGTGGAGGTCCGTCCGGCCAACACGATCATCGGCACCGGTCGGGTTCGTCGAAGGCGCGTAGCGATCGAAGCAGACGACTACACGATCAGGGGAGGTTCCACCGAAGCCCAGATCGCCGAGAAGTGGGAGTTCATCAACCGGTACGCCCTGGAGATGCGGATGCCGATGGTCCGCCTCGTCGAGAACGTGGGGGGTAGCGTGCGCCTGCTCGAGAAGACGGGTCGCACCAAGATTCCCGGGTACCGGATGTGGCCTCTGGCGGAGATGCTCGGATACGTGCCGGTTGTCGCTCTGGTCCTCGGGCCGGCGGCCGGGCTCGGAGGCATGAAGGCCGCCGGCAGCCACTTCTCGGTGATGGTGCGGGGAACCAGCCAGGTCTTCGCAGCCGGTCCGCCGGTCGCACGGGTGGCGCTGGGGAGGGACATTGACAAGGAGGAACTCGGAGGGGCGCATATTCACACGGTTCAGAGCGGGGTCATCGACAACGCGGCCGACTCCGAGGAGGAGGCGGTCCTCCAGGCGAAGGAGTTCCTGTCCTACCTCCCCCAGAGCGTCTACGAGGTGCCGCCCCGGGGGCCGTGCGATGACCCGGCGGAGAGAGCCGAGGGGGAACTGGCTTCGATCATTCCCCGTAACCAGCGCCAGGTCTACAACGCGCGCCGCCTCCTCTCGCTCGTCTTCGACCAGGGTTCCCTCTTCGAGATAGCCCCCGCCTACGGTCCCTCCTCGGTCACCATGCTGGCCCGTCTCAACGGTTACCCGGTGGGCGTGATCGCCAACGATCCCTTCCGGTTCGGAGGTGGCCTCACCCGCTCGGCCGCGGAGAAGGTGGAGACGTTCGTGGATCTGTGCGACACCTTCCACCTGCCGGTGGTGAACTTCGTCGACCAGCCGGGCACCGTGATCGGCCTGGAAGCCGAGCGGGAGGGCGCCGTACGGGGCACGATCCGGCTCGTCTCGGCCATCGAGCAGTCCCGGGTTCCCTGGTGCGGGATGATCGTCAGGAGGCTCTTCGGGCTGGCCGGCACCAGCTACGGCAGGCTGCAAGGAGTGAACCTCCACTACGCGTGGCCGTCCGCGCGGTGGGGCTCGATCCCGATCCAGGGAGGCGTGAGAGCTGCCTTCCGGCGGGAGTTGGACGCCCTACCCGCCGAGGAGGCTGCCGCCAGGCTCGAGGAACTCGAAGCGCAATACGATGCGTTGTCGTCCCCTTTCCGGACAGCTGAGGCGTTCGGGGTGCCTGAGATCATCGATCCGCGCCGGACGAGGCCGGTCCTGTGCGAGTGGATCGAGGATGCCTACGCGGTGCTGCCGGAGCAACTGGGGCCGACCGGGCGTACCATGCGTCGGTAGAAGCGGGTTCGCTCATCGCGGGCGACAATCGAACGCTCACAGTGAACACCGCGAGCGGATAGCGAAAGCGAGGACCCCGTGACCGACCGGATCATCATCGAGAACGCCGCCATCGTGACCATGAACGACGACGACGATGTCATATTCGACGGGACGATGGTGATCGAGGGCAACCGGATCGTCTCCATGGGTGGTTCCGAAGCGACCTCAGGATTCGACCGTACCAACGCGAAGGTGATCGACGGCGGCGGCAAGGCGGCACTTCCCGGGTTCGTCGATCTCCACTACCACACCGCCATCGGGAAGGGGTACTGCGACCATCTCGACCTGTGGGAGATCCTGCAGGGCTTCTGGTATCCGATGATCCGGGCGATCAATCCCGAAGAGGCCTACTGGGCGGCCATGGCCAGCTACAGCGAGTCGCTGAAGGCCGGTGTCACCACCGCCAACGACATGTTCCGCCGGCTCCCGGCCCTGGCCCGGGCCGGAGTCGACAGCGGGATCCGGGTGGTGCTCTCCAACGACATCGCCGACCCCGAGCACGACCTCGACGTCATCGAGGACAACGAATCGGCCTACCACGAGTGCCAAGGAATGGGCGACGGGAGGGTGGAGGTCTACGTGGGTATCGAGTGGCTGCCCCTCGCTTCCGAGCAACTGCTGGTGGACTGCCGGGCGCTGGCGGACCGGTTGGGGACCGGTATCCACATCCACCTGAACGAGTCACTCGGCGAGGTCGACATCTCCATGCAGACGTTCGATGGCCGTCGACCCACGGAGGTGGCCTACGACACGGGAATTCTCGGAGCCGACTGCGTAGCTGCCCACTGCGTGCATCTGTCGGACCGGGAGATCGGGCTCATGCAGGAGACGGGAACCCACATCTCCCACAACCCGACCTCGAACGCCAAGCTCGGCAACGGCATCGCACGGCTTCCCGAGATGCTCGAGGCAGGGCTCAATGTCGGCTTGGGCCACGACTCGGCAGAGGGAACGAACAGCTGCGACCTGTTCCAGGTGATGAAGTGGGCATCTCTGGTACACCGGGCGGAGCGCAAGGACGCTTCGATACTGCAGGCACCCGAGATACTGCGTATGGCGACCCGTAACGGCTCGCTGGCCCTGGCGCACGAGA
This sequence comes from bacterium, assembly GCA_026710435.1. GTDB lineage: Bacteria > Actinomycetota > Acidimicrobiia > Spongiisociales > Spongiisociaceae > JAPPFW01. Next base: position 4,734 of record JAPOQZ010000011.1, on the reverse strand, counting down.
CCGGTGAATTGAGTGTCGGGAAGATCGCAGACGTGATCCTGATCAACCTCCAGAACCATCACTTCACCCCCTGGGCGCCGGGCAACAAGACCCACCTGATGTCGCACCTGGTCTACAGCACCGAGAGCGCCGCGGTCGACACCACCATCGTGGACGGCACCGTGGTGATGGAAGACCGCCGGTTCCAGCTCTTCGACGAGGAAGAGGTGCTGGCCAAGGCCACCGAGAGCTTCTTCACCTGCATCGACCGCATGGTCGTACCGGACGAGTACGCCGGCCTCCTCGACCGGTAAGGGATCACGTCTGGAGACCCCATGCCTCGGGAGGTCGTGTTCGGCCGTGTCTCCGAGACCCAATGGCTGGAGCGCCAATTATCCTGGCAAATCCCTCTTGATACTGCGGATTTTCAAGGATAATCTGGCCACATGGCCTTTCTCGAGCGGCCCGTGGATGTGGATGCCTTGAATAGAGCAGTCGCGCGTTCCCCCGTGACGCTGCTGACCGGCCCTCGCCAGGCCGGCAAATCGACACTGGCCCGCCAGGTCATCGCACCGTCGCCATCTGCGTTCTACGACCTCGAGGACTACCGGGACCAGGCTCGACTCGCCGAGCCCATGCTCGCCCTACGGGACACGGGTGAGACGATCGTCATCGACGAGGCCCAACGCAAGCCGGACCTCTTCCCGACCCTGCGCGTGCTGGTGGATGAGAACCGGCGACCGGGCCGGTTCGTCGTGTTGGGTAGCGCATCTCCTGATCTAGTGGGACTCGGTTCTGAGTCGCTGGCCGGCCGTGTGACGTTCGTCACACTGTCGGGGTTCCGGCTTGGCGACGTCGGCGCTGACCGGCTCGACGCTCTCTGGCTGCGGGGTGGCCTACCGGAGTCCTTTCTCGCACCTACCGATGCGGATTCCAACCGCTGGCGGGACGACTACATGTCCACCTTCCTGGAGCGCGACCTGGGAAACCTCGGGTTCCGCTTCCCTGCCACCACGATGCGCCGGTTCTGGACGATGCTGGCCCACTACCACGGGCAGAGGTGGAACGGCGCCGAGATCGCCCGGTCGATCGATGTCTCGGTGTCCACGGTACGCCGTTATGTCGATGCGCTCACCGACGCCCTCGTGGTGCGGCAGCTACTCCCATGGTTCGCGAACATAGGTAAGCGCCAGGTCCGATCGCCCAAGGTCTACATCCGGGATTCCGGCCTGCTGCACCGTCTTCTGGGTATCGGCAGCAGCCTTGATCTCGATCGTCACCCCAAGCTAGGCGCCAGCTGGGAGGGGATGATCATCGAGCAACTCCTGGCCCGGATGCCTCGATCGGAGGCCAGTTATTGGGCGACGCATGGAGGGGCCGAGTTGGATCTCCGTATGGACTTCGGAGGACGGGTTATAGGATTCGAGATCAAGCGGACCGACCGACCTTCCACGTCGAAATCTATGCACCTCGCGGTCACCGACCTGGGTCTGGACCATCTGGCGGTGGTTCACGCCGGTCGGCACCGCTTCCCCCTAGCAGAGAGGATCACCGCCATCGGCGCGGTCGAACTGCTGACATCGGAGGATCCGCTGCGAAGTCTCTGATCAGATGTTCGGTGCCGCTGTCGGCTACGCGAACCGGGGTCGCAGATCGGAATGGCCTCGATTGACCCTCCGAGCCGTTAGCCTTGATTCTTCATGTTTCCAGACACACCCACGGCAACAGGCCACATCAATCACATGATCGTGACTGGGCTTGTCTTCACCCGACGGTGAAGGTCCCGCCGGGCCATGACAGGGTTGTGGAAATGGCCGTAGTCCCTGGTCAGAAGCCTATATCGCGCACTCGGCTCGCCTAGTACAGACCCCCGCATGAAAAATCAGGGCTAGTGGGCGCGACCCGTGTGGAGAACGGTCCCGGCTCGACTGCGCGGTGGAACCCACCGACGACAAGGTGCCGGAGCGGCTCGCAAAGCTGCCGGCGGCTCGGAGAACCGCGGTCCCGTGCTGTAGCACGCCGCCGGGGCGAACGTAGCGAGGCCCACACCGGAGGGTGGCCTCGGGAACGAACTTCGAGGAAGGACGCACCCTTCGTTCGAGGAGGGCTATTTCCGGGCTACGTACTCGGCGAGGTAGCGGCCCGTGACGGTCGAAGGAGCCGTGACCAGGTCGGCCGGGGTGCCCTCGAAGACGACGTGGCCGCCGTCATGTCCGGCGGCTGGACCAACGTCGATGATCCAGTCGGCGTGGACTATCACGGCCAGGTGATGCTCGATCACTATCACCGATTTGCCGGAATCCACCAGCCGGTCAAGGAGCTCCAGCAGGTGGTCGATGTCGGCGAGGTGGAGTCCGGTGGTGGGCTCGTCGAGCACGTAGATGCCTCCCTTCCGGGCCATGTGGATCGCCAGCTTGAGGCGCTGGCGTTCGCCACCGGAGAGGGTCGTGAGCGGCTGCCCGATGCTGAGGTAGCCCAGGCCGACCTGGGCTAGCCGGTCGAGAATGCGGTGGGCGGCCGGTACCCGGGACGCACCGGTCGCGAAGAAGTCCCTGGCTTCGGCCACCGACATTCCCAGGACCTGGCTGATGTCCCTACCACCGAACCGGTAGTCGAGCACCCCCGGCTGGAACCGTTTGCCCTCGCACTCCTCGCACATGACGGGAACGCTGGCCATGATGGCCAGGTCAAAGTCGACGACGCCGGCCCCCTTGCAGTTGGCGCAAGCCCCTTTGGAGTTGGCGCTGAACAGGGCCGGTTTCACACCGTTGGCCTTGGCGAACGCCTTGCGGATCGGGTCGAGCAGGCGGGTGTAGGTCGCCGGGTTGCTCCGCCGCGAGCCTCTGATCCGGCTCTGGTCGACCGTCACCACTCCCTCCCGGCCGGAGACCGAACCATCGATGAGCGAGCTCTTGCCCGCCCCGGCCACCCCGGTTACCACCACCAGCACGCCGAGCGGGATGTCGACGTCGACGTGGTGGAGATTGTGGGTGTCGGCGTCGCGTACCTCCAGTGCTCCCGACGGGGTCCGCACCGACGACTTCAGCGAGGCCCGATGGTCGAGGTGTCGCCCGGTCATGGTGCCACTGGCCGGCAGTGCCGCGGCGGTGCCTTCGAACACCACCTGCCCGCCGGCAACCCCGGCGCCCGGACCGATATCCACAACGTGGTCGGCGATTTCCATAACCTCCGGCTTGTGCTCGATCACCAGAACGGTGTTGGACTTGTCACGGAGCCGCAGCAGCAGGTTGTTCAACCGTTGGATGTCGTGCGGGTGCAGGCCCACGGTCGGCTCGTCGAACACGTAGGTCACGTCGGTCAGCGACGAACCGAGATGCCGGATCATCTTGGTTCGCTGCGCCTCGCCCCCCGACAGCGTTCCGGAAGGCCGGTCGAGAGACAGGTAGCCCAATCCGATCTCCACGAACGATTCCAGAGTGAGCTGCAGCGCTTCCAGCAGCGGTGCCACGGATAGCTCGTCGAGATCGCGTACCCACTCGGCGAGATCGCTGATCTGCATAGCGCAGGCGTCGGCGATGCTCACACCCTTGATCTTGGAGGAGCGGGCCGCCTCGCTGAGCCGCGTGCCGCCGCAGTCGGGGCAGTCGGCGTAGATGGCGGCCCGGTCCACGAACGCCCGGATGTGAGGTCGCATCGACTCCCGGTCCTTCGAGAAGAACGACTTCTGCACCCGAAGGATCAACCCCTCGTAGGTGGCGTTCATGTCCATCATCTTTACCTTTACCGGTTCCCGGTACAGGAAGTCGGCCAACTCCGCCTCGCTGAATTCGCGGATCGGTTTGTCCGGGTCGACGAACCCGGACTCGGTGAACGACTTGACCGCCCATCCACCCGCTTTGTAACCCGGGATGGTGATGGCTCCTTCGGCCAGGGACTTCGAGTCGTCGTAGAGTTGGGTCAGGTCGATGTCGGGCACCGTGCCCCGGCCTTCGCAACGTGGACACATGCCGCCGGCGCGGCTGTAGGTCTTCCTCACGGTCTTGGCGGAACCGCGCTCCACCTTGATCGAACCGCTCGCCCGAACCGAGGGGACATTGAACGCGAAGGCGCTTGGCGAGCCGATCTGCGGCCGCCCGAGCCGGCTGAAGAGGATCCGGAGCATGGCGTTGGCGTCGGTGGCGGTTCCGACCGTGGAACGGGTGTCGGACGCCATCCGTTCCTGGTCGACGATGATGGCGGTGGTGAGCCCCTCGAGCACATCGACCTCGGGCCGCGCCAGGGTCGGCATGAAGCCTTGAAGGAACGCGCTGTACGTCTCGTTGATCAGCCTCTGCGACTCGGCGGCGATCGTATTGACGACCAGGGAACTCTTACCCGATCCTGAGACGCCGGTGAAGACCGTCAAGCGGCGCTTGGGAATCTCGACGCTGACATTCTTGAGGTTGTTCTCGCGCGCCCCGGACACACGGATGACATCATTGCGCCTGGTTGCACGCATACCCATAACGCTACCTACTCGATCGGAGGGTATCCCAACGTGGCAGTTGGGGCGTCACCGCCCGGGAGTTGCTCATGCAGTGATGCCGCTGCTTCCGACGGTTGGATAGTCTGATCGTGGCAGGGCGGCGTGCTCTGGGCCGCGATCGACGCCCCTGGGGTGCCGACTGCCGTACCGGGACGCCGTCTTTGAAGTGGCCTGGGGTAGCCGTGGCTAGGAGGGTGCTGAACAATGACGATTGCTCGGGCCTGCCGCCCGCCGATCCAGGGATTATGCCGGCGGTTGGCAGGCCGCTG
>JAPOQZ010000012.1 GCA_026710435.1 bacterium | reverse complement strand
TCATGCGGAGGTTTGTATTGGACGAACGGGGCGTGGGAGATGGGCATCTGACCAGGGACTCCATCCGTTTCAATGGTCCCACCTCGGGTCGGTGCGACTACACCCGATCATGTGGTTGATTGGGCATGCTGCCGTGGGTGTGTCCGGAAACATGAAGAAGCAGGGTTAATCGCTCGCCGGAACCCCCGACGCGTCCACCAGCACCGAGATGCGATCCTCGGCGATCGCAACCGCGGCGGTGGCCGCCAGGTCAGGCGGGAATGCCACCGAACCGACCGGACCGTCCCCTGCGTACTCGGACGGCCGAACATCTGTGACGATCCCCCCGATCGGCGGAACCGGATGATTTCCGGCGTCGGGAAGCACGACCAGTTGTACCCGTGTGCCTGGCGCCGTCTCTGACGGGAGCGGAAGGTCCAGGAGCCACCACCCGGGTGGAATCTGTAGGCCGGACTCGACCGTGTCGCCTTTGAGAAGCGGCTGGCCCTGGACCAAGCTTCGGTTCGCGAAGCCCGTACCGGGGACAGGGTCCAGCACTCCTTTGCTGATCTTGCGCCACTCCAGGGCTTCCTCCACGGGCGCACCCCGGGCAAGGTCGCGACTGAGGTACGGATGGCTCACGGTAGGCGTGGGCCGGATCTCCAGCCAGAGGCTCACGAGTAGCAACGCTCCGATGAAGGCCCATCGAACGTAGGGCGGTCGGGACATCCACAGCACCGCTTCAACGTACCTCCTGCGTTCATCGCCGGGAAGGGCGTTGTCGAAACGTGGTGGAAATCCGAAGTGGCTGTCGGGAGACGCGGCCCGACGGCAGCCGGCCGTCCATTCGCCCCGATTTTCATGCGGGGGTTTGTACTAGGAGGGTGGTGAGCAATCCACCAGCGGCCTACCAACCGCCGACATAATCCCTGGGTCGGCGGGCGGCAGGCCCGAGCAATCGTCAATGTTCAGCACCCTCCTAGGCGAGCAGAGTGAGGAAAATGAGCTTCTGACCAGCGACTACGGCCATTTCCACACTCCCGTCTCGGCCCGGCGGGACCTTCACCCGTCGGGTAAAGCCAGGCCCAGTCACGATCATGTGGTTGATATGGCCTGTTGCCGTGGGTGTGTCTGGAAACATGAAGATGAATCCGGGTTAGCCCAGCAGGTTGATCCGGAATCGCCGCTCGGCTGCGATCACGGAGTCCGGCGTATCCATGGAGAACCACGAACGCCCGTCCTCACCCCATGACCTCCAACCATCCCGCGGAATCCGGGTCCAGGGCACCTCGTCGAGCAGATGCTGCAGAGACCCTCCGGCTCTCAGCCGGCGGGTCGCCTCATCGACGCAGCGGGAGGAGTAAGCGGCGCAGGTCACCTGAGGCCTCCCGTCGATACAGACCGCCGTCTCGTCGGCCGCGGCGTACTCGGCCAACCGGAGCAAGGTTTCGGGGCGGACCAAGGGTTGGTCTACCGCTACCACGACCAGCGGCGAGCGGAATACCTCAAGCGCAGTCTGGAGGCCGCTGAGCGGTCCTCGAGCCCCGGCGTGGAGGTCGGGTATGGCATCCAACCCCGCTAGCCCGCGTTGCCGCCCGACCATCACCACCCTGTCGAATCCCCGCATCGCGTCGGCCACCCATCTGACCATCGGGCGACCCGACAACTCGAAACTGGCCTTGTCGGATCCCATCCGCTTGGATCGCCCGCCTGCCAGTACTACTCCCACCACCGTACGCACGTCTGCACTCTACGTCACGCTCGGACTGTGGTTGGACCGGGAGCCAAGGGTGCGGCGCGGTGCCGACTTGGATCGCCGAGCCTCAGGACTCCTTCCCAGCAGAGGACGTCGCGGGCTCTTTCGTCGAGGCCGACCCGTTGGAGGAAGCGGACCCCTTTTCCTTGTCCTTCTTGCTGCTGCTCGATTCGGGTTTCGAACCGCTGGCGGCCGTCTTCGGACGGGGACCGCGGGAGTCGTTGACATAGAAGCCGGAGCCCTTGAATACCACCCCCGCCGGGAAAAAGACCTTACGGAGGGCCACCTCTTCGCACTCAGGGCAGGTCGTCAGTGCTTCAGCCGAGAAGCTCTGGAATAGCTCGAACCGATGTCGGCACTTCTTGCACTCGTACACGTAAGTAGGCATTCGAGGTCTCCGGTAGGGGTCTGCCCGTCCGGTCCGACCGGCAGTCACACGAATCGGAAGCATACCAGCGTCGGGATAGAATCACTGTAGTGACCTTCGTCGGCGTCGGCGCCCTTCTCGTTTGTGCCTACCTGCTCGGGAGCATCAACGCCGCTCTCGTGGTCGCTCGGGCACGCAGTGTCGACATCCGGGCGGTGGGAAGCGGCAACCCGGGCGCGTCCAACGTCTTGCGTGCGATGGGCAAGGGTCCGGCGACCGTCGTCTATCTCGCTGACCTTCTCAAGGGCTGGCTGCCGGCTGTCGTGGGCCTTGCGGTTTGGGACGCCACGATCGCCGGAATGGTCGGGTTAGGGGCGGTAATCGGCCACTGCTACCCGGCGTTCCACCGCCTAAGGGGCGGGAAGGGCGTGGCGACTGCGGGAGGGGTGGTGTTGGCCCTGTCACCGCTGGTAATGGCGCTGATGATCGGCGTTTACGCCGTGGCTCTGGCTGTCACGAGGATATCGGCCGTCGGGTCGCTGGCGGCAGTGCTACTCGCCATTCCGGCCTTGCTGCTGGCAGGAGTCGATTCGGGGGCCGTAGGATGGTTCGGTGTGGCAACGCTGTTGATCCTCCTCCGGCACCGTTCCAACCTGGCGCGCCTCCGGGCAGGCACCGAGAACAAACTCACCCGATGATGCGACCTCGACTGGCGCCGGGGAGGCCGGATCGACATAAGACATCCGCCACCGGGACCGCAGTATCGAATCCCACACAGTCGACGGTGAGAGAAAGGTGCCGATGAGGCTCTCCAGTCCTGCTTCCGGCGCCGAACCCGTCCGAACACCCTCCAGTGGAGGAAAATCGTGAAGGTGGACGTGGCGCTGGTACCGGCTGCCGGTCGGGGCACGAGAATGCGCCCGGCTACAAACTCCATCCCCAAGGCCCTGCTGACAGTTGTCGACCGCCCGAGTATCCAATGGGTCGTGGAGGAAGCGGTACAGGCGGGGGTGAGAGAGGTGATCGTGGTCGTCGACCCCGACACCGGGGGGATGATCGAGAGTCACTTCTCCGATCTCCCCCAGATGGAGGGAGCCACGGTACGCTCGGTCGTACAACACGAAGCCAAGGGGTTGGGCGACGCGGTGCTCACGGGCCGGGCCGCGGTAGGAGACCGGCCGTTCTTCGTAATGACCGCCGACGACCTGATCCGGCCGGGCCAATCCATCCTCCCCGACCTCGCAACAACAGCAGGCCATCGCCGCTCCGTGGTGTGTGCCCGGCAGTCGCCCGCTCGCCTCTTGTCGTCGAAGGGAGTCATAGAACCTAGGGAGTTCCTGGCGAGAAACGTGGTCGACCTGAGGGGCGCCGTTGAGAAACCGTCTCCGGACCGCGCTCCTTCCCGGTTATGCATCCAGGGCCGCTACCTGTTCATGCCGGAGGTGTTCGAGCAACTCGAGTTGGTGGGGCCGGGTTACGGTGGCGAGGTCCAGCTAACCGACGCTATCGACGCCCTGGCCCGCCTCGGAAGGTGCCGGGCCTTCGTAACCGACGTCGAGTTGCTCGATGTCGGACATCCACAAGGGTTCGTCCACGCCAACCTCGCTCTGGCCGCCTCGAGCCGACAATATGGCGAGGAACTCAAATCGACCATGAAACACCTTCTGGAGGAGTGAGAATATGCGACCGCTGGCCGAAGCTCAGAGAGACGTCCTGGATGCGATGCCCCTTCTACCGACGGCAACAATGCCACTCGATCAAGCGCTTGGTCTGGCTCTGGCCCGACCGGTCGAGGCACCCCACGACGTCCCTCCCTTCACCAACTCGGCCATGGACGGGTACGCGGTGCAGGGCGCAGACGTGGGTTCTGCCCCGGCGACCCTCCGCCTGCTTGAGGACGTACCCGCCGGTCATGTAGCACAAGGCGCCGTCACCGCAGGTGCGGCGATCAAGATAATGACCGGGGCACCCATGCCGGACGGCGCCGACACGGTGGTGAAAGTGGAGGACACTGAGCCGCTGCCGGGGGCTGTGCGGATCCTGGCCGCCACCGCGACCGGAACGGCGGTGCGGCCTGCCGGGGGGGACCTGACAGCAGGATCTCCGGTCTTCGGAGTCGGTGAGCGTCTCACCGCGCGCCATGTCGCGGTTCTCGCTTCCCTTGGGATCAACCCGTCCGTCCGGCGCCGGCCCCGCGTGGCCGTGCTGTCCACCGGCGACGAGGTCCTGCCACCGGACACCCAGACCTTGGGACCCGGTCAGATCAGGGATACCAACCGGCCCTTGCTGATCGGGATGTTGCAACGACTAGGAGCCGTCGTGGTCGACCTGGGAATAGTGGGTGACGACGCCGAGACCCTCCGGAACGCCTTGGCGTCCGGAGCCGACCAAGCAGACATGGTGCTGACGTCCGGAGGGGTCTCCAAAGGTGAGTACGACCTCGTCAAGGCGATCCTGGCCGAACTGGGCACGGTGGACTTCTGGCAGGTGGCTATGCAGCCTGCCAAGCCGTTCGCCTTCGGCCACATCAGCGGGACTCCTCTGCTGGGCCTGCCGGGCAACCCGGTGTCGGTGATGGTGGCCTACGAACAGTTCGCCCGTCCCGCCCTCCTCCACATGATGGGATGCGACCAGGTATTCCGCGCTCAGGCTGCGGCGATCTCCGCAGAGAGGTGGCGCACGCACCCCGCCAAGGTGGTATTCACCAGGGTGATCACCGAGGTGCGCGACGATGTCACGTACGTCAGGACAAGCGGGGAACAGATGTCCAACGTTCTTTCATCCCTGGCCAGAGCCACAGCCTTCGCCGTGGTTCCGGTGGGAACCGGTTATGTGGAGGAGGGAGATCGTGTGACGATCGAGCTGTTCCGTGCTCCGGCCACCCGAACGGCTTCGGAAGTGCTCGGTGGCTGAGGAGGGCCTTTCCCACACCGACGAGCGCGGACGGGTCAGGATGGTGGACGTGGGTGACAAACCGGTGACCGAACGTCGGGCTGTCGCCGAGTCTCTGGTGATCATGTCGAACGAGACGCTGGACCTGATATTCGAAGGAGGCCTTCCGAAGGGGGACGCGGTCGGAACGGCACGACTTGCGGGAATAATGGCCGCCAAGAAGACCTCCGATCTGATCCCTCTCTGCCATCCATTGTCGTTATCGGATGTCACCGTGGACGTCGATAGAAGCGGATCGGGAGTCCTGATCCGAACGTCGGTACGTACAGCGGATCGAACCGGCGTGGAGATGGAAGCCCTCACCGCTGCCGCAGTGGCATCTCTGACCCTTTACGACATGATCAAGGGCGTGGAACGGGGAGCCCGGATAGAGCGCATCCGGCTGCTTCACAAGTCCGGCGGCCGCACCGGTGCATGGTCGGAACCATCCGGTTGACGTCTACAACCTGAGGCGACGCATCCGGGAGCGGGAAAGCTCGCCAAGGTCTTGACCCGACACTGATGCGGGGGGTTTGCACTGGGCGAACGGGGGTGGGGTATGAGCTTCTGACCAGGTATTACGGCTGCTTCTTAGTTCCGTCCCGGCCCGGAGCGGCCTTCACCCGTCGGGTGGAAGCCGGCCCGCTCGCTATGATGCGGTTGATGCGGAAAGCTGCCGTGGGTGTTTCTCGAAACATGAAGAGTCAGTCAATGAAGGTGATCGGCTCGTGGAACACGACTCGGACGCTTCCTGGAGGTCCACGCCCGAGCACCGGGTAGCCTCATCAGCAGGGGCGATTTGCCCCTACCTACCGGCAGACTGCAAATCCCTTGACAGTGCGGTCCGCGGGTATAACCTATCGAACGGTCGTGGAGGAGAAGTCGCCACCGGATGCTCTGGGGATTGTTTCTGCTGATCGCCGCCGTCTGGGCGGTGTTTCTGATACCCCCCCTGTGGGCTGATCGGCGGTCGTTCTTGCTCGAGGCCGGCCGGCGGTCGGCGTGGGCGCATGCATCCGTATCGTCTCCGACCGACACATATCGCAGTCCACCCGATTCCCGAGGTTCCATGACCCAAAGTTCGACCATCAGCCGTGTTCTCGTTCGAAGGAAACGGGTCCTCATCGGTCTTGGAATCGCCGTCATCGCCAGCCTCGCCGCGATCCTCACGATTGGAGGCACCACATTCGTCACCATCCATGTGCTCGTTGATCTCGCCCTCTTCTGGTACGTGGTGACTCTTCGCGGGATCGCGGTCAGACGGCAGACTGCTCGCCTGGCTGAGAGAGTCGACGAACAGGCGGATGAGGCTCTGTACGATTCAAGGGTGAAGGTCGTCCATTCCCGGTAGGCAGCGGGCGAGCGCTCCCGACCTCTCATCCATCGAATCCGCGGCGCGAGCCGAACTGGATCCCAAGTTCACCGCTCGAGAAACGGCGATTACCAACGGGAGGCGGGTCATCCAGTTCGCCGCCCGAGCGATTCGTTCCGCTCACCGGGGGGAAAGCGAACAAGCCGCGTCGTTGCTGGCGGAGGCGGGGACCCTATTGGCTGAGTCGGCCTCGGCGATGTCCCGGCACCCGGACATCAACATCGGGATCCTCCACGACGCCGCCAAGGAATACGCAGAGGCACATCTCTACATGGCCCTGGCGAGAGGTAGCGAACTGCCGACCCCTGGTGAGCTGGGAACGACCATGGTTCCGTACCTGAAGGGCCTGGGCGAGGCGGTGGGAGAACTCAGGCGCAGGCTCCTCGACCAGTTGAGGAGCGACGACTTCCGGGAGGCGGAGCGGTTGCTGGCCGCTATGGACGCGGTCGTGGACATGCTGGCCGCTCTCGACTATCCCGATGGCATGACCGGCGGTCTCCGCCGGACCACCGACGTGGCACGTAGCCTGACCGAGCGGAGCAGGGCCGACCTAACCTCGGCCCTGGTGGCGGAGCGCCTGCGGAGAGACATCGCCCGGCATCCAATCAGCCGATGATCCCGCTTGCGGGTAGTGCGGGTAGAATGCCCACAATCCGGGGGCTGTAGCTCAGTTCGGCAGAGCACCTCGTTCGCAACGAGGGGGTCAGGGGTTCAAATCCCCTCAGCTCCACCATAACGTTTCGTATAGTCACGTACTGTCCGGCAGTGGGTGCAGAGGGTTCGCATCGACGGCCACCCTACTCACCTGGGCCTCGGGTCCTACCCGACCACTACGCTGCCCGAAACCCGGCGTCAAGCCCTCCACAACGTCCGGGGAGGTCAAAGCTGGCCGTGATCCACGGGACGAAGGGCTCCCGACCCTGGAACGCGCTACTGACAAAGTGATCGCCCTCCATCATGACGGCCGGAAGCTGGGCAGCGATTGCGGAACACGTTCGCGACTCACGTGTACCCAAGTCCCGTACCATACTGACCGACCGGGCCACCTCGGTTAGTGTGTCACCGGCCGCGTACCGATTCGAGATTGTTGTCTGTTCCGCGTGTTCTTATGACGGCCGATCACAACAGCTCGAACCCATCCCAGCCAGTGTTTTATGCCCAGGGTGTTGCGTCGGCCCTCTGAGGCCACAGTCCCCAAATGTTCCAGAGACCCCTTGACCGCCACGGCTCGCCGTCATGGTCAGGTGTCATGGTCATCAGAGTGATAGAGTGTTCGCATGACCGTGGACAGTTCCCATGCCCGGACAATTCCCGCTGGTGAGTTCAAGGCGAAGTGCCTAAAGCTCATGGACGAGGTGAACGAGACCGGCGTGCCGATCATCATCACCAAGCGGGGTCGGCCCGTGTCGCGGCTGGTGCCCGCGGATCAG
>JAPOQZ010000215.1 GCA_026710435.1 bacterium | reverse complement strand
CGGTGCATGTCCCCCTAAGAGGTCACCGGCACCCAACCACGGCGGGTGGCAACACCCCCCAGGCCATCTCTCTGACAGGGGGACAGAGCCCTGCCCGCCGCGGCGAGCAACCAGCCCCGATAATCACACATCAGAGCTACCCAACAAGGTAAAGCGGGACTGGCCCGGGACCCAGTCGGAACTCATGTGGCCAGGTAAGGAGTCGGACCGGGATTCGGTAAGATTGGGGGCGGGTTCCTGGGTCAATGAGGTGTTTCAGCGGTCTAGTCTGCTGTCTTCGGGACGGCTACGGCAGCCGGACGTTTGGTGACTCGGTAGAGGGCTAGGAGGGGCCAGGTGGCCAGGGCGGGGCCGATCAGCCAGAGAGGTCTGGTCAGCCACCATTCGAGCGTGGGCTCCGCCGGAGGTACGTAGCCGAAGCCGAACAGTACGGCTACGACCACGGCCATGCCCGTGGAGTGGAACAGGTAGAGGGGCATGGCGTGCTCGTTGATCCAGCCCACCACCCGCTGGGTGAGGTCTCCCTTCTCGAGCCATGCCAGCACCTTGGGCCGGATGACCAGCACCAGCCCTACTTGCAGGAAGGTCAGCGCCACGATGGCCAGGGTGGGCGGACCCATGTTGGAGAAGCGCTCTCCGGGTACGCCTACGAGGGACCGCGGGTAGAAACCCATGTTGGTGAGGGCTATGAGGGCGAAGAGGCCGGCCCAGAACATCATCCAGCCGGTGCGGGGTGGGGCGGCCACCAACCGGTCGTAGAAGAAGCCGAGTTGGTGGGCCAGTCCCCAGATCACCACGAAGTTTACCCATGCCGCCCAGCCTTGACCTTGCGTGAAGCGGAGCACGTCCAGGACCCCGGCGAGGCCCAGCAGCCATACCGGCGCTATCTCCCCCCAGCGCCAGTGAGCCCGGATGGCGATCGGAGCGATGAGGACCATCACCACGTACACGACCAGGAACCACAGCGGCGACAGCACCAGGATCACCGCCGACCAGGTCCAGGCCGGATCGAGAGTCAGTTCCAGCACCCAACCGACGGCAACCCAGACGGCCACCAGTCCTATCGCCGGTCCGAGCAGCCTTCCCATGCGTCGCTTGAGGAACCGGCGGGATGTTCCCCGCGTGTAGTTGCGGAAGGACCGGTGGTGCGTGTAGCCGCCCACGAAGAAGAACACCGGCATCACCTGTAGAACCCATGTCGCCACCCAGAGGCCCTGGGTGAACCCAATCGGGTTGGAGGGTGAGACCGTCTCGGGGGAGACCACGAGGATGGTGAACACCCAGTGCCATATCACCACCACCACGAGCGAGATGGAACGCAGAAGGTCCACATATTGATCCCGATACGGTGCTGCCATCCGTTCCTGATCCTACCGACGGGGCGCTGCGTCTGTCTTCGCTGAGCCTCGACGCGGTACATGTCACTCTCCGTCTCTATGTTTGATAGCAACGCAAACACACCTCGGAGGTCGGATGACGTTGTATCAGGAAATCCTGGCGGAACTGGCCGAACTGGACGTGGATGACCGCACACTCGATCTCGTGATGGCCTCTTTAGAAGGGGGAGAGGCTGTGGAGAGGGTACTCGAGGGTCGATCAGACGGGCACGCAGTGGACAACGCCAACAGTAGGCAAGAAGAGGCTTCCTCCGTCTATCTCCATGACGTCACCGTGTCAGGGTTCCGAGGCATCGGTCCCGAAGTGATGTTGGAGCTACCGCCGGGCCCGGGCCTCACGGTGGTCGTAGGTCGGAACGGTTCCGGCAAGTCCAGCTTCGCCGACGCTCTGGAGGTGCTGCTGACCGGTGACACCTTGCGCTGGGCGGACCGAGCGGGACCATGGAAGGGCGGATGGCGGAACCTGCATTGCCCGTCCTCTCCCAGGATCACCGCTCGGTTCCAGGTCGAGGGGAAGCGAGGCCTCACCACCGTGGACCGAACCTGGTCCGGGGATGGACAACTTCCAGACTCCGTCACAACAGCCCAGCACCACGGAGAGAAGCGCACCGATCTGGCTGGGATCGGATGGAAGGGACCGCTTGATCTGTACCGGCCCCTCCTGTCCTACAACGAACTCGGCATGATCGGCGCCAGCCCGTCGGCTCTGTTCGATACATTGTCGGCGGTACTCGGCTTGGAGGTGCTTCCCGAAGCGGCCAACGCGTTGGCGTCCGCCCGTCTGGAACGGACCCGGCTCTATAAGAAAGTAAACCGGGAGCGCCTCGACCGCCTGCTACCTGCTCTCGAAGCCCTTGACGATGGACGAGCCGAGACCGCGGTCAGGGCTCTCCGCAAGAGAACATGGGACATCGACACCATCACCGGGCTCGGAACGATGCCGGATCCGGAGCAGGATTCACTCCACGAACTGGCAGCCCTTGAGGTGCCGCACGATGTCGATGTCATCCGGGTGGCGGAGAAGGTGGAGAGCGCTCTCGGAGAGGTATCGAGGCTGGCCGGTACCGACACGGAACGGGCTCAGAGTCTGGTCGAGATCCTTCGAGGGGCCCTGGAACGCCACAGACGTCACGGCGAAGAGCCGTGTCCTGTGTGTGGGCTGGGAACCCTCGATGCGGCATGGAGACGAGCGGCCGAAGCCCAGATCGAGGAGTTGACCGAGTCGGCACGCCAGTACCGGTCGTCCCTGCGCTCACTCACCGAAGCCCTCGACATGGTGGCGTCACTGGTCGAGATGCCCGAGATACCCTCCGCAACCGGCATCGACACCATGGGATTGTCTGTCGCATGGGCATTGTGGGCGGCAATCCCGGACCGCCACGAGGAAGTGCCGGAACACCTCGTGTCCACCTATCCACTGGTGGCGCGGGAAGCGGAACGGGTATCGCAGGTGGCACGGTCGCGGGTATCCGCGAAGGAAAAGAACTGGTCGGCGCTCCTCCCCGACCTCATGGGGTGGGTGCCCAGAGCCCGTGAGGCTGTAGCCCAGAGGGAGGTCGTCAAACAGATCACGGTGGCGGAGCAGGCGCTCAAGCAAGTAACAGCATCCTTACGTTCTGCACGGTGGGCGCCGATAGAGACAAAGGCGCTCGGTCTCTGGAGGGATCTCCGTTTGCAGAGCAACGTCGATCTGCGATCGGTGGAACTTGCCGGGTCTAGAACCCAGCGCCGAGTTGATCTGAAGGTTGCAGTCGATGGCACCGAGGCACAGGCCCTGGCGGTCGCGAGCCAGGGCGAGATCGGCTGCCTGGCGTTGTCCCTCTTCTTCCCTCGCGCCACCCTGCCTTCGAGTCCGTTCCGGTTCCTGGTGATCGACGATCCGATCCAGTCCATGGATCCCGCCCGGGTAGACGGGTTGGCCCGTGTCTTCGCCGAGGTATCCGCCGACCGCCAGCTGATCGTGTTCACCCACGACGACCGCTTGCCCGAATCGCTCCGGCGCCTCCGCATCGAGCACACCTGCAAGCAGGTGACACGCCGACCGGGGTCGATAGTGGAGGTCCGGGAGAAGCGGGATCCGGTCATCCAGTACTTCCAAGATGCTCGATCCGTTGCGCTGGACTCCGACCTGCCGCAACAGGTGGCGCAGAGGGTGGTTCCCGGTATGTGCCGCGACGGTCTGGAGGCCGCCTGTATCGAAGCGGTACGCCGGCGCCGGCTCGCTAGGGGTGAACCTCATAGCGCGGTGGATGATCTTCTGGAACGAACGCGCACGTTGAAGCAGAAGGCGTCCCTCGCTCTCTACGACGATCCGGGTCGGGGGGGAGGCGACATATCCCGTCGCATATCCGAGAGATGGATGCGTCAGTTCGCCGACGCCTTCTGGGATGCGAACCGGGGCGCCCACAAACCGTTCGCTGGTTCCCTCAAGAGACTGATCAACGACTGCCAGGGACTTGCAGAGCGGCTCCGTCGTCTATGACCGCTGAACTTCTCGGACATGCACGTGCTCTGATCGAGCGACCGCAAGGGTCGGGGGGAGTGTGGCCGCGGGCCGCGGCGTTGCTGACTCGCCAGGTTCTAGAGGAGGCGCTGGATCGCCTTTGGCTAGCAATCTATCCGGGTGTGGGGCAGGCAAGCCGCGCCACGCAACTCGCCTGCCTCGGGCTGATGATCACGGATGCCAGGCTCGTAGCCGATGTGCGATCGGCATGGGCATCGTTGAGCAGGGCCTGCCATCACCATCACTATGAACTCGGTCCCACCGCGGCCGAGCTGGAACGGTGGATACTCCAGACGGAACATCTCGTGGAAGCTCTCCGAGTATCCAACAGCTTGCCCGAGACGTAGGCTTCTATCGCCATGTCCGTATCGAGCATCCCGATTAGTGGCGAATGGTTCCGTTTTCCAAAGGCGGTTGTGAGCGTGGGAGGCCACTCTCCGGTACGTCCTTGGATAGTTGCGGGGAGTGGCGCCATCCACCCGCGGCCGCCGGTGGTTCCGAGAACTACGCAGCCCAGGTACGGGGGTTTCGCGCACTCGGCGCATCACCGGCCCGGGGGAACGCCAACGTGTGGAACCGCAAACTGCGCCATCGATGTGCCGGGATGGATCGGGACCGAGTTTCGAGGCAAGTCCTACGAGTACGTCGATCTCCGGGAGTTCACCGAGGCTCGAAAGTCGTGCCATGAACCGGATGGTGAGGTCATCGAGAAGGTCATGGAGATAGTCGATCGGGCCTTCAGGGTCGAGAGAACCAGGAAGCGCAGAGGTAGGTAGATGGGGCTCTCCGAGTTGCGACATGAGTACGAGCGGGAGGTCATCGGCCCTGCTGTCTTTGCCGAGATCCGCAAGGCTTGTGCTTCCCGCGCCCACAGGTACCCGCCGACCGTGTATGCGAGGTCCTACTCGTGGGATGCCCAAGCCATCGATGAGCTCGCTCAGGACGTGATCACGGATCGGCTACTTGGCCAGCATCAACTCGACTATCTGTTCGACGTGGCCGAGTCGATCAGTGACTGGAGGGCCTTGCTTGACCGGCAGGTACGGATCACTCTGGCTCGCCGCCGGGTTCGCACTGTGGTCGACAACCTCCTGGATCGGGCCAAGAGAACCCTCGGCAGTTGTGAGACCGTAGAAGGGTCTAGGGTCTCCGAGCAGACCATATATGCCCTCCGAGGAGAGGAGGGGGCTTACCGACCGCTGACCGACCAGGAGGTTCGCGGCGTCGTGGAGCGGATCAGAGTCGTTCCTCGCCGGGTACCGGGGCAGGAGGATCGCGCTCCTGCCGTCTATTCGAAGCGGAACTTCAAGGTGCTTCTCCGAACCGTGCTACGTGACGCACCGGGAGGGATCACCGTACGCGATCTGGGGAGGATCCTGGAATTGGTGTTGACAGATTGGGTTCCTGCCATCCTTGAACAAATTGAGGGGTCGGTGAGCGTCGCGGTTGAAGACCCCGGGGAGGCCGAGTTCGCGAGGGAGATAGCCGGGCATCTGGTGGCTGACTGGTCCTCTACGGAGGTGACGATTGTTCGAGGACGGTTGGCAGGCCTGACCGACATGGAGGTGGCCCGACAGATTGACGTGAGCAGGCCCACGCTCATAAAACGCCGTATTGCGCTGCTGGATGAGATCCGCACCGCGGCCGGTGATCTGAGCGAGGCTGGCCAGGAAGTGTTGGTCGATGAATTGGCTACATGCGTCATGGAAAGGGAGGTGTCGCGTGGATAGACACGATCGGTACGCGGAGGCCCTAGGCAAATGGCGGAAGGGTAGTTATCCGT
Organism: bacterium; assembly: GCA_026710435.1. Classification (GTDB taxonomy): domain Bacteria; phylum Actinomycetota; class Acidimicrobiia; order Spongiisociales; family Spongiisociaceae; genus JAPPFW01. The sequence goes on along the minus strand of JAPOQZ010000215.1, from coordinate 17,529 downwards.
GGCGGGAGGCCGGAGAGTTCCTTGACATCATGCAGGAGGATATCGTCCTGGTCGGGCAGATGGATCTGTCGGATCCGGTTCGTCGTATGGTGGCGGTTCTCGATGTGGACCACGAACGGCGGTGTTTCCTCGGTGCTCTCGCGACCAACGAGTTGTCGCTGGCCGCTGCCGATGACGTGATCCTGGCTCCTGAGGTCACGGACCTACCCTATCAAGTGGCTGTATTGACCGGTATGGCGGGTTACATGTGGTTCGTGCAGGTCGACGAGCGACTGGGTGCGATGAGCGTTGATGCCTTGGAGGCCGCCCTAGCCGGTTACACAGGGGCGGAGGATCATATGCAACACTCCCTGCGCGGCGTTCCGCTCCAAGACGCTGGCAGAGACTTACGTTGGCCCGCCCTCGAAGCCGAAGTCGACTGTATCCAGGCTCTAACCCGAGACTGTGCCGCCAAACGCCACGAGGACGATATCGGGTTGCCGTTCCCCGATCCGAGTCTGCTGGAGAATGCCCTAGATGGACACCACGCCCAGCTACTCGAAATCCTTGAGGAAGCCACTAGGAACGGCCGGACCCGCGGTTTTTCACCCAGTTGTGTGGAACAGGTGGCCGGGCGGCTCGACTGCCAGATCCTGAGGGCGTACCCCACGATGTTCCAACCCAGAGGACCGATTACCACCTCGCCGCCCGTACGGAGTCAGCAAGATAGCCTGAGCGGCTGGTATTTCGCACTCACCACAGCCGATGCGTTGGCTGGGGCCGGGTTCGCCAAGATGATCGGTGGAAGCGGACCTTCGGGGCCTACACGTTCGGATAGCAACGGTCGCCGCTACGAGTTACTGTACGAAACTGTGAAGTGGCAAACTGATGACTAACGGAACCCTCTCTACGAGCTATAGGAATCCATTCATCAGCAAAGTGAGATTGCGCCTCTTCAAGTCGGCAGCCGACGCGGTAGTCGGACTGGCACCCTTCACCCTTCTGGTGGGCGAGAATTCATCGGGTAAGAGCAGCATCCTCCAAGCGCTGCGCCTTGTACAGCAAGGTGCCAGGGACCGAAGTACGAATGGTGTCTTTCCTATCAGTGGTGACTTAGTAAGCCTGGGCCATTTTTTTGATATCAAAACAATCCAATTACGAGATGACACCCCAATTTCGATAGGGGTAGACCTAAGCGTTCCGGACTATAGAAGCCTGGAATATAGAGAATACTATCACAATGTAATGATAGAGTGTGAGAATCGGCTTCTGTCTATACCAGAAGCCTTTCTCATTGGGTGGGATATAGAGATCGGCGAATTCCCCAGAGCTGCTGAGATAAATAATATTTTAACTGTCTGCTTACGGTTTGATATAGCGGCAGAAAGTGAACTATCCTTCTTGCTCACTTTAGAACGTGAAGTACCTCAGCGCCGAGTCGCAGGTACTAAACCTTCTTATACCAGGCTTGGGAAGCCCGACCTAGTCGATGACTATATTTGGGTGCGAGCAGGTCTTAGACCCATAGAACGAGATAAAGAGGCACCCATATTTAGGGGCAAGTGGGATAGCATTGACAATGAGGGGTCTCAGCTTATCTCCTTAGCAATTCTCGAAGGATCCATCCCACACTACTTGGCTGTAAGGAAGCGTATAGACGATATTGACGTCTCTCTTCGTAGTGAAGATTTTGGAATTCTGTCGAAGTTGAGTAAGAAACAGGTCTTAGATCTATTCGCGGATAGTCAGGCTGGAATTGACGTTCATGTACTACAGGCGAAGGCACATGGTTTGGTTGATTCGAGCAAGATGACGTTATCGGACATGCCAGATATGAGTAAAGAGATCAATGTCCTATGGGATAGTGATAGGTGGGCGGTTGTTGATTTCTGTGCACAGTTTATGCGATGGTGGTTCATAGCCAACGATTTTCATTATCTCGGTCCCTTACGAGAACCCCCTCAAGTTATCGAACGACCTGTGGACATAGCAGGCTCGGCGGATATCGGTCCGCGGGGCCAATATTGTGGACGTGTACTACGGAGTCATGCGCGCAGGATGATAAAGGTCCCGATGCCGGATGGCGGAGAAGACTGCGAGGTTGAGTTGATTGAGGCCGTACGGTCCTGGGCAACACACTTGGGGTTGGTAGATGAAGTAGAGACGGACGTCGGATTCCCGTGGGAGGATAGCTGGATACCTCTCGATGACGTCGGCTTCTTACCCTATCCGGAGCCGGAGGAGCTGGCAGGGGCTGGGCACGTTACCAAGGTTAGGCCTTACGGCATGGAGTCGGAAACCCTCCCACTTACCGCGGTAGGAGTTGGTGTAAGCCAGATGTTGCCGGTGCTGGTGCTGTGCCTGCTTGCCGAGCAGGGGAGTGTGGTTTTGCTCGAACAACCCGAGCTTCACTTACATCCGGCGCTGCAGCAGCGGTTGGCTGACTTCTTGATCGCTATGGTCCGGTCGGGGCGGCAGTTGATCGTTGAGACCCATAGCGAGTACATGGTCTCCCGACTCCGTAGGCGCATCGTGGAGGATCCGGACGACGCGTTGTTGGACTTGGCTAAGGTGGTCTTCGCGGAGCGGGACCGGGAGACCGGGCTGACCAGTTACCGCGACGTCGAACTGTCGCCTTACGGGGCTATCGAGGAGTGGCCGGCGGGCTTCTTCGATCAGGCCGCCGAGGAGGAGCGGGCGATCATCCTCGGCGGTGTGAAGAAGCTCCGGGAACGAGCGGCCGAGTGGGACTGATCGCTCGACCGAGGATGAGGTGACGTTGGGAGATCGGTCAGGTTCGCACGACAGATGAAGGCAGCGCTTCTAGACGCTGACCTCTCGTGACAGTCAGGTTCTTACGTGTGCTGCGAAACCTGGTCATCCGGTCCCTATCCTGACGCGGCCCGGCCGATCCGGCTTGAACGGTCGGTATGGCGGGGGCAGGCTGTCATGAGAAGGCTCGAAGGCCGGCGGTGACGGCCATAGCTGTCAGCACGACGACGATGAGCGGAGCCTTGCGCCAAGTCGCCAGAGCCCCGGCAGCTACTCCTGCGAACCGGGCATCGACAACGAGGTTGCCGGCGTCTTCGAATGTCATCACAACGATGAGCGCAGTGAAGAGTGCCGCGGGTAGCAGCGCCACAACCGGACCGAGCTTGCGCTCGATGATGCTTCCCAGCGCTGTAACGCCCAGCGCTTTCATCCCGTAGGAGCCGGCGACGAGGACGACGATCATTAGCCAGTTCACGGCGAGGCTTCCGACCCGTTACCGTGACCCGCGGATCGCTCCCGCCGAGTCCCGACGTAGAGAGCGATCGGCAGGGCGAGCACGGACAGCAGGATCGGGATTCCAGGCGCGCTGAACGGTACCGCGCCCAGAGCGATGGCGGCTGCGGCGGCTGCGGCGATCCGCCCGGCAGCACTGCGTAGGTGGGTAGCCACCATCGCCACGAAGATGGCGGGAAAGGCGGCGTCGAGTCCCCACACCTCCGCTGTGCCCATGACAGGGCCGAGCATCGCGCCCGCGATCGAACCCAGATTCCAGCACAGCCACAGAGTGGCGGCTGTGAGCCAGAAGGCGCCCGTTGCGTCCCGGCGTTCGGCTTGAGCGGCGGCCATGGCGGTGGTTTCGTCGACAACGAAGTGGGCTGCTCCCAGCCGGACCAGTGTCGAATCCGGCAAGACCCGGCGTACGACCGGTCCGTAGAGCGTGTTGCGGGCCGCGAGCAGGAGGGCCGGACCGATCGCAGCGGTACCCGTTCCACCGTCGCTGATGACTCCGACCGCCGCGAACTGTGATGCACCCGTGAACATCAACGCCGACATGGCAACGATCCGCGGCAGATCGAGACCGGCGGCATCGGCAAACACCCCGAAGGTCACTCCGGTCACCCCGACTGCGGCGCCCATGATGAGGCACGCGCGCCGATACGGACGAGCGTCGCCCTGGTTCCGTCGCCGCATGTTTCCCATTCCGTAGCTTCCTACGTTCGCGTTGACCGGCAGCACCTCCGGCCGGTGCCGGTGATATACAAGCAGTCCGGCCCGTACCTGGCGGCACCGGGACGATGCTCAGCTACCGGCCAGGGTCGACGGTGATACTCCGTGCGTTGGCAGTCATACCGACCAAGCGGCGCTACCGGCTACGGGTGGCCCGGACGGACCGCTCTCACCAGCCGGCGGATCCTGGCGGCATCATGGCTGCCGTCGTCGCACGCCTCAGCCTAGCCGGCCGCATCGGACCGGTGGTTCCCGTCCTCGATGGTGACGGATGCTCCCCGCCCGAGAAGGTGCCCGACCATAGCGAGCCGGCGGAACTGGACAGCAAAGTGCAACGCGGTCGTGTTCTTGTAGGGACGTGCGTCGACATCCACGCCGGTGTCGAGGAGGTAGTCGACGACGTCTCTCCGGTCGTTGGCGGCGGCGAACACGAAGGCCTCTCCCACGATCTCGGCCGGGTCATCGGTCGGCGGGGCACCGGTGGGGCGGCCGACGTCCGCCCAGTCCGGCCGGTAGGGGCCCGGATCCTCCAGAAGCGACCCGTCCAGTGCCACCCAGTCCCGGACCGTCGGTAGCAGGCCGGTCGCCGCAGCCAGCCAGAGACTGTGCCGGTGGAGCCCGTACCCGACGAGCACGTCGGCCGCCTCGGTGGAACTATGCATCGCGGCAGACTCCAGGGGCGTTATGCCGGCGTCGGCTCTGGCGCTCGGATCGGCACCCGCCGCGAGAAGCCGCGAGCAGAGGCCCGCCAGGTTCCAGCAGGCGGCGAGGTTCAAAGCCCGGTCCACCTCCGCGCCGGCGCCGACGAGCACGTCGACGATCTCGGGCGAGGGAGGTCCGGCGCCGGGTTGTGTCAACCACTCGAGCAACGTGTTTCCGCCCACCTTCATGTCTACGACCTCAGGATCGGCGTCGATAACCGCGCGGAGGCTCTTGGGGTCGCCGGATCGGAGCGCGCTCAGCGCGGGCTGGAGCCGCTCGTCCTTGCCGGACCCCATCAGACCCGACTCCACGCTCCGTCGCAATAGCGGAGGCAGCGCTGCGATGCCGGGACCGAGCTAATAGCGCAGCTTGGCGGCTGGTACAAGTCTCTCCATTGATGAGTCGGCAGCAAGAGCCAGTTGCTGCAGGGTGACCGCGCCGAGTAGCGTGTCCGTGCCGTTGGCGCCGAAGACGACGGGGGTCATCTCGGTGGCGCCGTTGATCGTGACCCGCGCGCTTCCCACGTCCATCACCTGGCATCGCCCATCGGCCAACTCGAATGTGAGGCGGCGCTTCGGTGCTATTCCCAACTGCTCGAGTATTCCAGCGGGCACTGCGGTATAGGTGGCGCCGGTATCCACTATCGCATCGATGTCCACCGACGATGCACCATCCGAACTCGACACCCGGATCGACCAGTCGAATACCCCCATCAACATTTCCCTCCGTTCAGCAGTGCTGTATATCGTGCTCTATTGAGCGTAATGTGCTAGGAGGGTGCTGAGCAATCCACCAGCGGCCTGCCATCCGCTCGCAAAATACCTGGGTCGGCGGGTGGCAGGCCCGAGCAATCGTCATTGTTCAGCACCCTCCTAGAGCGGTTACCCGGTAGTGGAGAGCAAGGAATCCCGACTGGCACTCAGGGTCGAACAGTCGGCTGCAAGCCGTGGTCGACCATTGTGCTCTCCACCCTTGATGGACTGCCGTCCGGGCCGGGTCTCTAACCTGGTTGATGCCGATGGCAGCTTGTTGCGGCAACGGAGACTGTCTGCGACGGATACGTCGGGTGGAGCGGCTCCCGAGCTGGGTAGGACCCGACCCGACCCTCCATTCCCATCCGCGCAGCTCTTCTGCAGCTTCTCCTGCAGGGGTTACCATTCCGCACCGGTGGCGGAAGGAGACGACGTGAAGGCCCGTAGTTCGAAGTTGACCTTCGGGAAGTCGCGCCTCCTCCACGAGGACTCCAAGAAGGTGATCCCTGGTGGTGTCAACAGCAACGTCCGGATGGGCGAGAAGCCCCACCCGATCTTCTTCAAGGCGAGCGAGGGTCCTTACCTGTTCGACGTCGATGGGAACCGCCTAATCGACTACGTCATGGGTCAGGGACCGATGCTGCTCGGTCACCGCCCAGCCTTCGTAACTGCTGCCGTCGAGGAGCAACTGGGTAAGGGGATCCTCTACGGCGCCCAGCACGAACTCGAGGTGGAGGTGGCGCAACTCATCACCCGCACCGTGCCGTCGGCCGAGGTGGTCCGCTTCAACATGACCGGGACCGAGGCCGTGCAGGCCGCCCTACGGGTCGCCCGGGCCGCGACCGGCCGCAACACAGTGCTCAAGTTCGAAGGCCACTACCACGGGTGGGCCGACAGCGTCCTCTTCAATGTGGGCAGCGGCTCCCGAGCCAGGCCCGACGGGCGTGGTACCGAGCCCGTGCCCGAATCGGCCGGTGTGGCAGCCGACGCCGGTGCCTCCCTGATCGTGGCGCCCTGGAACGATCCCGAAGCTCTGGGCGAACTGCTCTCCGCCCATGGCCACGAGATAGCGGCGGTGATCATGGAGCCGGTGATGGCCAACAGCGGCGTCGTGGAGCCCCTCCCCGGGTATCTGGAGGAGGTGCGCCGTATGTGCGATGAGCACGGGATCGTGCTCATATTCGACGAGGTGATAACCGGGTTCCGGGCATCCCTGGGCGGCGCCCAGGGCCGTTACGGCGTGACTCCGGACCTCACGACCATGGGCAAGGCCCTCGCGTCGGGTTTTCCGGTGGGATGCGTGGCCGGTCGCCGGGACCTCATGGCCGGCATCGGGACGGGCGCCATAACGCATGCTGGCACTTTCAACGCCACCCCGATCACCATGGCGGCTGCCCGGGCCACCCTCGAGTACCTGCACGAGGGTGGTGATGAACTGTACGCGGGAATGGAGACCCGCGGCCGTCGTCTCATGCGGGGCCTCAACGAGGTCATGGACGGCCAGGACCTACCGTGCCGTGTGCAGGGCCTCCCGACCATCTTCAACCTGATGTTCACCGATCTCCCGGCGGTGCGGAACCACCGTGAGGTCCTGATGACCGAGAGGGCCCGGAGGGTCGCCTTCCTGCCGCATCTCACGTCGGCCGGGGTTCGCATATCAGGATTCGGCAACTTCTTCCCGTCGGATGCCCACACCGACACGGTGATCGATGAGACCGTCGAACGCTTCGACTCCGCGCTCCGATCCTTCAGATCGGCAGGATGACGACCTCCGGGAGGATGGCCGGAGCCCGACCCTTGTGAGGGCGCTGAATAGTGACGATTGCTCCGGCCTGCCGCCCGCCGACCCAGGAGTCATGCCGGCGACTGGCGGGCCGGTTGTGGATTGCTCAGTACCCCCTAGTGTCCCGAGTCGGAAGTTCGTCACAGAAGAGCGGGCTACACCTCCACCCCACCGAACCCCGAGAACGCGAAAACCGCCGGAAGGTGCTCTTCCCTTGGGATCCCACCCCCGCCGCCACCTCCGAGGGTCACGGACGCGACCTTCTATCCCCTGTGCGGGCCGGTTCCGGACATTATGAACCCTGCCGCGGTCCGCTCGACGTCGGAGACGAACCGCCGGTGTATACGGCTATCTGCCATTGTGCAACGAGCCTGTGACAGATTCGACGCTCTCGTAACGTTGGTCGGTTTCGGTTCGGCTCATCAAGCCCAGAGCGCAAGCGAAACAGATATACAGGACACTCGGAGGGTGCTGAGAAACCCCCTATCGGCCCGACGTCCGGTGAAGGGCTCCCAGGTCAGCGAACGGCGGGGGCAACCTATACCCCGTTTTTGAGCACCCTCCTAGACGATCAACGGACTGGCCAACCGGGAACTGTCCTCTCCCCGGATCTTGAGGCCGGGAGGAAGGATGATCACTCGACGCCTCGACCGGAGATCACGCGGGCGTGGTTTGAGACGCAGCACCGGGCGTGGGATGAAGTGGTCGTAGCCCCCACGGCTCGCCACCATGGGCGATTCTGGCCGAGTGGTGATTCGATTCGCTACCGGGGCTTGGAGCCTATGGCCTCGCCGAAGGCGATGGCTCCGACGGCTCCCGGATGGTTCTTCCAACGCTCCTGGTCGATATGCCACTGGTCGAACTGTTCCTGGGTTGCCAAGCCGTGTGTCGTGGCCGCAGTTACCACCGTTTCAGAGAAGAACCACTCGGTGATCACGCCGTCGAGAACGGCGATGCCTTCAGGGCTGCTGAAGGCATCGAAGGAAGCAGTTGCCTGTATGTCCTTGAACCCGGCCTCCACCAGCCGGATCTTGAGTTCCTTCCCCATCTCGGGATGCCCGCCGTTGGCTGCCACGAGCGTCGAGAACACGGCCCAAGCCTCGGCCAGGCTGTATGCGGGTTCCGAAAAGCAGGATGCCGCCACCAGTTCGCGGCAGGAGATGATCCCGCCCGGCTTCAGAACCCGCTTGACCTCGCTCAGGACCGCATGGGTGTCCGGAACATGGTTCAGCACGGTATGGCAATGGGCGACATCGAAGGTGTCGTCCTCGAACGGGAGGTCGGTGGCATCCGCGACCCGGAAGGAAGCGTTGCTGTGTCCTCCGGCTCGGGCCGCAGCACGGGCCAGATCTATCTGGGTACGCTCGATGTCGATGCCGTGCAACTCGCCGGGCTCGACGGCTGTGGCCAAGCCAACCGACAGGGTCCCGGGCCCGCATCCGAAGTCGAGAACGCTGACTCCGGGCTTGAGGTGCGGGAGTAGATGCCGGGCATGGGTCTCCGCGCTGCGCCACTTGAGCATCTGCAGGAAGTCATCGTCGTAGCCCATCGTGTACGTGGATGCTCCCGCTGCCGGCTCCGGCATGTTCAGACCTCCTAATCGCTAGCTACCTGCATGATCGACGGGAACGGAGGATAGTGCAGCCGTTGGTGTCCTACCTCTCCACGCCCACCAGGCTCCGGCCATCGACACCACCATGAGCGCGGCGGACACCCACCCCAGGCCGGCGAAGCTCCAGGCTCGGAACACGAAGGAAGCGGCTATAGCCCCGAGCCCGTAGCCAACCTGCAGCGGCAGGGCCGCGAAGGTGAGTATTCCTCGCCGGCTACCAGCGGACACCGACTCCGAGAACAGGCCGTGGTACACGACGAATACGAACCAGTGGGAGAACGCCCAAGCAGCGACGGATAGAAGGAAGCTGGTGACATCACGGGTGGACATCAGCCACAGGACCGACAGTCCGCAGCCCACCAGTCCCAGTTGGAGGCCCATGGTGCGGTTGCGATAGGTAAGCCGGCCGGCTGCCAGGGAGGCGGAGAAGCCTGCCAGGCCGCTCACCCCTATGGCGACTCCGCTCAGGGTGGCGTTCCCACCGATAGGTCCCTCGGCGTAGGCCCCGACGAACACCCAAGGGATCATGGAACCGAGCGCCCAGAAGACACCCGACACGATCCCCATGCTTGCTGAACGGCTGAACAGGCGCGACAGCCGGATCCTCCCCTCCTCGGATTGCTGCTCCGGCATCGGAGCGGCGATGATGAGGGCCAGCAGGGCGATGCCTCCGATGGCTATGAGGGTTGTGCGCCAGCCATGCGCTTCGGTTACCCAGCCGGCTACCGGCATCAGGAGGGAGGCTGCCGGCATCATGGACGTGAGGGTCCCCACCCTCTTCGGGATGTTGTCGCCGTCGACCACCAAGGCCATCGCGCCTGCCACCATCGCCCCCATCGCGAATCCGGCGAGGGTTCGAGCCGCCAAATGGGTAAGAAAGTCGGGCGCCCCTGCCGTGGCGAGGTTGGCAAGGGCCACGCCGCCCAGACCGAGTAACAGCAACCGTCTCCGGCGGATGCTGCGGATCCCGTACCAGAAAGCTGCGATCCCGAATCCAAGGTCCGTCATCACGTATAGCCAGGCGCCGGACGACAGCGCGACGCCGTAGCCCTCCGCAGTCGATGGAACGAGGATGGGGACGACATCGAAGGTCAGCGTCAGGGCTCCGTACGCGGCTAGCGCAGGAAGCAGAGACGCGGATCTGGTCGGGTAAGCCATCCCGACAGGCTACTGGCGATGCAACCCTCCCGGCCTAGCTGTGATCCTGGTCCCGATGAGCTAGCAGGCACCGCGAATGAACCTTCGAGGCCTGTCGGATGATCGACTATCCCATAGGCCGGACCGCCAGGAGTCGACCGGTGGAGCGGCCACCCACCACACCGTTCCGAGACTCCGGGTGCGAGTCCTTGGGAGTTCTGTGTGTATCACGTGTGATACAGTGCCTTCGTATGGCCAAGGTCACAATCCGGGAACTACGCAATCACGGAGGTACGGTCGTTGAGCGCGTAAGGGCGGGAGAACGCCTAACCGTAACCCGGTCGGGTCGGCCCGTCGCCGAGCTTCGTCCCCTGCCGCGCAGGGGACCAGGCGCCCAGGAATTGTTATCGCGGTGGCGTAACCTGCCGCATGTCGACCCTGCTGCTCTACGGAGCGACATCGACGCGGTTATCGACCCGTCCCTTTGAAGTTGATGGAAAGCGGTCCCGGAATACTCGATACCAGCACCGTGATCCTGCTTCCCCAACTCACGGATCCCGGGGTCCTGCCACCACAGCCGATGATCACCGCCGTTACGCTTGCCGAACTCTCCGTCGGTCCTCTGGTGGCATCCACTGAAAGGGATAGGGCTAGCCGCCAAGCCCATCTCCAGCAAGCCGAAGCGGACTTCGACCCTCTCCCATTCGACCGGGCGGCAGCTCGAGCGTTCGGGAGGGTAGCCTCCGATCTCCGAACAGCCGGCCGCAAGCGGTCTGCCCGTGCCTACGACGCCCTGATCGCTGCCACTGCCATCGCCAACGGCCTCCCCCTCTTCACGGCGAATCCGCAGGACTTCCGCGGCATCAGCGACCTGATAGTGGTCCCGGTACCTCATCCGTAGCGTCCGTGACCGAGGGCTTCCCTACCCTCTGCGTAGACTGCAGCACTCAAGCGGGCTGGAAAGCGAGGCCGGGCCGACGTGACCAATGCTGACGTAAACATGTTCGACGATCTGGTGGCCTCGGTCGCCCAACTGGGGCCGGTCATGCGGGCCGACCTCGATGAACTGGTCAGGATCGACTCGGTGAGCGCGCCGGGGTTCGATCCCTCCCCGGTCCGGCGATGTGCTCTGACGGCCGCGGGACAGTTGGAAGCGGCAGGCTTCCACGGAGTGCGACTTCTCGAGCAGGACGGCGCCCATCCGGCGGTGTACGGCGAGATTGCGGCTCCGGTCGGGGACGCCCCGACCATCCTGCTCTACGCCCACTACGACGTCCAGCCACAGGGGCCCGACGAGCTCTGGAACAGCCCTCCGTTCGAGCCGGTGGAGATCGACGGTCGCCTGTACGGCCGGGGCACTGCCGACGACAAGTCAGGAATCGTCATCCACACCGGAGCGGTACGGGCCTACGACGGCCGTCCCCCCGTCGGCGTCAAAGTGTTTCTCGAAGGCGAGGAGGAGATCGGGTCGGTTCACCTCGATGGTTTCCTGGGGGAGCACCGCGCTCTCCTGGCTGCCGATGCGATCGTGGTCGCGGATGCCGGAACATGGAGCGTGGGTGTTCCGGCCTTCACCACCTCGCTCAGGGGCCTGGTGGACTGTGTCATCGAGGTCCGTACCCTCGAAGTAGGTGTCCATTCGGGTATGTGGGGAGGGGTCTTCCCGGATGCCCTTTCCGTCCTGGTACGGGCCCTGGCCACTCTTCACGATGAGCGGGGCCGGGTCGCGGTACCTGGGCTCGCACGGGGAGGGAGTCCTCCGGTTGAGGTGGAAGAAATGTCGGCCCGCGAGCAGGCGGGCGTGCTGGACGGGGTGAGCATGATCGGGGTGGGTTCCATCAGCGAGCGTCTCTGGTTCGAGCCCTCGGTCTCGGTTCTGGCGATCGACGCCCCTCCGGTCGCCGAGCCCATTAACCAGCTGTTGCCCTCGGCGAGGGCCAAGGTGTCCCTGCGCCTAGCCCCGGGCGATGATCCTGAACAGGCAATGGAAGCCCTCCTAGCGCACCTGAAGGGCGCAGTCCCGTGGGGTGCCGTGGTGGCAGTGACGCCCGGCACGGTTGCCCACCCCTTCTCGTTGGACGCCACGGGGCCGGCCTACGACGCCTTCCGGACGGGTTTCCGGCTGGCCTACGGGCGGGACGCGGTCGACAAGGGGGCGGGAGGATCGATCCCGTTCGTGCAGGCCTTCTCCGAGGCTTACCCCCAAGCGGCCCTGCTGCTGACCGGTGCCGCCGACCCCACCAGCCAGATCCACGGTCCTAACGAGAGCCTGGACCTCGGGGAGCTACACCGCAGCGCGCTGGCCGAAGCCGTCGCCCTGCGGGTAATGGCCGGCTGACCGTCCTCGAGTAGGACGGGTCGATGCAGCAACGCCGCACTGCCGTTTTCAGACCGCGCCGGCGAACCCGGACTGGCGCCACGCTTCGAACAGGACGATGGCGACGGAGTTTGCCAGGTTGAGACTGCGCCGGTTGGGCAGCATCGGGATGCGGAGAACCCGTGTCACGGAGGGATGGATGAGCAGTCTGGCGTCCAGCCCGACGCTTTCGGAGCCGAACAGAAAGGCATCGCCCTCCGTGAAGCGGCAGTCCGCATACCAGTCGCTCGCCTGGCCGGATAGGGCGAACAACCGGGCAGGCCGGGCGTAGGACAGATAACTCTCGAAGCTCGAATGCTCCGCGACCTCTGCGTACTCCCGGTAGTCGAGTCCCGCCCTCCGGAGCCTGGCGTCGTCCATTGCGAATCCCAGCGGATGGATCAGATGCAGCGACACGCCCGTGTTGGCGCACAGTCTGATGATGTTCCCGGTGTTCGGAGGAATCTCGGGACGGTGGAGCACAACCTGGAACATCGGGCGAGACCGAACTGCGGCGGAGTCAGAACAGGCGGAGGTGGTTGGACGGGATCCCGCGCAGGTCCTCGTAGTCGACCTCCACGCACCGGATGCCGCGGGCGGCGGCGAGCACTTTGGCCTGCGGGGCGATGGCCACTGCCGCCAGGATTCCCCGCAATGGATGGAGGCGGGAGTCGTGGGCCAACCTGTCCAGGTATCGGGTCAGTTGCTCCACACCGTCCATCTCGCCTCGCCGTTTGATCTCTACCGCCACCGTGTCCCCTGCGGATGACCGGCACAAGAGATCCACCGGTCCGATGTCGGTGGGATACTCACGCCGGACGAGTCGGAGGCCTTCTTCGAGAACGTGGGGTTTCGAGGCGAGCAGCTTCTGCAGATGGCCTTCGACACCGTCCTTCTCCAGACCCGGGTCGGCGCCCAACTCGAACCGCTGATCCGAGAGCGTCTCCTCGATGCGGATGTCGAGTTCCTCCCCCTTGGGGTTGGTCACCAGCCAGCGGTCCTCCTCCTCGATAAGCGTGTTGGGAGCGTTCATCCAGTTGAGGGGTTTGTAGGCACCCCCGTCGGCGTGGATGGCCACACATCCGTCGGCCTTGACCATTATCAGGCGCGTAGCAGGCGGGAGGTGGGCGGTTAGACGACCGCGGTAATCCACCGAGCAACGAGCAATGACCAGGCGCATGGTGACACGAGAGCATAACCGCCGACCCCCATCAGAGTGGTGTAGGACACTCGCTCGCATTCCTCACGAGCCGGCGCAGTCCGCAATGGCGAGGGGTCGACCGGCAAGCCTGTCCTCCCTGGGGCCGGCCAAGGACCCGGAAGGAGGCCCGCGTTCAGGTAATCGCCGAGTCTGGGTATGGTCGTGTCTGGGGCTGATCCCTTTGCTTGCCCTGAGGCGGTAAGGAGAACCCGAGGGTGATCCCCCATAGACAAGATGACCGGTCATGGTGGACGCTTAAGGGAGATGACCGGCGGCGCTAGTGGCTCTCAGGTGTTGTCGCCGTTGCCACGACCTCCGAAAGGATCTCTGAATGAACAAAACGGCGGCTCGCGCCGAAAACGTCACCAAAGTGTATGGATGGGGAGAGACCAGGGTCACGGCCCTCGACGGGATATCCGTCTCGTTCGACCGGGGGGACTTCACCGCGGTGATGGGGCCATCAGGCTCCGGCAAATCGACCCTGATGCACTGTATGGCGGGACTTGACGAGGTTACGGAAGGATCGGTCTACATCGGCGACCAAGACCTTTCCTCACTCAACGACCGCCGCCTCACCCGTCTCAGGCGCGAGCGTGTCGGGTTCATATTCCAAGCCTTCAACCTGGTGCCCACCCTCACGGCCAGCGAGAACATCACCCTTCCTCTCGACCTGGCCGGTCGCAAGCCCGACCATCAGTGGTTCGAACAAGTGGTGGAGACCCTTGGCCTGTCCGACCGGCTCGGTCATCGACCGCAGGAACTGTCAGGAGGCCAGCAGCAGCGGGTGGCGGCTGCCAGGGCGATGGTCACCCGGCCGGATCTGATCTTCGCCGACGAGCCGACCGGGAACCTCGACTCCACCGCCAGTGCCGAACTCCTGGAGTTCCTCCAGTCGGCGGTCGACGAATACGGACAGACGATCGTCATGGTCACGCACGATGCCGTGGCGGCCAGCTATTCCGACCGGATCGTGTTCCTGGCCGACGGGAAGGTCGTCGCCACCATGGTCGATCCCACGCCGGAACGGGTTCTCGACCGTATCAAGGAGCTTGAGCACTGATGGTCGATCTGCTGTTCCGTCCGGTCACTTCACAGGTTGTCCACTGATGTTCCGCGTTTCGTTCAAGGGTGTTTGGGCCCACAAAGTCCGCCTACTCCTCACCGCACTGGCGATCATTCTCGGCGTGGGGCTGATCAGCGGGGTCTACGTGTACACCGACACCATCGGCAAGGCGTTCGATTCGATCTTCGCCGATGCCTACGCCGGGATCGACATCGTGGTCGCAACCGAGACCGACTTCTCCCTAGGAGAGGGAACCTACATTGACGAATCCGACTTCGCCCGGATCGAGGAGGTGGAGGGTGTAGAGGAGATCTTCCCCAGCATCCAGGGACTCGGTGTGGTCATCCTCGACGAGGAAGGGGAGGTCCTGCAGAGCGGTCCCGGGCCGCCCACCTTCATCAGCAACCTGAACGAAGCCGAGGCTGCCAGCGACATCGAGGGCTTCACCCTTGCGGAGGGCGGCTACCCGGTGGGAGAGGGGCAGGTTGTGCTGGACCGCGGGACTGCAGAGTTGGGCGGTTTCGAGATCGGCGGTCCCGTCACGATCATCTCCGATCTCGCCGGAAGGCTGGACTTCACCATGACCGGCATCGCCGTGTTCGGCGAGGAGGACACCCTCGGAGGCACCAAATGGCTGTTCTTCGATCTCCCCACCGCCCAAGCGGTCCTGCAGCGTCCCGGCAAGCTCTCGGGCGGCGCCGTCCAGGTTACGCCGGGAACCTCTGTGGAAGAGGTTATCCCCCGCATCCTGTCGCTGCTGCCGGACAATGCAACGGTGGTATCCGGCCAGGATGCGGCAGAGGCGGACGCCGCAGAGATACAGTCCGCTCTCTCCTTCTTCACCATCTTCCTGTCGGTTTTCGGATGGGTGGCCCTCTTCGTCGGATCGTTCCTCATCTACAACACCTTCCGGATCGTGGTAAGCCAACGGACCCGGGAACTTGCCCTGCTGCGGGCCCTCGGGGCCGACGCTCGCCAGGTTCGGGGAATCGTCATGCTCGAAGCGGCGATCATCGGTGTGATCGGTGCAGTGCTCGGTCTTGCATTCGGTGTGACGATCGCCTGGGGTCTGCAGCAGATTCTGCCTGCGGTGGGCATCGAACTGCCGATGGCCTCTCTTTCCATCCAGCCCCGAACGGTGATAGTCGGGTTGGCGGCAGGAACGCTCATAACCCTGTTCGCGGCTCTGATACCGGCCCGGCGCGCTTCCAAGGTCTCGGTGATGGCGGCTCTCAGAGAGGATGCTGCGGGGCCTGCACCGGGCGGCCTGTTACGGCGGGCTCTGGTTGGGGCGCTCGTCACCCTCGCAGGCTTGGGCTCGCTGTTCTTCGGCTTGTACGGCAACACCGGTTCCGGACCGAGCCCTGTGGTCTACGTCGGAGCCGGCACGGCGGTGATCTTCTTCGGGATCTTCGTGCTGAGCCCTCTGGTGGCGAAACCGATCACGAACCTCCTCGGGCTGGTATCAGAGCGGCTTATGGGTACGTCGGGCAGGCTCGCCCGGCGTAACGCGATGCGTAGCCCCCGCCGCACCGCGGCGACCGCCGCGGCGGTGATGATCAGCATCACCCTCGTGGCGCTGGCCTCGACCCTTACAGGCTCCATCCGGGGAACCATCGACGACGTGCTGGCCAACGATGTCGACGCCGAGGTGATCGTCAGTTCCGCCGGACAGTTCACCGATCCGACCTCGGGTTTCTCCCCGGACATAGCCGACCGGGTGGCTCAGGTCGACGGCGTGGCCGACGTGACCCGGGTGCGGGTCGGATGGGGAAGGATCGTCACCGAGACCGTTTCCGAAGGCGGGGCCCGAACCGATGTGACAGAACTCGAGACCTTCATTTCCGGCACCGATGCCAATCTGGCCGATTTCATCCCACCCGAGTCCTTCCAGGGGAAGCTCCACCCCGGACCCGGCGAGGTGGTCATGGAGGTGGGCATCGCGAACGACAACGGATTCGCCCTCGGCGACGATCTCGTCATCGAGTTCGAACAGACCGGCCAACGCAGCTTCACCCTGGCAGGACTCATCGAGGGCCGGGCCTGGGCCGGAATAGTCGCCATCACCGCCGATGATTGGGTGTCCGCCTACGGGGTCGAACAACACTCCCAGATCGACGTGAAAGCGGTCGATGGAGTGAGCGCCGACGAACTGAAAGCTGCCATCGAGCCGGTTCTCTCCGACTACCCGAACGTAGCGGCCCGCACGTTCGGCGATTTGCAGAGCGAAGCCGAGGGTCAGTTGAACGGCCTTCTCAACTTCATCCTTGCCCTGCTCGCATTGGCGGTGGTGATCGGGATGCTGGGCGTGACCAACACGATGGCCCTTTCGGTGTTCGAACGCACCCGCGAGATCGGGTTGCTACGGGCTGTCGGCCTCGACCGCCGGACCACCAGATGGATGGTCCGCTCCGAGGCGTCGATCGTTTCGGTCTTCGGAGCGCTGATGGGTATCGGCCTCGGGATCTTCTTCGGGTGGGCCCTGATCAGAGCGTTGACGGATCTCGGGCTGTCGAGCTTCGTGATCCCGTGGCTACCGAGTTCCTTGACCGTCTCGGGAGTGTTGGGGAGCCTGCTGTTCTGGCTGGTGGCTACGGGCATCCTGGGAATCCTCTTCGCGGTCTACCCGGCCCGGCGAGCCGCCAAGCTCAACGTCATCGAAGCGATAGCCCACTTCTAGTTTGATAGTGGCACCGTAACGACTGCGCATAGAGTGAGCACGCCCTAGTGTCCTGTATCTCTGTTTCGCTTGCGTTCCGGGCTTGACGAGCCGAACCGGAACCGACCGACGCTACGAGCAGGCTGTATCTGTCACAGGCTCGTTGCACAATGGTAGATAGCCGTATACACCGACGGTTCGTTTCCGACGTCGAGCGGACCGTGGCAGGGTTCATACTGTCCGGAACCGGCCCGCACAGGGGATAGAAGGTCGCGTCCGTGACCCT